>JAIEOW010000006.1 GCA_019750095.1 Phycisphaerales bacterium
GCTCAACCGCGTCGGCGGCAGCGGCGAAGGCCGCGGGCGGAAGTTCACCAGCGTCAGCCCCTGGCTCGCGCAAACGTTCGCCAGCTTCGTGAACGTCAGCGTCGCGAACGTCGCGGCGGAGTTCACTGGCGTGCCACCGAAGCCGATGCCGCAGGCGTAGTCGATCGTGCCCGCAGCGCTCACATCCAGGATCTCCGTCGGGAAGCTCGCGCTCGGCGTGCCGCCCGCGTACGCCAGCTTGGTCGCGTCATAGGCCAGGAAGAACTGGCCGCCAGCGACGGGCTGGTTGGTGCTGGTGAGGTTGATCGTCACCTCGATGGTGTTGTCGTTGTCGCAGCTATCGACGATGGTGAGGGCCGTGTCGACCGGCGGCAGACTCTCGACGGTGATGTCGTCGACATACGCGACGTCGCCGGCAAAGGACTGGAAGGCGTCGCCGCCCAGGGCGCGGGCCTGGAAGGCGATGGAGTCGGGGGCGACGACGTTGCCGCCGTTGAACCCGACGATGCGCTGGCCGGTCTCCCACGTGGTGTCGACGCCGGTGCCGACGAGCGTGTTGGAGGCGTCGTACAGACGCGTGACGACGATGTCGTTGTCATCGCCGCCGTTGACGAAGGTGACGGTGGTCTCAACGCGGTACCACGCGCCCCAGGTGAGGTTGGACGCGATGAGCGTGTCGGTCGCGGGGAAGTAGTCCGGTGAGACATTGACCATGCCCACGGAGTAGAAGTTGAGCTGCCCGCTTTCTTCGATGAAGCGGTGCCAGGTGGTGCGGTCGGTGCTCCACGCCTCGGAGCCGAAGCGATAGCCCTGCAAGGCGGGTGCATATGCCGTCGGGCCGGTGCGGAACCAGTAGGAATAGCGGAGCCGGGAGTTGGGCGCCGAGACCGGCGCGGCGGTCTCGCCGGCGGCCTGAAGCAGCCGCGGCGTCTGCACGCCGTTGATCACGCCATCCAGCCCGCCCAGCGGCGGATTGCGGATGAGCGCAAGCCCATTCACGCCCGTGCGCGAGGCCCGCGTGGCGACCTCACCAAAGGTGGCCGCGTTGGACGGGCTGTACCACCGCCGAGCGCCGTCGGCCTGCCCGGGCAGACGCCCGTCTGGTCCGGCATACCCGGGATTGGCACCAGTGAGCGTGCCGAGGGAATAGTCCTCAAACCCGATGCTCAACGCGTCGGCATGGGCCATGCCGGTGCAGGAGAGGGTGAGCAGGGCGGCGAGCCCAAGACGAGAGTGCAACATTGAAAGCTCCGAGAAGGCAGAAAGGGGAACGGATCGAGCAAGAAAAAGAGTCACGGACACCCGGCGAACCAGGCGTTGAGGAAGTCAAAGATGTCCTGGATCGTGATGCCGTTGATGTTGTTGAAGTCCGCTCGGCAGTCGAATGCGAACCAGAGGTTGAGGAAGTCGAAGACGTCCTGGATCTCGAGCGCGCCACTGTCGTTGATGTCGGCGTTGCAGGTGCTCCACAGCGAGATGGTGGTGAGCGGATCGATGGACGCGCCGGTCATGTCGGTCAGACGCGTCGGCGGGACGGTGTTACGGATGCGGATGCGCGGCTGGCAGCCGGTGCCAGCAAAGTTGAAGATGAGGTAAGCGACATCCTGGTTCGCGGAAGAGGGCGGCTGGGCGAGCGTCGGATCGATACCAGCGGCGAGGTTGAGCTTGTCGCCGCCTATGGAGGTCACGGGGTTGATGACCGGCAGACCGAACGTCGACGTGACATAGGCCCCGGCGAGAAAGGTGACGCGAGAAGGGTCGTATTCCAGAAACGCCTGCCAACCGGCGGCGGGCGTTGGGCCGATGTCGCGGAGCTGGACGGCGACCACCAGCCCTGGGCCGGGCAGACGCTTGATCTCCATGACCGGTCCGGCGATCGCGGGACAGGCCAAGGTGACGGCGCCGGCGAGGATCGCCGAGCGGAGCAAGGTGCGAGAGAGCGTGTTGTTCGAGCGGATCACTGAGAACTCCATTCAGCGGTGAGAGTGCTTGGGCATGAACCGAGACGAACAGATGGCAACGAAAAAGAAACGCTTAGCAGCCGGCGAACCAGGCATTCAAGAAGTCGAAGATGTCTTGGGCGTCGAGTGAGCCCGAACGGTTGGCGTCGGCGGAGGGGTGTTGATCCATCCAGCCGTTGAGGTAGTCAAAGAGATCCTGGGTGGTCACACCGGAGCGTCCGTTGTAGTCGGCGACGCAGCGGGGCACGCCGTTGAAGGCGGCGAAGGAGATGTCGTCGGTGTTGAGGCGCCAGTCCTTGTTGAGGTCGGCGCGGGCGTAGGACCAGAGCCCGGTCTGGATGAGATCGACGACGGCGATGTCGGTCATGGGGCCGCCCGGCTGGTTGGGCGGGATCATGATGGGGCTGCCGCAGGGGTCGGTTTCGCGCGAGGCGAGGAAGTTGGATTGGATCACGACGAAGTCGGCGGTAAAGACCTGGCCGTCACCGTTGAAGTCGGGGTGCAGAGGTCCGGAGCATCCGGAGTCTGCGCCGATGGTTTGGCCGAGCTGGCCGACGAAGCCGCCGAAGTCGAGGATGTCGACAAAGGGATCGTTATTGACGTTGCCGCCCAGAAGTGACTTGCTGGTTGAGGTGTCGAATGTGGCGACCAGATTGCTCGGGTCGGCGGTGTTGAAGGCGCTGGAGCCGGCGAGCGCGGTTCTGCGGAGGGTGTGCAGCGGATCACGGATGGCGATGCCGGTGTAGGAGCTGCAGGTGACGGAGCTGATGGTGCCGGTGCCGACGCCATTGGTGAAGGTGAGGGTGATCGGGTAGTCGACGCCGCCGGGGCAGTTGCCGTCATAGAGCGTGGCGATGATGCAGCGCTGGAAGGAGCCGGAAGCGACGTCGGCGAGTTGGACGGTGAGCGCGAGGTTGACGGTGCCGCCGAGCGAGAGCGTGGCGGGGGTGCTGGTGACCGAGCCGCAAAGGTTGGAGATGGTGACGCGGTAGAGGTTTCCGGCGTCGGTGGCGACGACGGCGGGGAGCGTGTAGCTATTGGCGTTTGATGAACTTGGGGCGGGGAGCCAGGTGCCGCCGCTGTCGATGGAATATTCCCAGACATAGGTGAACGGCGCGGTGCCGCTGGCGGCGACTGAGAGGGTTGGTGTCTGGCCAACGCAGGCGGAGAAGGTCGAGCTTGGCTGCGTGGTGATGGAGGGGCCGTCGTTCACGGTGAGCGTGACGATGCTGGAGGTGACCGCAGGGCCGCACTCGCCCGAGACGACGCAGCGATAGAGCGTCGCATCGGTGGCGGAGGTGCTGGTGGTGTAGGACGCGGCGGTGTTGATGCCGACGGCGGGGGACCACGAGCCGCCGTTGTCTGTGGACTGCTGCCAGGCATAGGTCAGCGTGTTACCCGCGGCGACCACGGAGAAGGTTGTGGAGGAGCCGGAGCACTGCGAGCTTGTGCTCGGGGGCTGAGTGGTGATGGCGGTAGTGGGCTTGACGGTGAGTGTTGCTGCGGAACTGGTGGCGTTGCCGCACGCGCCGGTGACGACGCAGTCGTAGCTGCCGGCATCGCCCGTAGTGATGGAGGAGATGATGTAGCTGGACGCGGTGGCATTGAGGATCGGGAAGCCGTCCTTGCGCCACTGATAGGTGAGCGACGCGCCGGCGGCGGTGACGCTGAAGGTGACCGAGCTGCCGACGCACTCAGATTGACTGATAGGGCCGGTGGTGATCGAGGTGGTTGGGTTGACGGTAATGGTGCGGTTGGACAGCACCGAGCCGGAGCAGGGGGAGATGGCCTGGCCCGTGAGCGTGAGCGTGAAGGAGCCGCTGGAGAGGTCGCTGCTGCCCGGGGTGTAGGTGGTGGAGAGGGCGCCTGCGCTTGCGAAGATGCCGTCACCGGAGGTGGTCCAGAGCGTGCTGGAGGTGGCAAAGGACGTGCCGCTCACGGCGACGGTGTCGCCTGAGCAGATGGAGGAGGCCGAGCCGGCGTTGACCGATGGCGTGGGCTGGAGGGTGATGATCACCTGAGACTGGACGGCGGCGCACGGAGCGTTGCCATTGGCGGTCAGGGTGAGTGTGACGGTGCCGGCGGCGAGATCGTTGGTGCCGGGGGTGTAGATGGCATTCAGAATCGTGGCATCGTTGAATGTGCCGTCACCAGCTGTGGACCAGAGTGTGGAAGCGGCGTTGGTCGCCGCGCCGTTGAGCGTGGCCAAACCGGTGGCGCAGATCGTCTGGGCTGAGCCAGCGTCGGAGGTGGGGGGGGCGATGACCGTGATGGTGATGCTGGCGCAGGTGGAACTGGTGCAGCCGCTGAGTGAGTTGAGCGAGCGAGCGAAGTAGGTGGTGGTGGAAGTGGGGCTGACGCTGAGCGAGGAGCCGGTGCCGACGAGGGAGCCGCCGCAGGAGCCGGTGAACCACTGAACGACGTCGCCACCGGAGCCGACGACGGCGCTGATGGAACTGGAGGTTCCGAGGCAGATGCTCGCCGGGCTGGCAGCGGGAGCGGTCGGGACGCTGATGCTTGGGCCGGAGATGCGGAGATTGAAGTTGCCGCCAGCGCCGGTCTGGTACGTGGCAACGCGGATGCGATAGAGCGTGCCGGCGGTGACGGCGAAGCTGACGCCGGAGTCGCCGGAGGAGACGGTTGAGCATCCGGTGATGGCGACGCCATTGGTGCCGCTGGTCCCGTGGTCGTCGTTGCAGGCAACCAGCGTGGATGCGGTGCAGGTGCCCGTGAAGACGGAGAGCACGGAGTCAATTCCGCCAGAGAGGTTGCCCGTGCCGCAGGTGTCGATGCGGAGTATGCCGGAGGCGCAGGCGGTGTAGTTGAACCAGACGTCGTTGGAACTACCGACGGATGGACAGGTGGGAGCCGGCGTGCCGGTGGTGGCACCCGCATTGGAGAGATTGCTGAAGGTGCCGTCAGCGAGCGTGATGGCGTTGGCACAGTCGTCGTTGGCGGGGCGGACGGTGACGCTGAGCGTCGCGGTCGCGGTTCGGCCGCCCACGCCCGGCTCGGTGATGGTGACGGGGAGACTGAAGACGCCCTGGATGCCGGTGCTTGGGATGGTGTAGGAGGCGCCGTAGATGCCGTCGGCATTGGTGGCGTCGCAACCCGGGGTGGAGCCATCGTCGCTGAGGGCGAAGGTGGAAGAGCCGCCGATGTTGGTGAGATTCACGGTCACGGTGGTGCCGCTGGCGATCGGTCGACACGCGGGTGTGGCGAGGGTGGTCTGGAGGCAGATGGTCGAGCCTGCATTGGTCACGACGGCTGAGCCGGGAGTCGCGGTGATCGCGCCGGAGGTGACGGTCACGTTGGTGGTCGCGCTGGCGGTGTTGGATGAGCTGTCGATCGCGCTGAAGGAGATGGACTGCGAAGCGAGGGCGACGGCGTTGCCGACGGTGGCGTTGAGGGTGAAGATGCCGGTGTTCGGCCCGGTCTCGGTCATCGGGACGCTCGGCGCACCGCCAATGTTGGTGAGGTTGGCAGTGACCGTGACGGGGGCGGTGAAGGTGCCGGCGAGGGTTGCCGTGAGCGTTGTGGAGCAGCCCTGCGGAACGCTGGTGGGGCTTGCGGAGGCGGACATGGTGAAGCTGGGAGCCGCGGCGACGTTGACGGTGTAGTCCTCGACCTGGCCCCAGGTGAATGTGGCCTGGCACGGATTGGTGTTCTGGAAGGCGATGGTGCCGGTGGAGTCGCCCATGGACACACGCATGCGCGTGTTGCCGAGCGTCGCGCCAGCGGGGGGCACGATCGAGCCCGAGAATGCGCTTGTGACGGGCCCGCCGCCAGTGTTGAGCTGGAAGGACTCGCCCGAGTCGTTCAGCACGCCGTTGCGGTTCCAGTCGACATACACGGTACAGCGATCGCTCGGGAATGGATTGACGAGCGTCACGGTGATTGGGTAGCTGACGCCGATTTGAAGCGTGGGCGCGGCAACACTGGTGAAGTTCTCATAGCCAGCGGTTGCCGTCGATGGGTTGTTGAGCGTGCCGACCTGCACGCGGCTGATCTTCTCGTTGGTCGTGTTGATCGCGGCGGAAGTGCAGTAGCCCACCGTGAGCGAGAGATTCGCGCTCGCCGTGCGGGATTGCGCGTCGGTGATCGTGACGGGAAGCGGATACACGGCCTCGGCCTGGCCGCCGGGGATTGTGTACGACGTTGTCCACGTACCGGCGGGGCCTTCGGTCATGGCGACGGCGCTGCCGCCGCCGATCGTGGAGAGGTTGATGGTGACGGCTTGGCTGGAGGGCGAGGTGCAAACATTGCCCGATCCACCCGTGCTGGTGGCTGAGACGGTTGTGGAGAACGTGACAGAGGCACCTGCGAGAGCGGTGACGGAAGTCGGCGAGACACCGTAATACGCATTGACATTCAGCGTTGGGAAGTTGATCGCCGCGCTGGTGCGCAGTTGGGCGTCGGCGACGGTGAAGCTGAGGGTCTTGGCTCCGGTCGTGGTCGCCCCGGCGACGGTCGCGCGGAAGCTGAAGACGTTGTCGCCGGGGGTGATATCACCATTGCTGCCGTCGTCAAAGAACGGTTGGGACGCGGAGCCTCCGATGGCCGTCAGGTTGCCGGTGACGACGTAGCCCGTGCTGGTGGGGTTGGCACCCGGGTTTGGGGTGACGGTGAGCAGCGTCTGGCAGCCCTGGGTGACGGGCGTGGTCACGACGGTGCCGGTGCCGCTGGGTGGCGTGGGAACCGAGACGTTGAAGGCGATCGAGCCGCCGGTGGAGCCATTGGATGCGGCGACACGAACGCGATAGGTGGTGCTGGCGGCGAGACTCACGGCGACCGCAGAACGCGGCGCAGCGCACGGACTCGTGCCCGAGATATCATCGTTGCACCCAGAAGCAGCCAACGTCAGCGCGGTGCACGAACTGCCAGAGAAGACTTCGAGCAGTGTGTCAAAGTCGCTGCCGCAGGTGGAAAGCTGCCAGGTGTTGGTGCCGCTGGGGATCGATGGGGTCGTGAACTGGTACCAGACATCGCGCGACACCGACGTGCCGCAGGAGGGCGCGGGCGGGCCGGACTCGATGCCGACGGCAGCTTGGAGATTGGACCCAACCGCACTGCCCGAGCCCGAGGTGATCGTGACGGAGGTGGCAGTGGCACAGGTGTCGTTGGCGGGGGCGGCGGGAGACACTTGGAGCACAAATGGCCCGGCTGGAGTTGTGGGTCCGGTGTTGAAGAGCGCCACGCGGATGACATAAGGTGTTCCGGCCGTCAGTGTCGCGCTCAAGCGGGAGTTGTTTCCTCCGCCAAAGGACGAGCACCCCTCGTCACTGCACGCACCGGACACCTGATTGGCCGAGGTGGTGACGCATCCGGTGTGAACCGAAAGGATGGAGTCCAGGTTGGGGTAGCTGGCAGCGATTCCGGTTCGGCATGTCTGGATGACCCAAGTGCCAGAGAAGGACGGCGTGAAGTAGTAGTAAACATCCACACCTCCGGTGGAGCCGGAGCAGCTTCCGGCGGACCCTGCGTCAACCGTGGCCCCAACAAGCGTGCCGGTCTGCGAGCCGCCGGATCCCGGGATCGTGAATGTGGCCTGATTGCTGCCACACGTGTCGTTGCCTGTTTGAGATACGAACACCGTGCTGCTGGTCACCGAGCATGACCCACCGCTGGTGACAACGACCTGATACTGATCAAAGTCCGCGGCCGTGGCACTGGTGACGGTGTAGGTGTTGCTGTTGGTGCCGACGTTGGTCAGCGACGTGCCGCGACGCCACTGGTACGAAAGACCTGAACCAGTCGCGGTGACGCTCAGCGTGAAGGACCCGCCAAGAACCGCAGACTGGTTCGTCGGCTGTGTTGAAATCGTCGGCGTTGTGCCGGTGATCGTGAGGGTGGCCGCGCTCGAGGTGATGCTGCACGTTCCACCGTTGGTCACGATGCAGCGGTACTGATTCAGATTCACGCCAGAGGACGTGGCGAACGAGGCCGCGTTGGCGCCGCTGATGTTGGCCCAGTTGCTGCCACCGTCGGTGGAGAGTTGCCACTGATAAGAGATGGTGCCCGAAGCCGTAGCAACGATCGAGAACGTCGCCGTTTGTCCGGAGCAGACCGACTGGCTGGCTGGCTGTGTCGTAATGGTCGGCTGCGAGTTGAACGTGATCGTGGTGACCGCGCTGGCCAGAGGATTCGTGCCGCAAGGCCGCGTGACGTTGACGCTATACCCGCTGCTGTTGTCCGATGTCTGGCCGCTGACAATGGTGAGTGCCGGGTTCGTCGCGCCGGCAATGTTGACGAGTGAGCGCTGCCACTGGAACGTCACATTTCCGTTGTACGGCTGCAACACCACGGCCCCCGTCGTCTGCGTTGTGCCAACGCACGCGGAGATGCCCGTGGGCTGGGTCAGCACGGCTGGTACCAGGTTGCTGCCGGCCAGCCGGAAGCGCGAGAAGTTGATCACGGTTGCCGCAGTGAAACCGGGGTTGGAGGCCGGGAGAATGTTGAAGGGAATGCCTTCATTGGAAAGGAAACCGTTGGTCCCATTGGTCAGCAGGGCGAAATAGCCGATGTGCGAACCGGCATTGGGCGAGCCGATCAAATTCAGAGGAATCTCAAGCTCTCGAGCGTTGGCGTTGTTTCCAGTGGCATTGGCGAAGAGTCCGCCATTGGGAGCCGAAACTGAACTCGCGACCACCGTGGGCGTTGCCCCAGCGAGCAATTCATACACAAACATGCCAGAGTCGGAGAAGACGATGGCGTAGTCGGCGAGGAAGTTCGCGGGGAACGTGACGCCGCCCGCGCCAGGCCGGGTAGCCGCACGAAGCTGCTTCGTGGTCACATCAGAGAAGATTCCGCCCGTGCTGTTGAAGCCACCAAGGCGCGAGTCGATGTACGCAACAACGACGTTGTTGCCGTCAGTGAAACCGGTCCCGCTCGGGGACAGTGCGACCTTGAGGCGTGCGCCGTCGGAGATCATCCGCAAGTTGGCGGCGGTCCCCAGGATGCCTCCGAACCCAGCATTTGACCCGCCTGAGACGTTCGATGTGTACTCGCCCGAGTCGATGCTGCCGTTCACCGAGTTCGTACCCACCGTGGCGACGGGAATCGGCGTGGTGTTGCAGTCGTTGACAATGCTCCCGATGGTGCCGCTGGTGATAAAGCGCGCAAAGTCGGTGATCGTGCCGCCCCCGGTGTTTCCTGGGCTGCCCGCGGAGTTAAAGGCAGCGCTCGGCGGAATCGTTTCGTTGGAGAGAAATCTCGTAGACGAGGTGCAGAGGGCAAAGAACGAGAACTCCTGGCCAGAGGTCATGCCGAGCGTGGCCAGCGGGATGGAGACCTCTCGCAGACTCGTGTTGTTGCCCGTGACGAGCGTGCTGTTCCCCAGGAAGTTCAGCGTGCCGCCGTTGAGTTCGAACCACACCACAGAGCCCGAGTCGATGTAGATGGCGTAGTCCGCACCAAATCCGCTGGGGAAGTTGACCAGGCCCCCGGCGCCCGGATCGGTGATCGCGCGACGCACGGCGTCGTTGTTGTCAAACATCGAGTTGTCATCGAAGCCGCCGGCTCGGGAGTCGATATAGATAATCGTGGCGTTGTTGATGGTGGCGCCGGGCTGGAAGGCGACCTGCAGGTTCGTAAAGGTGCTCTTGAAGTAGAGACGGGAGTTGCCCAGTTCGCCGCTGAAGCCGTTGCCCGCACCGAAGAAGACGTTGGAGTTGCTGGTGCCGTACTCGTCGTTGCTCAGGGAGCCATCGGTGGTGGCGGCAGTATCAGTGGCATCCACGCGCGTGACATGCGGCGTGCGGGCCACGCGTGTGAGGGCGGTGGCGGAGTTGCGAGGACGGGCGACGCCGACGGTGAAGTCGGTCGCGTTGTTCCGATAGTCGATCGAGCCTTGGCCGCCACGAAAGATAGCTGTTGAGTTATTGGAAGGTGTTGGAGTGAGGGCGTTGTTTGCCGAGGCGTTTGCTCCACCGAGGGACGATGTGCGATTTGCGCCGGCAGAGCCGTATCCCACCAGATCAACGATCGACGCATCCGCTGGAGTAGCGCTGGTGAGTGCGGTGGTCGAGCTTACCAGTGCCAGCTTGCCGCTAGCAGCAGCCATATTGAAAGTCGTACTCGAAACATCCGGGGTCGGGAGTGTCGCCGCAGTGACAGCGCTGTCACGTCCGGCTTGGATGAGGTAGTAACCGCCCGGAGGAATTGTGGTGTTCGAAAGACTGATGACCGCCCAGCTGCTGCCCGCGGCGGACGCATACTGGACAGACCACCCGTTTACGGAGACACCGGCCGTGCCTCGGTTGTACAACTCGATGTAGTCATTGTTCCAGCTCGCCCCGGTCAAGCCACCGCCGCTGTAAATCTGACTGATCACCACCTGCCCCCGCGCAGTCACCCCCATCCCCATCATCACCAGCACCGCCACCAGCGCGTGCAGCCAGCGGCCTCCCGCCGTTGGCGTTCGGACCGACAGCGAGATCTGGGAGCATGTTCGGCAAATCGTGGCGGCGAGCTGTTGAAGCATGGATGGAATCCCTTGTCCGAAAACCGGTGTCCGACTGCGATGGACGCTCCGCGTCCATGAAATCGGCGTGGGCTCAAGTTGGTATTGGACTGTGCACACTCTTCGCAGCGGGCAGATCGTGGCCGTGCTGCGTGGCTGAACTGAACAGAAACAAGGCCGCCCCGCCCGCGTGAGCGGGCGGGGGGCGGGAGAATCAGTGGGGGCTCAGCACCCTGCGAACCAGGCGTTCAGGAACGCGAACAGGTCGCTGGTGGCGACGCCCGGCAGGGCATCGACATCGCAGCGCGGGTGGCCGGTGAACCAGCCGTTGAGGAAGTCGAAGATGTCCTGCGTGTCCGCGCCCTGGTTGCCGTTGAAGTCGGCGGTGCAGGTGGACAGCCCGTTGGTGAGCACCATCGACACGTCCGCGGCATTCACGCGCCAGTCCATGTTGCGGTCGGCAACCACATACCTGGTCAGGCCCGCAGCGAGCAGATCGGCGACGGAGACGTCGGTGACCGGGCCGCGCTGCAGTGCATTGCCACATGGGTCGAGCTCACGCGTGGAAAGGAAGCCGAACTGGATGAACGAGAAGTCTTCCAGGCCGACGTTGCCGTTGCCCGAGAAGTCGGCGTTGAGCCCAACGGTGCCGCAGATCGTGCTGGCGCTGATCGCCGAGCCGAACTGCCCGATGTACCCGCCGAAGTCAAGGATGTCGATGAACTCGTCGTTGTTGACGTTGCCGCTGATGAGGCGGGTGTCCGTGGTGCCGTTGGTGAAGTTCGTGACGAAGCTGTTGCCGCTGATAGAGACGGTGGAAGGACGGCGGAGCGTGTGCTTGGGATCGGTCGCGGTGCTGGCGGTGAGGGCCGAGCCGCAGGGGACGTTGAACGTCACCGTGCCCGAGCCGTTGACAAAGTTCACATCCGCCGAGACCGAGTGGGCCAGAGCGCATGGGCCAGCGGTGTAGAGCTTGAAGTCGATGCAGCGGGTGAAGCTGCCCGAGCTGATGCCCAGCAGCTCAACGTTCGCCGTGACGGTGTTGAAGGCGTTGACGGTCACGATCTGCGTGGCCTGACCAACGTTGCTGTGGGCGTCGGTGGCGCGCCAGAAGACGGTGGTGGGGCCGGTTGCGAAGGCGTATGGGAACGTGATCGCGGGGCCGTTGAGGGTCAGGCTGGCGATCGGCGTGCCGTAGGGGCCTGGGCAGTTGTCGCTGACGCTCGCCGAACCGAGCTGGGCGGCGGAGAGCGTCAGGGTGCATGCGCCGGCGTCGGCGTTGCTGGTGATCGCGCTCGGAGCGGTCACGATCGGGGCCTGCGTGTCGTTCACAGTGATGGTCTGGACGCATTGCGCCGTCAGGCCGTTCACATCGGTGGCGGTCCAGGTGATCGTGGTCACGCCGACGGGATAGGCGGCGTTCAGGGCGGCGAGGTCATCACGAACGCCGACGACGCTCTGGATGCCGCAGTTGTCGGTCGCTCCCGGAGCAGTCACAGCGACGATCGCCGAGCAGTTGTTCAGGTCATTGTTGACGGTGATGTTGCTGCCGCAGGTGATCGTGGGGGCCTGGGTGTCGGTGACGACAACGTTCTGGGTGGCCGTGCTGGTGTTGCCGCACCCATCGGTGGCGGTCCAGGTGATCGTTGTCGTGCCGACGGGATAGGCAGCGTTGAGGGCGGCCATGTCGCTTCGGGTGCCGACGATGCTCGACACTGAGCAGTTGTCCGTCGCGGCAGGCGCCGAGACGCTGACGTTCGCCGAGCAGAGGCCGGTGTCGGCGTTGGTATTGATGGCCGCGAGCACCGGACCGCCGGTGATCGACGGAGCGATGGTGTCATTGAGGGTGATCGCGCCAAGGTTGCTCGTGGTGAACCCGAGCGACTGGGCCGCGTTGTCGGTCAGACGCGATGGCGGGGTGTTGGTGCGGAACGCCACCAGATTGCTCGTTGAGCAGACCGTGGTGCCAGAAGTGAACACCAGCGTGGCGATCGTGTCGCCCGCGGCGATGACCTGATTCGGTGCGGTGACGCCGACGGCGATGTTGATCGTGCCCGCGCCCTGATTGAAAGAGGAAACGATGTTCTGCAGACCGGCACCTGGCGTGATGCTGGTCGCCGTCAGGTTCGAGTTGCTGAAGTTCAGAAAGAGCTGCGCACCCGCCGCAGTAGAGGTCATCGGGGCCGACGCCAGTTTGACGTTGACGATCACGTTGCCGGTGTTGTTGCAGGTTCCGGCGGTCTCCAGCGAGACCGCGTACTGACCGAGGGCCGTTGCGCCAAGACACGAACCGGCGACCAGACCCAGACACTGAAGTAAACGCTGACGTTGCATAATGCCTCCGAAAGTCCCAACTTTGAGCCCCAACCGGCCTCCATGGCCGTTTGAAGGGCACCACACGGAAAAAACCGCGCGTGCACTGTTCAAAATGTCAAAGCACGCACGCGAAAAGAGTTTGTTTTGCAGGCATCAAGGCCTGCGTCGGCGTGGCATCGCCATGACGCCGCCGAGTGCGAGCACCGACGCCGTCATGGGCGCCGGGATGATGGTGACAAATGTGCCCGAGAGAATCCCGGTGACGTCCTGATTCGGCCCGTCCGCCCCGAAGACCGTGGTCGTGCCGCCCGCCCCGCCGGTCGCCAGAATGTTGATCGGCGTCCCTCCCGGCGCGGTGGGGGAGAGAGCGTTGAAGTTCAGTCGGCCAAGAAACGTCCCGCCTGGATTGATCGGGACGTTTCCGCCCAGCGGCCCGAAAACGACGAAGATCGCGTTGCCATCCGAGGGAACGCCGGACCCGTTTAGGCCGTATGGATCATTCGGAAACCCCGCGCCTGTATAAGAAGGTGCGCCCGCGACCGAGTGGCCGGTGAGCTGAAGGTGAGCCGTGTTCCAGGTGAAGATCATTTGGAACGAGAGCATCGCTTCCATGGTGCCCGAACTGGGGGTCGCAAAGATGTTGATCCCGACCGGCTGCCCGACGTTCACAGGCGACGTCACGGGTTGGATCTGAAGATTGATCGCACCCAGAGAAAGGGATGGAAACGAGGCAATGGCCATAATGCAGAGCGCTCGACGCATGAATCTCTCTCCTCGCACGGCTGATCTCACCGCAGGTCTCAGAGAATACCCTATCACTGCTCCGTTGCGCTCAAATCAGGTTTAATCTTCGAAAAATGTCTTCGGTCCATAGACAGGTCGTTGGGCCTGGAAAATGACACCCGATCACGGATCGTTTGGTACGATTATGGTGTGTGGACGTTCTTGCAACCAACCCTGCTCGCGAACCTCTCGGAGTTTCCTTGGTTTGTAAAGACCGACGTCTGCTCGATTTCAAGATAGAGGAGCTTCGCATGGCGATGGACTTGGGCGATTCAGGGCAAAATGGTCAGGGGTGGACACGCCGTCAGATCATCGCCGCGGCGGGCACGGCGGCCGCGGCTGGGGTCGGCGGCTTGCTCGCCGGACCGCTCCTCGCCCAGCCGACCAAGCAGCCAAGTCAGCCGAACCGACCCGGCACGCAGCCGGGCAAGGCGGATCCTTCGAAGACGCCCGGGCCGACGACCTCGCCGCTGGATCTGGCGATGAAGCCGGGGAGAACGCGAGATTGGGTGCTGAAGACCTATGTCACGCTTGGGTCGCTCACGAATGCCGTGGTCGGGCCCGATGGCAAGGTGCCGGCGGTGAACAACCCGTCGGAGATCCAGAACACGCGGTTCAAGTTTGATACCGCTGCACTGATCTTCCCAGCGATCCGCACGACCGCAACGAGCACGTCCACCGGCAACGTCAAGGCCACGGTGAAGGTCAACGGCAAGGACGTGACAAGCGAGGCGACTTGGTTGGACGACATGGCCGCTGGCTCGCGCTATGGCCGATGGGACATGAAGAACATCCTCGGGCACACCATCGACTTTGATACCGAGACCGAGGTGACCTGCTTTGAGTACGTCTGGGACGAGGTGCAGGGCGCGAAGGTGACGTGGCCCGCGAGCGGCAAGTGGCCGCGGGCCGCCCAGTCGAGCTTTGCACCCCAGATGGGCATCGAACCCGGCGGCAAACTCGCGCTCGATCTGCTGAACTCATGGACCAGTCAGAAAGACCCCAAGAGCATCCCGCAGGTGCAGCTTGCCAAGTTCCTCGCATCAAAGGCGCTGGAGGCCTGGCAACCCAGCGGCGATGGGCTCAAGTTCACACGCACCGGCCTGCTGCAGGGCTTCGAGCTACGCGGCAGCGAACAGGTCATTCGTGACGGCAAGGGCAGCGAGCACGACATCGCGTGCGCGCTCACGGCGATCTATCGCTCGGCGGGCATTCCCGCACGCCCAGTCATTGGCTATGACATCAGCGAGAGCAAGGGCGAGGACAAGGGCCTTGCGGGCAAGAGCAAAGGCAAGCTGCGATCGTGGGTCGAGTTCTGCCTGTATGACGAGCAGAACCGCAAAGAGCTCTGGGTGCCGGTGGACATTGTGCGCATGCGCCGCAGCTCCAGCCGAGCGCCCGCTCTGGACAAGCCCTGGAAGTACTTCGGAAACAACGACCAGACGGATGATGTCATCCCGGTGGCCTTCCACTATCACCCGCCGACCACGGTGGTTGCGCACGGCGCGCCATGTTTCTGGGGCTGGCTGACGATGCCGGAGACGCAGATCGCCGAACAGACGGTGCGGTTTGTGACCCAGAGCCAGGTGCGGACGCCAGACAAGCCGGGGCGGAATAGATGAGCGGATGCCGCGGGCGAAAGGCCTAGACGCGGCATCTGCGGGCTTGCCGACGACGTGTGTGCTGCAAAAGATCTTGCTTACCGCTTTGAACGCAAGGCTGAAGGATGCTTGATGCGCGGATATTTGTTAGGGTCCTGGCCATCCTCGCCGCACGGGATGCGGACAGGACCTTGCGGCACCATCATAAAGGGCCATCTAAAAGTTGTGGAGCACCACAGGCGTACATCGGGCTGCTGGCTTTCCTGCAGTTGTCTTCGAGAGGGTTTCAGACGCGAAGGCTCTTTAGGTCGCGGCGATTCCGGCCATTCGCAATCATGCCGCCGGTTCCTGGTTCAAAGGTCACGCGACCGAGGCGAGACAGTGGGTGGAGTACTTGGCCGAAGAGAGGCGTTACATTTGGGACAGCAAGCGAGAGATGGCCTCTTGCGAATGACAGAGCCGCACCCCGGACAAATGGCCATGATCGATTTGCGGCGGAACATCGATCTTTTTCGCAATGCGGGAGCGGAGGTCCCCAGATACACCATGACTCCCCAGAACACCGAGTTCATCAAAAAACCACTCCATATCGGGGCGATTGGGAGAGCACCCCACATGGCGTACCATGGCCCAAGAACGGTCTTTGGGTAAGCTGGCATCGAGAGTCCGACGTCGACTCGTCCGGCACCTCCACGGCCCCCTCCTCCCCATGGAATACGAACGCGGCCCTTGAGCGCCAGAAACGGCCAACCGGTCGCAAACTCGCTGAACCCCGAATCACGCCCGTCTCGAGGCGGAAGCGGAGTGCGCCCGCCGGTCTCGTAGACCAGCGACCAGCTCGGCACCTTGGCAAGGTCGAATCCCGGAGCGCGATCCAGATTGCCAACCGACCCTTCGAACCACGGCGTGCGGTAGACGTCTAGAGATTCAACACCTCGGCGCTTGTGCAGAAGCCAGAGAAATGGATACGGAGTTTCGCCAGCCGTTGGGCGAGCAAAATCGGTGATCGTGCCACCCAAGTTCCAAGGTAATGGTCCGCCTTTGACAGCGGGCTCTCGTTGTAGTGAGAGCGTCCAAGAGATCGCAACAGTCAGTGCCAGACCGAGCAATCCAGAAAGAGTTACTCGACGAGTGCCGCGCAAGTGACCCCCTACATGGACAGTTTGGATGCGGCCAATCGTTCAGTGCGCCCGAGTCAGAAGCAAATCCAGGATGGGGATAAGCCTGGGGGCGGCGGCGCAGGTGTCGTAGCCCACAGACAGGGCGTGCAAGGGCCACCGCCGGGATTGGGGCAGCAAGTAATGATTGTGTAGCATTCACTGATATTGAATGTTCTCACGATCGTAATGACGCAAAGCGGGGTCTGATGATACACGGTCATTGGGCGATACCGTGTATGGGTAACTCGATATCGACAGCCAGTCGCTTGATTCGGCGGCGTACCCAGTGTGCAATCGCCCGTCAACGTCGAGTCTGGTGTGTTGACCCAACCACCCCACGGGCCAGATGGCACGACCCAGGTCCACGGCAAGCACCAGACTGTGCCGCAAGTCACGGCCAACCTGTTCGAAGCGATAAAGACCCCGCCGGCGTCACCTTGAATGGCTTCGTCAGCCTCAACACCCTGAGTCAGGTCGTCAATAATCTCGTCACCTTCACACTGGTCCGTCAACTGAAACTTCTCAAATGGGATGTCAGCGGCTTTGTATCCGAGCGATACGAGCACCTCGACAAGAGCGTCTCGGGAAGACGAAGCGCTCAGATACGCGCTGAGAGGATCGATGACCAAGACACCATTATCGTACTCCTTCGGAACCTCTGGGCTGCTCGGCATGACATCTGGCTTGGGGTCGCTCGTTCGCCAAACTGCGTCATAGGCAGGTGCAATTGAAAGCACAGAATTGATATAGGAGATAGCTTGCCATTGATCCGTGCCCTCCCAGGCGAATGCCTGCCAGCCGCCTACGCCAGGATCGCGTCTCACAAACCACACAGACGTAAGGTTCTGACCAGAGACTTGGTTCTTGTCTACGAACGCCAGGAAGCTATGCACCCTCGGAGAGAGATCGCCTACGGACACAACGATTGGGGTGAGTGTCCAACTGCCAAGAGTAATTCGAACATCTGAAGGTCGGTAGACTGTCTCCGCCCGAGACTGACTACCGAAGGTGGCGACGAAAAGAACCAACAGCACAAAGAAAGTACGCATGAGTCCTCCTTGGCGAGAGTTCAACTCGGCGCAACCAAGCTAACAGATTCAGTCCAACGTGTCAAGTTGGTTCAGGCCGATTCACCACTAAGATCGCATCGTTCCTGCCGGTGCTTGCGCAAACTGGCTCTCCCGATCGCCCGGGAACTGTTTGATCCCGTCCTGCTTGGGCGTCTTGCCCTTGCCGCGGAGGTCCGTCGGGGTCTTCTCGGGAATCACATAGTCCTTCGCCGGGAGCGACTCGGTGTGCTTCATCGCCGCATCCGCGGCCTTCAGCATGGTGTCGTCGGCATTGGCCAAGCAGTTGGTGAAGTAGTCGCGGATTTCCAGTTCGCACAGGTCAAAGAAGTGCATCGCCGCGGCCTTGTCGCGCTGGAACTCCATGTCGCCCGCGCCGTTGCCGCCATGAGCACGCATGTCGCTGTCGAGCTTGGCCAGCGTGCACGCCCAGGCATGCAGCAGGATCGCCGTGTTGCCCAGCCGGGCCTGCACGGCCTGGCGCTCCAGGATCGATGAGTCGTACTTCTTGCTCATCATCTTGAACATGTACGTGTGCTCGCGCACCAATCGGCTGAGCCGATCGGCCACATCTCGCAGGTCCGTGTGCACCCTGTTGATCACCGGCAGCGGACGCCGAATACCGAAAAACACTTCGAGCCCCAGGGGAATCGCCAGCTTCATCAGCTTGACGTTGAACGTGCTCTTGATCGCTTTGCCCAGGAACGCGCCCAGTGGCTCGTCCTTGTCCTTCATCAAAGAGAGCTTGATGCCCAGCATCTGCTCGGCGAGCTGCTTGCCGCCATAGCCGAAGATGAACGACCACATCAGGTCGTTGGACCCTTCGACGATCAGGTTGATGCGCGAGTCTCTGAAGACGCGCTCCACCTCGTTCTCGGTCATGTAGCTTTCGCCGCCCATGATCTGCAGGCCGTCGTTCACGACGCGCCACCCGTATTCCGAGCAGAAGGTCTTGCAGACCGCCGTCTCGACCATGATGTCCTCGTCCTTGCGGTCGAGCATCCCGGTGGTCATGTACAGCACGGCGTCGATCGCATAGTTATACGCGGCCATGCGGGCGATGCGCTGCCGCACAAGTTCCTTGTCCGCCAGCGGCTTGCCGAACTGAAAGCGGGTCATGCCCCACTTGGTCGCCTGATCGCGCACCTTTCGGGCCCCGCCCAGCATGCCCGCGCTCAGCGTGCATCGCCCGAAGTTCAGGCAAGAGAGCGCGATCTGCAACCCGCGGCCTTCTTTGCCCAGCAGGTTGTCCTTGTGCACACGCACGCCATGGAACTTGATCCTGGCCTGCCACGTGCCGCGGATGCCGCACTTGGAACGGTTCTTCTGGAAGATCTCGACGCCTTCCATCCATGGATGGAGCACGAGGGCGGAGATCTTGCCCTTGCCGTCTGAGGTCTTTTCACGGCACATCACGGTAAACAGACCGCTGATCGCGCCGCTGGTGGCCCACTTCTTTTCGCCGGTGACGATGTAGTAGTCGCCGTCCTTCACGAACTCGGTCTCCTGCCCGCCCGCGTCGCAGCCGACGTTGGGCTCGCTGAGACAGAACGCGCTCACCCAGTCTTTGGCCAGGTGTGGGAGCCAGAGTTTCTTCTGCTGCTCGTTGCCATACAGCATCACGGCCTTGCAGCCGATCGACTGGTGTGCGCTCACCAGCACGGCGGTGGAGCCGCAACTGAACCCGATCCGCTCAAGCACCCGGTTGTAGCTCGTGATCCCCATCCCGAGTCCGCCGAACTCTTTGGGAATCGTCATCCCCAAAACGCCCAGCGAAAAGAGCTTGTCGATCACCCAGCGCGGAATCTCCTGATCCTGATCGATCTTGATCGCCGGATGCTCGTTGCGCAGATAGTCGTCGAGCCGGGCCAGCAGCTGGTCGCACTCGGCCTGCTCTCGTGCATCGTTCTGCGGATATGGGAAGTAGAACTCTTCCTTGATCCGACCCCAGAACAGGTTCTTCACCGGCCCCATCTTGGCCGGCTCGGCACCCATCCATTCCTCGGCCTGCTCCAGCAGCTTGCGGTCCTCTGCGGAGATGCCCTTGAGATTCTTCAGGTCGGCCATGGTGGAAGCTCTTTCGATCACGCCCGGATTCGGGATGCACGCGGGAGAAAAGCGCGATGATCATAGGTGCGGGTGTGCTCGCACACCCGCACCCGATTCAGTTCCCCAAGACTACCCCGGCCCGAGAAGACCATGACGCTTCGGCCAGAACACCCGCATCCGCCCGGGGTCTGTCGCGATCAGCGTGCCTTGGAGTTGCCGGGAACAAGGGCTTTGGAGGATGGACGACCAAAGCCCGGATGCCGCTCACTTCGTCGCGTCGTCTCCAAGGATCAGCGGGACCACGCTGCGATTCTGGATGTTGAGTGCGCCGAGCAGTGCGGCCGCCGCCACCGCCTGCTCGCCGGTGGCCGTGCCCGCCAAGCCCACGAGGGCGTCGATCTGGCGCTGGTCGAGCTGGTTGCCATAGCGCTTGGCGCTTCCTGCGGCAAAGGTCAGGAGCACCACGCTCTCGTCGCCCTCAGCGTTGAGGGCCGCGTCGGTCAGCGTCACCTGGGCCTGCTTTGAGTTCACGTACGACAACACCTCGGCGATGCGGTTCCGCACCGCGCCCTTGGCGTCGGCCATCGCCGTCACCAGCGGGCCCTGGGCTTCCATGATGTTCAGCACCGGGCTCCCGCTGACCGCGAGGTCGCGGAGCACGCCGAGCGAGCGGGCCTTGTACATCTCGGCCTCGTCGCCGGAGATCAGCCCGCCGGAGGCCTTGGCGATCAGGTCATCGCTGGCGGCCTGAATGTCCTTGGGGTTCACGCCCTCGCGCAGCAGCCGCACGCGCACGTCGCGGGCGAACTTGGGGTACTGCTCCAAGTATCCCTGCGTCGTGACGAGCGCCAGCACGGGCGTCGCACGCAAACGCGAATCGCCCAGCGACTGCGTGATCAGTTCGCCCGTCGCCGCGCTCGGAAGCTGAGACACGATGATGTCCACGCCAGGAGCGTCGGCGATCGCCTGACCGGCAGACTGCAGGTTGTTCGCCGGAGGCAGCACGGTGAAGCCGCGAGCGCGGAACTGATCGCTCAGCGAAGACTGCTCTTCGGTCGTGCCGGCCACGATGAGGGCGTACTTGGCCTGGGCATCTCGGATGCTCGAAGCCAGCGTGCGCACCACGCTCTCGGCACCCGGGAAGGCGTCCTTGGGCTGGGCCGAGCCGATCGCCAGAGCCGCCTCGTACTGCACGCGGCGGTTCGGATACTTCAGAGCGTCCAGCAGCGGGCGACGATCGCCTGACCCCGCCGGAGCGGTCCACAGGTCACGTCCGCCGGTCTTCTCAAGCGAGGCCAGGGCCTTGCGCACCAGCGGCGTGTCGGCGCTGTCGAGTGCACCAGCCAGCACGCTCTGCCCGATGCTCGGTCCGGCGGCGACGGCGTAATACATCGCATCACGCCCGAGCGCCGGGTACACCGGATTCTCATATCCCTCGGGGGAGCGCAGCTCACGGGTGAAGTTCGAGCCGATCCATGTGCTCACGCCGCGGGTGTTGGTCGCATCGCGCCGGAGGGCCAGCTCGCTGAGCTTCATCGCCATCGTTGCGGGATACACCTTCGCATCAACGCTCTGGAACGTCAGCCCGGTCGCGGGCTCAAAGTTCCACACCAGGAGGTTCGGATCATTCGGGAACGTCAGCAGACTCGGGCTCGCCTTGGCATAAGCCAGCGCCAGATCGACGTATCGATCGGAGACGGGCATCTGCGCGTTCACCGCGCCAGAGATCTGCGAGATCGCTCGCTCGGTCGCCAGCTTCACGGAGTCGTTCTGTGTCGTCCCAAGCAGGTCATAGAGGAATGGCAGCGCGTGCGTCTGCGGCATCTCACCCAGAACCTTCACCACCTGCTCCTGCTGCGCGGGTTGCAGCTTCGGAAGAGCCGTTACCAGCGGCATCACGCTGTGCCGACCCATCTCCACCAGCACGCTGCGGGCCGACGCGGCGAGTGCGGCGTCATTGCCCGCGAACATTGCGGTGAAGAGCTGCGGGGCGGCGTATTCACCCGCGGCGAGCAGCCGCTCACGGCCGACCGAACGCTGACGCATGTCGCCGGTGAGCATGGCGATCGCCGCAGAGATCGCATCCGGATCGCGGATGGATGCCAGCTTTCCGGCGTCATACAGCTTGGCAAGCTTCGAGGCCACGGCCTCAAGCCCGGGCGACCTCTGCGCCCGCGTCACCGCACGCGTGAAGCGCTCCGCGCCGACGCCGGAGTCCACCAGCTTGGCAAACGCGGCAGGGTCCAGTTCGCGATCCAGTAGCGCCTGGCCCACCTGCTGGGCCACGTCGCCGCGATCGATGAAGACATAGTGGACAAAGTCATCGAGCGACGACGCGTCCTTGGTCGCCTGCTCCTTGGCCTTCATGGTGTCGGATGGACTGTCGGCCAAAGCGGGGGCCGAAAACGCCAACCCGGCCACAAGAACCAACGCGGCGGGAACCAACGTCGCGGGAATCCGACGGAGATCGGTGATCGAGCACTGCGGCACGGTGAACTCCTCGCGGCCCGGGTCGATGCCGACCCGGCGACGCATCCAGCTTCAACTTGGGTCGATTCGGCGGTTTGCCGAATCGAAGCGGGCCGCCGCCTTCCGTGCGACGATGGACCCCTGGGAAAACAACCTACGAACACGATATCCGCCCGGATGCCCCCAAATGGGCCTCAGGACCGAGAAATCGCGGTCCGTAACGTACTGGACTCAACTCCGTCTGTCAATCGCGCTCAAAATGCGGTGGAACGACGCCCGTCTTACAGGATTCTTTGTGTGGATCGGTCAATCTGCGTGTGCCCAACCGGCCGCAGGTGCCGCCATCGGCTCGGCAAAGCCGGGTTGTCCTGCCCAAGACTGGGGGGTGTTCGTTGCAAACGATTGAGCTTCATACGCCAAAGAAGGTTTGGCGGCAGTTTTGCCAGCGATTTGCGCGTCTAAGGGCCAGACTTTACCCGGTCTTGGTATGGCGCGTCGGTCCCGGCGGACGGGCTTCAGTCCCTGTCCGGCCTGGTGCGGCTGATTGCCCCCCCGTTTCCGGCTCCTCGGCGTAACCGGCTGAGTCCGGATAGGTGATTTGCTCCGCGAGTTCGGAGCGACCGTCAAGACCCCCCCGTGGGCGGTCGATCAACGTGCGTCACCGGACTCGCCGCATGTGTGTGCAGCGGCCAAGTGTGCCCGGATCAGTTTCGAGAGAACTGAGCAGAGATTCAAAGACCATACCACCCACCGAGGTTCCCATGCATTCGTTTGACAAGGACGTTCTGACAACCGGCGAGGTGGCCAAGATCTGCAACGTTGCGCCGCGCACCGTGAGCAAGTGGTTTGACACCGGCGTGCTCAAGGGGTATCGCATCCCCGGTTCCAAGGACCGTCGCATTCCCGTGAGCCAGCTCATGCGGTTCATGAAGGAGCACGGGATTCCGTTTGACGGGATCGCCGGCGGCAAGACGCGGATTCTGATCGTCGACGACGATCAGGAGATCGTGGACGTGCTGAGCAAGGTGCTGGCCGATCGAACGAACTATGAGGTTCGGACGGCTCTCAACGGGTTCCAGGCGGGTATGGAGGCCGAGCGGTTCAAGCCGCACGTCATGCTGCTGGACATCCACCTTGGCGAGAGCGACGCGCGGAATCTGGCGAACTTCGTGCGCTCGGACGAAGAGCTGCAGATGTGCAAGATCATCGCGATGAGCGGGAAGCTGACCGACGGGCAGCTCACGACGCTCAAGACGCAGGGCTTTGACAGCTTCCTGAAGAAGCCGTTCGCCGTGCGGGCGGCGGTGGAAGCGATCGAGAACGCCACGGCGATCGTGACCTGAGAACGGACGCCGAATCTGATCTGAACCATGGGCACCGAAAGGTGCCCTTTTTCGTGCGCGATTCGAACGGCGATTTCGAGTGGAGAGCGGAACGCGGAGTGGAAGGAGTACGCGGAGGAACGCGGAGAATGCACCGGAATCGCCCGCGATCTGATGCCCCTGGACTTCTTCGCGATCTTCGCGTCCTTCGATAACTTCGCGTTCAGATTTCGGCTTTGGAGAACACGGGTGAATAAAAGCGGGCGTGACCGGATGGTCACGCCCGCGAGGGAAGGTTTGGATGTGGTCGCTCGGGCGATCAGATGATCGTGGCGAGCGGGGTGGTGAGGCCGATGGGCGAGCCGAGGGCCGACCAGCCGCCGTTGAGGAAGAGGTCGTAGTGGGTCATGCTGGCCACGAAGGGCGTGGCGCTGTCGACGACCAGGCTGAAGGCGGTCGCGTTGGGACGGCTGAGGATGGCGGGCTGCTGATCGATCGAGACGAAGGCGAAGGAACCAGCCCCGACGCGGACGGTCGTGGTCGCGGTGGGTGAGCCATCGGCGAAGAGGAAGCGGACGGAGATGTCGATCGCGACCTGCGAGGGGTTGAAGAGGCCGAGCTGCTCGATGTAGGTGATGCCTGCGGAGGCGGGGTTAATGAAGAGGTCGCCGAAGAAGAACTGGCGTGCCGCGCTGGTGGCGGTGGTGGAGAAGTTGGCGTCGCCGCGCTGATATTCGAAGACGCTGAAGGTGACGCCGACGTTGGAGGAGTAGCTGATGCCTGCGGTCTGGCCTGGGATGAGGCCGAGGTCGCTGAGTGCAAGGGTGAACTGGCGGCCGGGCTGGACATTGACGACGCGGACGACGCGTGGGATGTCGGTGCGTGCGTAGTCGGCGACGATGGTCACGATGGCGGTGTTGGTGTTGGTGTTGAGGATGGAGAGGTTGCTGGCGACGCCGGCGCCGGAAGAGACGTTGGTGACCACGCCGCGGGTTGCGCCGCCGTCGGCATCGCCCAGCAGACCGTCGCCGCCGTTGCGGCTGAGGTTGTAGCTGGAGAGGGAGCTGACGATGGGCTGGTCGGAGGTGATCCTGACGCCGAAGCGGCCGGTGCGTGGGACGCGGCCGTCGCCATCGACGTTGATGCCGCCGCGACGCTTGGCGTCAACGGTCTGGTTGAAAGTGAACTGGGCGCCGTCCTGGTAGTAGAGCGTGATGTTGAGGTTGGCGGCGACGTTGCCGGGGTTGTAGAAGAGGAGGAAGTCGCGGAAGGAGTTGCGGTCCTTGTTCACCTCGGCGAAGGTCCAGGTGGACGAGACGCGGTTGGTGAAGGCCTCACCGATGGAGGCCGAGAAGTCATAGTGGCTGAAGGTTGCCCCCAGCGGGCCGGTGGAGCGGATCTCCAGGGCATACGGCACGCCGACGCGGACGAGGGCGGCGGCGAGGTTGCTGCGGGTGGTGACGGTCAGGCCGCCGCGGCTGTTGGCGGCGATGTTGCCGGTGAAGATCGGCACATCGGGGTTGTCGCCGACTTCGTACCGTGCGAAGACCTGATAGTCGACGGCGAAGGTGTTGGGATTGACGATCGGGACGAACTCGTCGATCGTTGCGCCAGCGAAGCCCTCTGGGAAGTAGAGGAAGTGCTGCAGGGGCTGGGTGGCGGCGCGGAGGGTGTAGGTGCCGGTGGCGGCACCGACGGGCTCGACGAGGATGTAGTAGAACTCGCCAGCGTTGGCCGTGAAGCGGACCGCGGCGGTGGCCCCGAGGATGCCCGCGGAGTCAGAGAGGATCTGAACTCGGGAAGAGTTGAAGATCTTGATCTGGCCATCGACCAGGCCGCCGGAGGGCGTGGAGAGCTGGATATCGATCAGGCCGCTGCCGGCGATGTTGAGCCGGAAGAGGTCGGTATCGCCGGAGGTGTTGATGACGCCGGTGATCTCGCCGTTGCCGGTGCGTGTGTCGGTACCGATGACGGCCCGAGCGTCGGCATCGTTGAACTCGCCGGCGTTGGGAAAGTCGTCGGGCTGAGGACCGGGGCCGCCACCACCGGGGATGCTGCTGGTGATCGTGACGGAGTAAGACCCGACGGCGGTCGCGCCCGAGGCGGTTGTCGCCGCGAGCACGAGCACGTAGAAACGGGCGGCGAGAGCGTTGAAGTTGACGACGGCGGAGTCGCCGTTGCCATTGACATCAAACGTCTGCACCTGCGAGGCGTTGAAGATGATGATGCGGGGGTTGAGGTTGGACTGCGGCGTGGTGATGCGGACAGTTGCCGGACCGGCGGCGAGGGCGTCGAAGCGGAAGAGGTCCGAATCGCCGGTGGGGACGAGGATGCCGGTGAGTGAGCCGACGCCGTTGGTCGAGGAGAGGACGATGTTGGTCGCGCCGGTGAAGTCGGACGGAGCGGGAGTTGCCGTGCCCGGGGTGGGCAGGAAGTCGTCGATCGGATCGGTGTTGACCGAGAGGGTGTACGCACCGGTGTCGGTGGCACCGCCGGGGATCGGCGTGGGGAGCGAGACCAGCACGTAGTACTGCTGGCCCTGGGAGATGCTTGGAATGTTGGCGGTAATGGAGTTGGCGGTGGTGACGAACGTGACGCCCGCGAGCGGGACGTTGTTGCTGTCGAGGATGGTGAGGTTGAGCGCGAGCGTTGAGCCGGTTGCACGGGCCAGGACGACTCGGCCCGTGCCGGTGGCGGGCGCGGTGAAACGGAAGAGGTCGTTGTCGGTGTTGCGCTCGATGCCACCAGTCGCGGAGCCGCTGGACGTGAAGTTGATCTGATCCAGGGTGAGATCGATGATCGTGCCGGCGGGGAAGTCGAGGCGGTTGGGGTGGTCGTCGGTGGGGGCGACATTCACCTGAAGGGTGTAGCGCCCGAAGTTGGTCACCGGGTCTGACGCCCGGACGACGACGAAGTAGGTCTGGCCCTGAGTGACGGAGAAGGTGGCCTGCGCGTCGAAGTTGCTGCCGCTGATGTCGTCATTGCGGGCGACGATCAGGAGCACGTTCTGGCCCAGGCCGTCCTGACCGATTTCATAGACGATGACCGTGGGGTCCATCGTGGTGTCGACGCGGTTGACCTGCACGGTGGCGAACTCAAAAGCCTCGGCGGTGAAGGTGAAGATGTCGGTGTCATCGGGCGACTCGATCGACCCGCGGGCGGCGGTGATCGCGCCGGAAGTTCCCGGCTGGCCGTAAAGACCGAGGAAGCGGTTGAGCTGCAGCGGTGCGGCGTTGGCCCAGCCGGCGATGGTGTCGTTCTGATCGTTGGGGGTCGCGTCGGAGAAGGGTTGATCGTCGGTGGCGACCGGGGTGGTGACATCCACGACGTACCCGCCCTGGCTGGCGGTGCCGTCGACGACGACAAAGAACCGCTCGCCCTTCTGCACCGGGAAGTTGACCACGGCCGCTTGGCCTGGGGAGCCGGCGCCGGTGGCGAGCTGATTGGTCACGCCCGTGACGGGATCGAACTGGAAGATGCGAACGCGTGGGGCGAGAAGCGGATCGGTCGGCGTGATGCGGACCTGGCTCTGGCCGCGTTCCATCGCGTAGAACTGGAAGGTGTCGGCGTCATTGGGGTTGGCAAATGGGCCGGTGGGGATGTTCTGAACGATGCCGGAGATGGAACCCGTGCCGGTCTGATTGTTGATCGGGATTGGCGTTCCGCCGGCGCTGGTGATGAAGGTGGGAGAGAAGCCGTCGGGGAAGTGATCATCGACGCCGTTGAGTGAGGGCGTTGTGTTGATGATCAGGTCGTACGCGCCGGTGGCGAAGCGATAGTCGACGAGGTTCGGGTTGTTGGCAAAGAGGGCGCGGAACGCGCTCTCCACCTGGATGAAGTAGGTTCGGCCGCGTTCGACGGGGATGATGATGCGGGGATCGTCACGGGTGAAGAAGCGGAGGCCGTTGTCACCCGGAGGTGTCGGTGTCGGGGCCTGGATGTCGTCATCAAACGCCGAGATCGGGACGAATGCGCCCTGTGGGCCGACGGCGGGATTCGAGTCAGAGAAACCGAGTTGGACCTGATCGTTGTCGAAGACGCGAATGGCACCGTGGAGCGGGCTGTCAAAGGTTTTGGAGATGCCGAAATCGTTGACGATGGCACCGGTGAGGACGTTGGTGATCGTCTCGCGGAAGGCAGAAGTGATGCCCTTGGTGGCGATTCGGATCTCGGCCGCGCCGTCGTTCTGGGCGCGGAACTTGTAGACATGCGTCTCATTCGGTTGCGAAATGATGGAAAGGTCCTGGAGCCGGACAATGGAGAGCCCAGCGGGGGTCAGGACGAAGTTGGTGTTGGTAAAGGCAGAGGGCTGAGCACCGAGCGGGTCGAGGAAGTTGTGGCCCTGGCCGCGACCATTGGGAGTGATCTCGGGGGCGTTGGCAAAGCCGCCCTGACCCGGTGGTGTGCCGGTGGTGGAGTCGGGCGCGATGTTCGTGCCAGTACCGTCCACCGGCGGGTTGGAGTCGGTGATGACGTTGAGTGTGTAGCGGCCAGTGCCGGCGCCGCCGACTTCGACGTAATAGACCTCGCCACCCCAGACGGGGAAAGTGAGGTCGGCCATGACGCCCGGAGCGAGCGAGGGGTCGAGCGCGCCAGCAGGGTCTGGATTGGGCGCGGCGATGGTGTCGTTGGTATAGACAAGGTTCTGGTTGGAATCGAAGACGCGGATTGTCCCGTTGAATCGGCCGTCAAAACCGGCGTTGAGCGTCAGGCGGGCACGGCTGGCAGCTCGCTCGCGGCGATCCCATTGGCCGGTGACCTGATCAGCGAAAGGTGCCAGAGCAAAGACGCTGGTCGTTGTGAAGACAGGGGGGGCGTCGGAGATGCCGGCGACGCCCGTCTGCATCGGGAACCAGTTCGGACCCATTTGTCCGACGAAGAAGCGTGCGACGCGGTTGGCGTTGTTGCCGTTGATCTGCGTGAAATCGCCGCCGGCGTAGAGGACTTCGTAACCGGGGGTGTAGACGGGTTCGGCGGGTGTGCCGGTGGTGCCGTCTTCGAACGCGGTGAGTGAGCGGACGGGGCCGTTGGTCGGGAAGGCGGCAGCGACGGTCTCAGCGGGATTGATGAACTGCACGAAGCCGTTGGCGGCGTTGGCGTTGCTCTGGCCGCCGATAGCGAGGAACGGCACGGTTCCGGTGGTGGCACCGTCGGTCGTTGGGCGGTGCACGGTCATCGCGAGCACTGGACCATTGATGCCACCGATGGCCGCAAGGTTGGTGGCGCGGGAGGTGTCGTAGCTCTGAAGGAAAACGCCGCCGGTGAATGAGCCGCCGAGATAGAGGCGCGGCGGGACTGCGACCGGCGGGTTGCCGGCGGAAGCGGGGGAGTCGTACACCGCCAGAGAGTTGACTGTGCCGTTGACGCCGGTGATGGCGGCAAAGGCAAATGGGGTCATGGGATCGGCGTCGATCTTGCCCCATCGCACGAGGTTGTTGGAGGTGCCGGTGAACGAGCCGCCGATATAAAGCCCTGCGGGCGCATCTGGGGGCTGCATGCCCATGGGGGGCGTGGGTGGCTGAGGGGGGTCGTAGACCGTGAGCGCGAAGACGCCGCCGGTGGCACCGGTGGCGGTGACACCGTTGCCGATGGGCGAGAAGAAGGCAGCGCCGGTGCCGTTTGTCTGGACACCGATGGCACCAACATTGTTTGAGCCGAAGCCTGCAAGCTGCGTGAAGCGGCCGCCGATGATGAGCTCGGCGGTCATGCTGGTGTCGCCGTTGACGTTGGGAGCGACATCAAAGGTAGTGAACGCGAAGATGGGGCCGTTGGTGCCGAAGGCGGGCGAGAGGGGATTGCCCAGAGCGTCGAAGCCGTAGGTGGTCTCCCAGGAGTACTCGCCGAGGTTTGGATTGAAAACGCGGAAGGCGAGGTTCTGAGCGGGCTGACCATTGAGCAAAGTGAACTGGCCGCCGGCAACAAGAACCGGGAGCAGAGCCCCCGCCCCGTCTGGGTCCCAAGAGGTGTACGCAAAGATGGGGCCGTTGAAAGGGCCGTCCGTGAACATCCCTGAACCAGGCGGGGACTCTTGGCGAGCGATGCCAGAGTGCCACCAAGTGCCAGCATCCCAGATGGTGGCGTTGCTGCGGGTGACGGGGTTGCCAGTGCGGCGATCGTTGCCAGCGGTGAGGAAGTTGCCGCCGACGTAGAGAGCTTGGCCCTGGTTGCCGTCATCGCCGCCGAAGCGGCCGAGCTGGCTTACCGGTGCGGTGAACTGGAAGAGGTCGGTGTCGCCTCCCCGGAAGAGTCGGCCCGAGCCCACGCCGTTCTGCACCCAGGCGCGGTCGTCGAGCGGGTTGCCGAAGGGGTCGTTGAGCTGCGTCGGCGCATTGAAGCGAATGGGTGTGGCGAGTGGCCAATCCAGTGAGTTGTTCGGCGGGGTGTTGATGTGATCGTCGACGCCCTGGTTTTCGTCGAAGGTGTGCTGGGCTTCGACAAGGATCTGGATGCCGCCATCGACCGGGTTATCGAAGTCTTCGACGATCAAGAAGTACTGCTGACCGCCTTCGACGGGGACGACGAGCTGGGCAAATCCGGTGCCCTTGTTGAAGTCGATGGACTGGCCAGCGGCGTTGAAGAACCGCACCGCGGGCTGGGTGAGGGGGGGAATGAGCCCGATGGGAACGCCGAGCACCGAGACAATCCCAACGCCCGTACCTTGTGAAGTAAAGCTGTACAGCAGCGTTCCGCCACCTTGAGGCGGAATGGCGGTCGGCGGTGCAGGTGGGGGCGGGAATGGGGCGCCGATGGGTGTGACGACTTCTGGATTTGACTGCCCGAGACGCGTCTGCGCGTTGACGTTGATGACGGTGGCTTCTGTTTGGACCGAGACGACAGCCGTGCCGATGGGAGCACCGTTGGCCGGTGCCCGCAGATCGTCAGAGCGAACGCGGACGTAATAGGTCTGCGACGGGGCGGAGCGCAGGGTGAGGAACGAGTCGGTGAGGCGGCCGGCGTCGGTGTCCTGGCGCAGGAAGCCGCGGAGGGAACTCTGGTTCACCTGCGACCCGTACACGTCGAGGTGCGGATTCAGCAGCGTGTTGTTGAGAGAGTTGGCCTTGAAGACGGCCAGCGAGTCAGCGGGCGCATTGGCGCGAGTCTGGACGCGATAGACGATGTCTTCCTGGCGGAAGCCGATCTGGGCTTCGAGCGCGCCTTCGCCGATGCGACCGTTCATGGCGTTCGTATTCAATGGCATGTCGATGACGGAGGCATCGATGAACACTCGATAGCCGCCCGTCGCGGTTCGGCCACCTGCGATCGTTGTGTCGGAGAGAACGCGTGCGTAGAAGGTGGCCCCGGTGTCGCCTTCAAAGCCGACCCATGCATCGGGCGCGAGGCCGCCGCCGAGGCCGGTGGAGAGGGTGCTGTTGTTGGAGCCGGTGGCGACGAGCACGCCGGCGTTGTCGTAGATTTCGATGCGGGTGTCGAGCGTGCTGCCACGGGCGATGGTGTCGGCGAGCACGGTGACGAAGTCACGGGTTCGGCCGGGGGTCGCGGGGATCACAAAGCGGAAGAGATCGCCGGTATCGCCGGCGGCGATTGCACCGTCCACCTGACCGCGACCGCGGAGCTTGTCGGTTGCAGCGGCCCCGGTGTTCAAGGCGACCAGCGTGCCCTGTCCCGGCACCCATGGTGCGGGGAGGCCGACGTGATCGCCGTCCAGGAGCATTCGGTTTTCGAGTTGCTCCATCCCTGACCAAGGGCGGCCAGCACTGTGCGCGATGCGGCGCGCCGAGGGGCGCGGCCGAATGGCGACAGCGTCGGTTGAGGAAGCGGAAAGGAGTCGGCGAAACAGATTCAGATCGATCATCTCGGGCTCCAGGACCCAGCAAGCGTGCAACACGAACGAGAAGCTTCTCTCTATCTATACGACACGGACCGCAACGCCCTGCCCGCAATGAAAATGCAGACGTGGGGCGCGGCAGGCCGAGACCCCGACCAGACGCGTTTCAAGGCGTACAAGCCGGAGTGAACCTCCCAAGTACCCATCGTGTCCAGAACCAATGTCGCCCAGAGGCGGGCGCGATGCAAGAACGCTCGCGATTCGCCGCAAATGCGCCAACGGTTCCCGAATACCGAAACCCACCACCCTTGGGAGCAGGGATGGATGCCGGCAGACGGGAAACCAGAATAGCAATCTCTTTGCAAGCATGCAGGGCCAACGGGAAGAAGCTCGCTCGGTCGGGTCTGTGGAATCTCTTCCGCGGGGGATCAATGGGTCCGGGGGTCTCCCCGTGGCTTCTGGAATCCTGTCGGTTTGGGGGGGCTGTGCCTGGCAGACATGGAGTCACCCGCGCACTGGCATTGGTTTCTCGCCCATGGCCACTCTCAGGGCACCCTCGGCGAGCAGTTGCGTCGAGTCGTAGACCGGGAGCGGGCTGTTCCGGGCGTCGATGAGCAGCGGAACCTCGGTGCTTGCGAGGACGACCCCTTCGCAGCCGCGGGCTTTGAGTCGATCGATGACCCCCACAAGGACCTGGGCGGATTCGGGCAGCACGTCGCCATAAATCAGTTCGCCAAAGATGATCGCGTCGACCATGTCGGCGTCCGGGGACTCGGGGACATCGACCTTGACTCCCCGGATGCCCAAGTGGGTCTGGTAGGTCGAGCCGTACATGACGAGCTTGGTGCCGACGAGGCCGACGCACTTTCGGCCGTCATTGACGATCGCCTCGGTGACCAGATCGGTCATGGTGAGCCAGGGCAGGGGTGATGCGGAGCGGGCGAGTTCCACGCCGTGCTGCATCAGGTTGTCGGGGACGATTGCAAAGTCGGCCCCCGATGAGGCAAGGGCACGGGCGGATTGCACGAGCATCTCGGCGACAGCGATCCAGTTGTCCTGGTGCACGGCTCGCATGTACTTTTCGAGGGGCAGGTTGTGCAGCGTGACCACCGGGTAGTTCGCCGCGGCGTGCTCGCCAAGGTGCTTGCCGGCGTAGCGAAATATGTCGCGATAGCAGAGAGCCGACCCTTCAGGGCTGCACGCAACGATGCCGATGTGCTTTGCCAATGGCGGCTCCGGACGGCGGGGAAAAGAGGGCGAATCTATCCGAGAAACAACGGAGATGCTACACCGGTTCGGCGATGGTGCGGCGATGGGTAGGATGTTCGCGCCATGGCCGACGATCCGTTTGCGATTCTGGGATTGCCCCGTCGATTCGATCTCGCGCCGGGCGAGGTCGAACGGGCGTATTTGGCACTCGCTGCCCAGGCCCACCCCGACCTCATGAGTGATGCGATCGAGGCCGAGACGCGGTCGTCGATGCTGAACAGGGCGAGAGCGACGCTGGTTGACCCCGAGCGTCGCGCGGTTGCGTTGTGGGAGCTTTGGAGTGCCGAGTTTGGGGTGTCTCGGCCCGAGCGTGCCGACGCTCTGCCGCCGGCGTTTCTGATGGAGATGATGGAGGTGCGTGAAGAGCTTGAAAACGCGCGACGAGACGCTGCGGCGATTGAGCGATGGTCGGCGTGGGCCCAGACGCAACGCAACGAGTATCGGGAAGAAGTCGGTCGACTGCTCGGCGGCCTGACGCGCGAGATACCCCGCGCCGATGCCAGCAGGTCACTCACAAAGATCAAGCAGGTGCTGAATCAGTGGCGCTATGTCGAACGCATGGTTGAACAGATGGAGTGATGGGTGTGGGGCACTTGAGCGGCGGCATGCCAAAGGTCCGCCCTCAGACGGGCGGAGGAAGACAAGGGCAGGAAGAACCTGTGGGCGGCTCTCCGGCGGCTGGCTCGCGTTGCTCGCTGCGCCGCCGGCAACGCTCGTGCGCACTCCGTGCGAAAGACTGCAAGGCGGAAGCACCTGTGTCTGGAGTTGTGCATATGGGTGCATGGGCTTGCGCCCACGCCTCTGATTGAACTATCATCCGGGCATGTCCACGACCACGCCGCGAGCATTGGTGATTCGAGCTGCCGGGACGAACTGTGACGCCGAGATGTGCCGTGCGTTTGTTCTGGCGGGGGCGTCACCGGATCTGGTGCATGTGGATGCACTGATCGCGGAGCCGTCGCGGATTGAGCAATACGACCTGCTCGCGTTTCCGGGTGGGTTCAGCTATGGCGATGACATTGCGTCCGGCCGCATCTTTGCCATGAAGCTGCGCGAGAAGCTGTATCCCGCGCTGCGAGCGGCTGCGGTGCGTGGGTGCCCGATGATCGGGGCGTGCAATGGGTTTCAGGTGCTGGTGCAAGTCGGGCTGCTGCCGGGGCCATCGGCGGGAGCGGGCAGTGGGGGAGTGGCCTGGCCAGAGGACGCGGCCCCGGCGCAGACGGCCGCGCTGTCATTCAACGCTGGCGGGCGGTTCATCGATGCCTGGTTGGGCGTGACGCCGACGAAGGGCTCGCGGTGCATCTGGACGGCGGAGCTCGAAGAGCGGTTCGGGGGCGAGCACGCGGCGGACGTGATGCGTCTGCCGATCGCGCATGGCGAAGGGCGATTTGTCGCCGCGTCGAAGCAGGTGCTGAGCAATCTTGATCGCAACGGTCAGGTGGCGATGCGGTATGTGGACAACGTGAACGGAAGCGAGCAGGCGATCGCGGGAATCTGCGATGCGACGGGTCGGATCTTTGGGTTGATGCCGCACCCTGAGCGGTATTTGGATTGGACGCTGCACCCGTATTGGACGCGGCTGCCAGCGAGCGTGCGGCGTGGGCCGACGCCGGGGCTGGTGATGTTCCAGTCGGCGGTGCGGGCGGCGGTGGGGGCAGGGGTGTGAAGGGGCGCGAAGCTATGGGTTTCGATCCCGTGCTTCGAGGCGACGCACCGGTCGCGCGATCGGGCGTCTCATGCATCGAGTGTGAGTACGAGCTAGGTGGTATGGGCTTGCACGCACCGTGTCCGGAGTGTGGGCTGGCCGTGCTCGAATCCGTGCATCAGGACCTCCTCAGATATGCGCCGCGACGCAAGATCAGACGACTGCGCCGCGCTGCGACACTGTTCTGCGTTGCAATCGCGATCTGGCTGCTGCTCACGGTGGCGTTCCTCCTGTTCCAGCTTGGAGTGCCGGGGCTGCGAGCGGGAATTATGGTGTTTGTCATGCTCGGATTGAGCGTTGCCTCATCCTTTGTGTGGATAGGAGGCGCTCTTTCGGTGGCGATAGAACATCCGGAGCCTCCCACGGTTGCTTTCCCGCTTGGCTTGCGTGCGTGGGTCGCGTCGGCATTGCTGACGGTATGTGTGTCGAGCTTTGGGATTCTGTATGTGTCTCCGACGAGAACTACGTACTTGGTGTGGGCTATCAGCTTGATGTTGACAGTCTTATCGATGTTGTTTGCAATCGGGGGCACTATGAACGTCATGCGCGTCCTCGCTGAGCGATTCCCAAATCAGAAACTAGCCTCGGCTCTTGCTTGGGGACCGGTGTGGGTGTTTGTCGCGGGCGGAGTTCTCTGTGTCATCGGGGTGATGCGATGGTCGCCGTCGCCTCAGTATCCGGTGGCCGAAGCGGGGGCTTTGCTGATTCTGGGATGCCTCGCTGCGACGCTGATCGGATTGTGCGCGGATGCCGTCTTGAAATGGGCACATGGCGTTCACCTTCAGGCCCGCCGATCGGCCCGGCTTGATGTGGGTGCGAATCACGCCCGAATCGACACCCCGCCAGCCGGCTGATACGCTCGCTTCGGAGCCCGCATGCCCCCATCGTCCGACACCCGCATTTCCCGAGTTCTTCAGGGCCTTGCTCGCTTCATCATCGGCGTGGTGTTCATCTGGGCCGCGGTGGCCAAGATTGTGGATCTTGAGCCGCTGCTCACGCTGCTGGCTGATGTGCTGTCGTTGAGCGAGCCGAGCAAGGCCAAGCCACTGGCGTTTGCGATCATTGCATGCGAGATTGGGCTGGCGACGTGGCTGATCTCTGGGCGGGCGGCGGTGTGGGCGCTCGTGTGTGCGGCGGTGACGCTGGTTGGGCTGAGTCTGGCGACGTTTACGATGAACTCGGTGAATCCGGAACTGGGCTGCGGGTGCGGGTTGCCGCGGGTGTTTCCGGATTTGTCGTATCCGCTGGAAGTGGCGATGCGCAATGGCACGCTGGCGGCGATCGCGCTGATCGGCGCGATGGGAGCGCTGCCATCCAAGGGGACGGGCGTGAAGGTTGGGACTGAAGCAGAAGGTGGCACAGACGCCCCCCGTCCGCCTGTGTGAAGTGTTTCAGCAAGCACACAGGCCAGAGGCCTGTGCCACCAGAGGCAGATGTTTCGTGACAGAGTTACACGTGTGCGCCGTGGTCGGACTCGGCGAGCACGGTCGCACCATTCGCCACGAGGCCGGGCACGAAGGGGTGCACGAGCCGAGCATCGCCGGGAAGGACGCGGACGAACAGCGCGTACTTGGTTCCCGCGGCGTGCTTGAGCGACTTCGCGACGCCGGCGTAGTGATATGAGCCGTCGCCGCCGGGGAGCGGTTGCTTGCAGGTCATCGGGGCGCTTGCGCCGTGGTCGATCTGGCCCTTGGCGTCGAGCACGCCGTGGT
>JAIEOW010000015.1 GCA_019750095.1 Phycisphaerales bacterium
GCGCGATTTGCAAGTCAATGCCAGCAAAGCAGTTGCGGCACAATCTGCTTAGCCATGGTTCACGGCGTTGGGTGCCATCCGCCGAAGATCAAATTGCCTGCCTAGGCTTTGCCTGACTGGGCAATCTGCAGTTCAATCAGAGCGTATCAAGTACCAAGAAGGGAATGAGAATGTTTACGAATGCGATTTCGATAATGCCTACCGCAGCGGGTCTGATTCTACTTTGTAGCTTAGGCTTGTTCACAGGTTGCGCGACCATCGTGAATGGCAAAACACAGGACATCTCCGTCAGCACTGTTCCCCCCGGTGCAACTGTCATGATCGATGGCCAGCAAACCTTGATCACGCCGAGCAAAGTGGCACTCCGTCGCAACAAAGACTATGTGTTTACGATCTCAAAGGATGGGTATCAAACACAGGTTGTTCCGGTCACGGGCGTACTGAGTGGTTGGCTGCTGGGAAATTTGGTTTTTGGTGGCCTGATTGGTGGCGGCGTCGACGCGGCAACTGGTGCGGGGTTCACATTGACACCTGAGTCCATTGCCATCGTGCTTCAGCCATTGCAGCCAGGACAAACTCAACTCGCCGCTCCGACTGGTCCGCTTTCGACGGATGAGCGAGCGCAGCTTGCTGACAAGATGAAGGCGGACGGAATCATCGACGAAAAGCAGCACGCGGCGATTAAGAAGAAGCTAGAGGAGGAGCGAAAGAACTCTACCGCTCCTAACCCGAATTAGTGCGAGACGACCCAGGTCCAAAGCAGCTGGGCAAGTCGGGAGGTAGCATCAACAGCGCAACCGATCGCGGCTGGGGGGATGCGGGGCGATCGGTGGATTCTCGTACGACGCACAACCTCACCGCCCTTTTGCTCCGTGGTCCTCCGTGTTTCAAATGCCTTGGTGCTTCGGCCAAGGCAACCCACTCGGAGAGTGGGGGTACCCAGAACCGATTCCCGATTCCCGATTCCCGGCTCCCGATTCCCGACTTCCGTTTCCCGCGCCGAAGGTGCCCGGGCTTGCGCCCGGGCCTCGGATTGAACTAGCACTCGCTGACGCTCACGCTCACGTTCACGGCAAGGCCGCCCTCGGCGGTTTCCTTGTACTTGCCCATCATGTCCTGGGCCGTCTCCCACATGGTCTTGATCACGTCGTCGAGCGAGACTCTGGCCCGGTCGGGGTCGGATTCCAGGGCGATGTTGGCGGCGGTGATCGCCTTGATCGCGCCCATCGTGTTGCGCTCGATGCAGGGAATCTGCACCAGCCCCGCGATCGGGTCGCAGGTCATGCCGAGGTGGTGCTCCATCGCGATCTCGGCGGCCATGGCGACCTGGCCCGGCGTGCCGCCGAGCACCTGCGTCAGTCCGCCGGCGGCCATCGCGCTGGAGACGCCGATTTCGGCCTGGCATCCGCCCATGGCGGCGGAGATCGTCGCGCCCTTCTTAAAGAGCGAGCCGATCTCGCCGGAGGTGAGCATGAAGTCGATGATGCCTTGCTCGGATGAACGGCAGAAGCACCAGTAGTACATCATGACGGCGGGAATCACGCCCGCCGCGCCGTTGGTCGGCGCGGTGACGACGCGCCCGAAGGCGGCGTTTTCTTCATTCACGGCGAGCGCGAAGGTGCTGACCCACTTGAGAATCTGCTGAAACTCGCGGGTGGAATGGCGGACGACATCGAGCCACCCGTCGAGGTCGTCATACTCGCGGATGCCGGAAGAGCCGAAGCCCTGGGTGAGCTTGCGGTTCATGACGCCGCCGCGACGAGCGACGTTCAGCCCGCCGGGAAGCATGGCGTCGGTGGGGGGGTGGCACCCGCGGTAGATGCACTCGGCCATGGTGCGCCAGATGGTCAATAGGCCCTTGCGGATGTCGGCTTCGCTGCGCCAGACACGCTCGTTCTCAAAGACGATCTGCGGGATGGTCTTGCCGCTGGCGCGGCAGTGGCGGAGCACGTCGTCGCCGGTGTTGCAGTGAAACGGGAGCTTGACGGCCCGTTCGCCGGTGGCGTGCTCACCCTCTTGCACGACGAAGCCGCCGCCGACGGAGTAGTAGGTTTCGGAGATGGTTTCGCCCCCGGTGAGATGGGCGGTGAAGCGGATGCCGTTGGCGTGGAACGGCAGCGGCGGGGCGTGGATGTGGAAGAGGATGTCTTGGTCGTAGTGGAAGTCGATGCTCTGAGACTTGCCCCAGGCGCCGCCGGGGAGCCGTATGCGATTGGCTTCCTTGATGGCGGCGATGCGGTGGTCGATGGTGGCGGTGTCGCAGGTGACGGGATCATCGCCCGAGAGGGCGAGCATGACGGCGATGTCGGTGCCGTGGCCGTGACCGGTCTTGGCGAGCGAGCCGAAGAGCTCGGTGACGATGCGAACGACGCTGGAGAGCTTGCCGCGCTGTTGAACAACGTTCAGGAACTTCTGCGCGGCACGCCAGGGGCCCATGGTGTGAGAGCTTGAAGGCCCGACGCCGATTTTGAAGATGTCGAAGACGCTGATGGCTTCCATGCGCGGGCCTCGCGGTCGAATCGGTCAACCCGTTCGATGAGCGTTGAGAAGGGTAGGGAGAGGCGAGCGTTTATTGAGCACCGAAATCAACAAGCGCGAAAAGCCCGGCCAAGCCCCGGGTATGCTGATGGAGTTCGGACGAATCCGTCCGTTGGGAGGCACGATGAACGGCGGGCACAATCGCACGACGGCGCAAGTGGTGATCGGGGTGATGGTGATGGCGTCGATCACCGGAGGGTTGGGCGGGATGGGAGGATGTGAGCGGAAGAAGGCCGCCGCGCCACCAGCGGGGCCACCGCCCGAGGTGATCGTGCACACGGTGAGCGCGAGCACGGTGCCGATGGTGTATGAGTTTGTCGGTCAGACGCAGGCGAGCAAGACGGTGGAGGTGCGTGCGCGCGTGCAGGGGTTCCTTGAGAAGAAGGCGTTCGATGAGGGCACGCACGTTGACGAGGGCGAGCTGCTATTCAAGATCGATGATCGCTCGTTCAAGGCTGATCTGGAGGTGGTGAAGGCGCAGCTGGCGCGGGCTCAGGCCGAGCTGGCCAACGCGTCGCGGCAGGTGGGGCGGTTGCAGGAGCTGCAGCGACAAGGGGCAACGAGCCCGAAAGAGCTCGATGACTGGGAGACGCAGGAACGCACGGCCCGCGCCACGGTGCGGCTGTATGAGGCGAGCGTGGCGCAGTCGCAGCTCAATCTGAGCTATACGGCGATCGTCTCGCCGCTGCGGGGCAAGGTCGGTTTGACGATGAAGGATGAAGGGTCGCTGGTGGACTCGGGGCCGAATAGTCTGCTGACCACGGTGTGGCAGATGGACCCGATCTATGTGCTCTTCTCGATCAGCGAGCGCGAGTGGCTGCAATGGCGCGAGGAAGTGGCGGCGCAGCGCGTGCGGCTTGGTGGCGGCCTCACCAAGCCCAAGGTGCAAATCGTGCTGCTGGATGGCACGATCCACGAGGCCAAGGGCGAGCTGGACTTCTTTGATGCGACCGTGAACCCGCAGACGGGCACCGCGACGGCACGCGGGGTGTTTGAGAATCCGCGTCCCGCGCCCACGGCCGAGCGGCCCGAGCCGGAAGAATCGCTGAAGCCCGGACAGTTTGTGCGGGCGCGGATCGTCGGGTGGGAACGGCCCGATTCGCTGACGGTTCCCAAGCGGTCGGTCTTGCAGACTCCGACGGGGCCGATCGTGATGGCGGTGAACGCCGAGAGCAAGGTCGAGGTGCGCCCGATCAAGACCGGCGCGTGGTACGGGGACGAGTGGATCGTTCTGGAGGGCGTGAAGCCCGGTGATCGCGTGATCGCCGACGGGTTCATGAAAGCTCCACCGGGCACGGTGGTGAAGGTCGCCGAGCGAGCGGCGGATTCGCCGAGCGCGGGCAAGAGCAGCGGGGGGGAGAAGAAGTGATCAGCAAGTTCTTCATTGATCGCCCGGTGTTCGCATCGGTGCTGTCGATCATCATCATTCTGGCCGGGCTGGTGTCGATGGGTGTGCTGCCGATCGCCCGGTTTCCGGACATCGTGCCCCCGAGCGTTGCGCTGCGGGCGACGTATCAGGGTGCGAGCGCCGAGACGGTGGCGCAGTCGGTCGCCGCCCCGATCGAGCAGCAGTTGTCGGGGGCGAAGAACCTGATCTACTTTCAGTCGCAGTCGGCCAACGACGGCACGATGTCGCTGACGGCGAGCTTTGAGATCGGCTCGGATCAGGACCTTGCGGCGGTGGACGTGCAGAATCGGCTGTCGATCGCGACGCCGAGATTGCCGCAGGACGTTGTGCGGCAGGGTCTGCCGGTGACCAAGACCAGCACGAACCTGATCTGCGTGATCGCACTCACCAGCCCGACCAAGCAGTTCGACGACGTGTACCTGTCGAACTATGCCACGATCAACGTGGTGGATCAGCTCAAGCGCATTCCGGGCGTCGGTGATGTGAACGTGTTCGGTGCCAAGGACTACGCGATGCGGGTCTGGCTGAACCCGGAGCGATTGACGCAAAAGCAACTCAGCATCAGCGACGTGGCGGGGGCGATTCGCGAGCAGAACGCGATCTTTGCCGCGGGCCGCATCGGGCAGCGGCCGAATCCTGGTCAGGCGGAGCTGACCGTGCCCGTGCTCACGCGCGGGCGACTGAGCGAACCGGAAGACTATGAGAACATCGTGATCCGCACCAGCGGCGATGGCGCGATGCTGAAGCTGAAAGACCTTGCGCGTGTGGAGCTTGGCGCACAGAGCTATGACAGCGTCGGGCGCATGGACGGCAACCCGTCCACGCTGATTCTCGTCTATCTGCAATCCGGCGGCAACGCGATCAACGTGTACAACAGCGTGCGTTCTTCGATGGACGAACTCGCAAAGGGCTTTCCGGCGGGGATGGAGTACAAGATTCCCTATGAGACCGTCACCTTTGTCACGGCGTCGATCGAGGAGGTCGTGCGCACGCTGCTGGAAGCGGTTGTGCTCGTGCTGGTCGTGGTGTTCATCTTCCTGCAGAACTGGCGGGCGACGCTGATCCCTCTTCTGGCGGTGCCGGTGTCGATCATCGGCACGTTCGCGGGCATGCAGGCGCTCGGATTCAGCATCAACACGCTGACCCTTTTCGGCCTCGTGCTTGCGATCGGCATTGTGGTGGATGACGCGATCGTGGTTGTGGAGAACGTCGAACGCATCATGCAGGACGAGCATCTGCCGGTGCGCGAGGCGACCATCAAGGCGATGGAGGAGGTCACCGGGCCGGTGATCGCGATCGTGCTTGTGCTGAGCGCGGTGTTTCTGCCGGTCGCGTTTCTGGGCGGGCTCACGGGCGAGTTGTATCGCCAGTTTGCCGTGACCATCGCGATCAGCGTGGTGATCTCTGGCATTGTCGCGCTGAGCTTGAGTCCCGCGCTCTGCCGCCTGTTGCTGAAGCCGCATGATGCCAAGAAGGGGCTTGTGCAAAGGCTCTTGGATGCGGTGCTTTTCAACTGGTTCAACTGGGTGTTTGATCGGATCACACGCGGCTATACGGGCGGCGTGCGGCTGGCGGTGCGCGGATGGATCGCCACGGTGCTGATCTTTGCCGTGCTGTGCGGGGCGACGTGGCAACTGTTCCAGCGCATCCCAAGCGGGTTCATCCCGGACGAGGATCAGGGATACATCATCACCGCAATCTTTCTGCCTGATGGTGCGTCGATCGATCGGACCGACAAGCTCGTGCGCGAGGTGGAGAGCTTCTTTCTCGACAAGTCGCTGGCTGGCGTCGTTGATCACACCGTGGCGCTCGTGGGGCTGGACTTGTTTGCAGGAAGCGTGAACGCGACCAACGCCGCGGTGATCTTCACCCGATTGAAGCCTTGGGAGGAACGCAAAGGGGCGGAGGCATCCAACAGAGCGATCATCGGTCGTTCATGGCAGAAGTTCGGCGGGCACCCCGAGGGCATGGTGATCACGGTGAATCCGCCGTCGATCCAGGGGCTGGGGCAGCGGGCCGGGTTTGAGATGCAGTTTCAGGCACGGCGCGGGCAGGACGTGCGCGAGCTGGTGGCCGCGCTGAATCGATTCACCGCAGAGGCGTCAAAGCGACCGGAACTGACAGGCGTGCAGAGCACGGTGCGAGTGACGCAGCCGCAATTGTTCGTGGATCTGGATCGCGAGCGGGCGAAGGCGGCTGGAGTGCCGATCAATCAGGTGTTCGATGCGCTGCAGGCGTATCTGGGCGCGTTGTATGTGAACGACTTTGACAAGTTCGGGCGTGTGTGGCGCGTGCAGTTGCAGGCCGAGCCGGAGTTCCGATCCAGTCCGGAATCGCTGAGCAAGATCTATGTCCGGAACGAGGCGGGCAGCATGGTTCCAGTGGCGGGTCTGGTGAAGACAAACTTTCAGGTGGGCCCGAATCTGGTGAGCCGGTTCAACGGCTTTCCGGCGGTGCAGGTGACGGGTGCACCCGGACCGGGGTATAGCACCGGGCAATCCATGCAGGCGGTGCGCGAGGTGTTTGACGCGATGAATCTCGCGGGCGAGGGTTTCGGGTATGAGTGGTCTGGCGCGTCGTATCAGGAAGTGAAGGCGGGCAATGCTGCGCCGATGGTGATCGGGTTCGGACTGATCGTGGTGTTCCTGGTTCTTGCGGCACAGTTTGAGAAGTGGTCGCTGCCGATCGCGGTGATGCTGGCGGTCCCGCTGGGCGTGCTGGGGGCGCTGGTGGCGGTGTACATTCGCGGGATCGAAAGGGACATTTACTTCCAGATCGGCTTGCTCACGCTGGTGGGGCTGGCCGCGAAGAATGCGATCCTGATCGTGGAGTTCTGCGTGGTGCTGCGCGGCGAGGGCAAGACGATCCGCGAGGCAGCGATCCAGGCCGCCAGGATGCGGTTTCGCCCGATCATCATGACCTCGCTCGCGTTCATCCTGGGCGTTCTGCCCTTGGTCATCGCGTCGGGCGCGGGCGCGGCGGGTCGCCACTCGATTGGCACCGGCATCATGGGCGGCATGATTGCGGCAACCGTACTGGCGATCTTCTTTGTGCCGGTCTTCTACGTGCTGCTGCAGAGTCTGACGGATTGGATCGGCAGGCACACCAAGGGAGCGCTCGTGCGTGGCGGTGCGCCGGTGCCCGCGCCGGCATCTGCGCCCGCGGCGACGGTTCAAGAGTCCAAGCATTGACTCCGGAGGACATTTGATGATTCTCAGCGTCGTCGTTGCCGCTCTATCGCTTGCGCAGCCCACCCCAATCGCGGATCCTGCAACGGCCGCCACCCCGGGCATTCGCCATTCAAAGGAGACCGGCCCGCTTCGCATCGCGGTCGTGGGGCTGGTGCATGGGCATGTCGAGGGACTGCTCTGGAACGGCACGCAGCGGAGCGATCTGAAGATCGTGGGCGTGCAAGAGCCGAATCGTGCCCTCTTCGATCGCCTCGCGGCCAAGTACAAGCTCGACCCGTCGCTGTACTTCGCAGATCTTGGCGCGATGCTCGATGCGACCAAGCCCGAGGCGGCGAGCGTGATGACGTCGATCGCCGATCATCGTTTGGCGGCCGAGGCCTGCGCACCCCGCGGCGTGCACATGCTGCTCGAGAAACCGCTGGCGTACTCCAAGGCCGACGGTGAGCGCATCGCCGAGTTGTCGCGAAAACACGGCGTGCTCGCACTCACGAACTTTGAGACAAGCTGGTACGCCTCGGTTCGCGAGGCCAAGTCGATGGTGGATTCCGGTGCGATGGCCCCGATCCGAAGGATGGTCTTCCGCCACGGACATAAAGGGCCGAAGGAGATCGGCTGCACCGCCGAGTTCCTCTCATGGCTCACCGATCCTGAAGCCAATGGCGGCGGTGCCATCGTGGACTTTGGCTGCTACGGCGCGGTGCTCAGCACATGGCTGATGAACGGCGAGCGCCCGCTGCGGATCGTGGCGAGCGCGACGACCCTTAAGCCGAGCGTCTATCCGCGCGTGGATGACGATGCGACGATCATCCTGACCTACCCGTCGGCGACCGCCGTCGTTCAGGCGAGTTGGGCGTGGACGCACGACAACAAGGAGATGGATCTGCACACCGAGAAGGGTTCCATCCATTGCGGCAAGTGGGACGAGCTTCTGACGCGAACTCCCGACGCGCCATCTCGCAAGGTGACTCCGACACCCAAGCCGAGCCACCTTGAGAATGAGTGGACCTACTTCCGGAAAGTGGTTCGGGGCGAGTGCGCGGTGGACCCGCTTTCGAGTGTGGAACTGAACCTGATTGCGGTCGAGATTCTCGACGAGGCGCGCCGCCAGGTCGCTCGCCCCGTCGCGAGATGATTTGTTCGGCTTTCTGTGGTAATCGGCTTGACCGTGCGACGGGGGCCTGTATACGCTTGATTCAAACACATGATTGAAACAGGTGTTTATTGTCAAGAATCGCCCGAAACCACGCGAGATCGCGTGCTGGAGGCCGCTGGCGAGGTTTTCGCTGAGCACGGGTTTCGCGATGCCACGATTCGAGACATCTGTGCTCGGGCCGGCGCCAACCTTGCGGCGGTGAACTATCACTTTGGCGGGAAGGAACGGCTGTACGCAGAGGTGCTGAAGTTTGCCGACGATCGCAGCATGCGTGGGCACGCGTTGTCGGCCGATTTCAATCTTTTGCCCGCGGAGGCGCAGCTTGGGGCGTTCGTGCGGCAGTTCATGGAGCGAATCTTCGATCCCAGCCGCCCCGGCTGGCCGGATCGCGTGATGGCCCGAGAGATGATCGATCCGACGCCCGCGCTGGTAGAACTTGCAGAGAAGAACATCAAGCCGCGGGCGCAGATGCTGCAGAGCATCGTGCGTCGGCTGATCGGCGAGGGCGTGCCGGATCGTGTGGTCCAGATGTGTGCCGCGAGCGTGGTGGGGCAGTGCCTGCTGTATCACAAGTCCAAGGCGCTGATGGGGCACCTGATGCCCGCCTTGCCCTTGAATGACGGCGAGAACATCGATGCACTCACTGAGCACATCACGCGGTTCTCGCTCGCGGCAATCAGGGCGATGGTGGATGATCCGATGGGAGGTGGAACATGAATCTGGTCGCACTGCGGATGCTGATGGGTGACAAGGCCAAGTACATCGGGATCATCTTCGGCGTGGCGTTCGCCAGTCTGCTCATGACTCAGCAGGCGTCGATCTTCGTCGGGTTGATGACACGCACGTTCGGGTTTGTGTCCGACACCGGCCAGCCGGATGTGTGGGTGATGGACCCGAAGGTGCAGTTCATCGATGACCTGAAGCCGCTACAGGACACGATGCTGTATCGCGTGCGCGGCGTGGAGGGTGTGGAATGGGCCGTGCCGCTGTACAAGGGATTGCTGCGTGCACGACTGGATAATGGCAACTTTCAGACGTGCAATGTCATCGGGATCGACGACGGCACGCTGATCGGCGGCCCGCCGGAGATGCTGGAGGGCTCGCTCGCCGATCTGCGCCGGGCCGACAGCGTGATCGTGGACGTGGTGGGTGCGACATCGCGCCTGGCCAAGCAGCCGCCGATCGATCCGGCGACAGGCAAACCGATGGGGCCGCCAGTGCCGCTGAAAGTTGGGGACTTCCTGGAACTCAACGACAATCGGGCGGTGGTGGTGGGAATCTGCCGCGTGTCGCGGACGTTTCAGAGCCAGCCGGTGGTATATACGACTTACACGCGTGCGACGACATTCGCACCGCGTGAACGTCGGCTGATGACGTTCGTGCTCGTCAAGGGGCGTTCGGGCGAAGACCCCAAGGCACTCTGCGAGCGCATCCGCGAATCAACCGGTCTCGCGGCATATACCGCCGACGAGTTTTCCTGGAAGACCGTGGTCTACTTCATGAAGTTCACGGGCATCCCGATTAACTTCGGCATCTCGGTCATCCTCGGGTTCCTGGTCGGCACGGCGATCGCCGGGCAGACGTTCTACAACTTCACGCTCGACAATCTCAAACAGTTCGGCGCGCTCAAGGCGATGGGCGCGGGCAATCTGCGATTGCTCGGAATGATCATGCTGCAGGCGCTGGTCGTCGGGCTCATTGGCTATGGCGTGGGCGTCGGGGCCGCGGCGGGGTTCAAGTACCTCTCCGGAAGATCGGAACTCGCGTTCCGGATGATCTGGCAGATCCCGGTGATCACGGCGGGTGCTGTCACGATCATCGTGGTGCTCGCCTCACTTCTCTCGATCATCAAGGTGATTCGGCTGGAGCCGGCGATCGTGTTCAAGGGGTAGAGCCCGCCCTGAAGCGTTCAAATCGCCCGGCACCGGTGCGTCTCAGGCCAGGCCGGCCCGGAAAAAGCGAGAAAAACGACGAGTGGAGTGGACAGGACGAACGCCGTGTACTAATCTAACGGTGTAAAGTAAACGGCGTTTACTGCCTGCGAGGACCCATGGCCCCCAGCGAGCGACAGATCCAGGAACAGGCCGCGGTGAAGGAGAAGATTCTCTCTTCCGCGCGCGAGATGTTTGTTCGGGACGGGATAGAAGCGGTGAGTCTGCGCAAGATCGCCGAGAGCATCGGGTATACCGCTCCGGCCCTATACACGCACTTTGCCGACAAAGGCGAGATTCTCGCCGAGTTGTGCCGACAGGATTTCGGCGCGTTGGCTGGGCATTTCAACAAGCTTGCTCGGATCGCCGACCCTGTCGAGCGGATCTATCGCATCGGGCTCGGGTACATTCGGTTTGCACACGAGCATCCGAACCACTATCGGCTGATGTTCATGACTCCGAATCTGGGCAAGATCGCGCCGCCAAGCGAAGCCGACATCGCCGCGATGAATGATCCGGATCAGGACGCATACGCCTTTCTTCGGCACACGGTGAGGGAAGCACTCGACGCTGGGCGATTCTGCTCTGAGTACAAGGACGCCGAGCTGCTGACCCAGACGCTCTGGGCAGGCGTGCACGGCGTGGCCTCGCTGGAGATCACCCACGGCGATTGCCCATGGTGCGATTGGCGTGCGCTTGATCGCCGCAGCAAGGTCATGTGCGGCGCAATGCTCCGCGGCCTGCTGAAGAATCCGGATGAACTGGAGGCGACGCTATGAACTTCATCGCGCTCCGCATGCTGATGGGTGATCGGGCCAAGTACCTTGGCATCGTCTTTGGCGTGATGCTCTCGGCGCTGCTCATCAGCCACCAGGTCACGATCTTTGTCGGACTGATGAGCCGCACACGAAGCATCTTTCAGACGCTGGATCATGCCGACCTGATCATCGCCGACCCGGCGACGGAGTTTGTTGAGGACGTCCGTTCACTTCCGGATACGGCGGTCGAGCGCGTACGTGCGGTCCCGGGTGTGGAATGGGCGGTGCCCATGGTGCGCAGCACGATCAAGGCCCGCCTGCAGGGCGGCAAGTCGCGCACGTGCATCGTCGTCGGGCTTGATGACGCCACGCTCATCGGCGGGCCGAGCAAGATGCTCGAAGGCAGCTTGACCGACTTGCGTTCTCCCGATGCGGTGATCATCGATCGCCTCGATGCTGAGAAGCTGCTCTCCTCGCGACGCGCCGATGGCACGCTCTTTGTGCCAGGCGTAGGCGATTGGATCGAACTGAACGATCGCCAGTGCCGCGTCGTGGGCATCTGCCATAATCCGCGCCCGTTTCTGAGTCAGCCGATCATCTACACGACACTCACGCGGGCGCAATTGATCGCACCGCCCGAGCGGCGGACGATCGGTTACGTCCTCGCCCATGCCTCGCCGGATCGCGATCGGGAGTTGCTGAAAGCTGACATCGCCGCGGCGACCGGCCTGAGCGCCTATTCGCGTCGCGAGTTCGGCTTCAAAACCATCGGGTACTACCTGCGCAATACCGGTATCCCGGTGAACTTCGGTGTCACGGTGCTGCTGGGCTGCATCGTCGGCATCGCCATCAGCGGGCAGACGTTCTACATGTTCATCCTTGACAACTTGCGGAATCTCGCCGCGCTCAAGGCGATGGGGGCGAACACCTCGCAACTCGTTCGGATGGTGCTACTGCAGGCAAGCGTGGTCGGTGTTCAGGGGTTTGCGATCGGAGTGGGGTTCACGGCGTTGTTCTTCGTCTACTTCATCGGCACCGATCTGGAGTTCGATCTGCACTGGGAAGTGCTCGGGCTCACCGCGTGCGTGATCTGTCTGATCATCCTGATCGCCACCGCCGCGGGGGTGATGCGAGTGTTGAAAGTCCAGCCCGCGCTGGTGTTCCGCGGCTAGTCGATTGTGGAGCGTTGTCCGGTGGGCATGAACCTTGTGGCCATCCTCATGCTGGTGGGCGACCGACTGAAGTATGTCGCGCTCGTCGCCGGTCTGGCCTTTGCCACGCTGCTGATCACCCAGCAGGGCTCGATCCTGGTCGGCATGGCCGATCAGACCGGCGCGTTCATCCGCGACACGGGCCAGGCGGACCTATGGGTGATGGACCCGGAGGTCGAGTTCAGCGAAGACGGCAAGGCGCTCCAGGACACCGCGCTCTTCCGCGTGCGCGGCGTTGAGGGCGTCGAGTGGGCGGTTCCGATCTACAAAAACTGGCTCAAAGCCCAGCTTCCCGATGGTCGCAAGCTGAACATGATCGTGGTGGGCATCGATGACGCAACGCTCGTCGGCGGTCCGCCCATGATGGTGGAAGGCCAGCTTGACGATTTGCGTGCCGACAAGGCGGTCTTCATCGATGCCCGCGACGCGGACACCAAGTTGCTGCTGACGCGCGGGCGATTCAAAGACAATCCCCAGCCGCTGCGCATGGGTGATCGACTCGCTGTGAACGACTTTGATCTGCGTGTGGCGGGCACGATGAAGCTCAGTCGCAGCTTCTTCTGGGATCCGGTGGTCTACACGACCTATTCCAGAGCACTCGCCTTTGCACCGCCCGAGCGTCGTTTGATGAGCTTCGTGCTCGTCAAGGTCAAGTCCGGGACCGACATCGCTGAAACCGCGCGGTCGATCACCGAGGCCACTGGGCTGCAGGCCCTCACGGGCAAGCAGTTTGAGAAGCTCACGATGACCTACATCCTCGAGAAGACCGGCATCCTGGTGAACTTCGGCCTGGCCGTCGGTATGGGGTTTGTGATCGGTCTGCTCGTCGCGGCTCAAACGCTGTACGCGTTCACGCTCGATAATCTGAAGCAGTACGGCGCGCTCAAGGCGATGGGCGCGGGCAACGGCACACTCATCCGCATGATGGCCGTTCAGGTCCTGATCGTCGCGCTTCTTGGCTATGGCCTTGGGCTCGGAATCACCGTGCTCATCGGCAAGCTGATCGTCGCGACCGATCTCGCGTTCCTCATGACCTGGCACATCCCCGTCGTCGGCGGAGTTGCGATTTTGATTATTTGTCTCTGTGCCGGTGCGGCAAGCATCGCCAAGGTTCTCCGCCTCGAACCTGCCATTGTCTTCAAGTCCTGATCGGAAGCACCCACCATGCCTGCGCTCATGCCCATAGAACAATCGCACAATCCCGGCAGCCACTCCTCGGCGCGTGGCCTGGCAATCCATTGCAAGAATGTCACCAAGTCGTTCTCGGCTGGCGGAACGAGCATCAAGGCGCTCCGCGGGATCGATCTGGACGTCAAACTCGGCGAACTCGCCATGCTCGTCGGCCCTTCGGGATGCGGCAAAACCACGCTCATCTCCGTCGTCGCCGGTATCCTTGATCGCGATGAAGGTGAGTGTCTCGTCTTCGATCAGGACTTCTCCAAGATGTCCGGTCGCCAAAAGACCCGATTCCGCGGCCAGACCGTTGGGTTCGTCTTCCAGCAGTTCAATCTGCTTCCTGCGCTCACCGCCGCCCAGAATATTGCAGTGCCGCTGCTCATCAACGGCGTCTCGCACTCCGCCGCGGTCAAGGTTGCCAAAGAGATGCTCGATCGCGTCGGTCTCGGCGATCGCTCCGAGAGCTTGCCCAGGCAGCTCTCCGGCGGCCAGCAGCAGCGCGTCGCCATCGCCCGTGCGATGGTGCACAAGCCGCGACTGATCGTCTGCGACGAACCCACCAGCGCGCTCGATCATGAAACCGGTCACGTCGTGATGCGTCTCCTGAAGAACGTCGCGCTCGATCACGATCGCGCGCTCGTTATCGTGACGCACGACGCCCGAATCTTCGGCTTCGCCGACCGCGTCTTCAAGATGGACGACGGGCGCATCGTCGACGTGATCGCCAACCCATCTTCACTGATGTCCCCAGCAGACCAGCAGCACTGATCGCACCTGACTCTCGGAGTGTCAAGCATGTTCACCAAGATTCTTCTGCCTCTCCTTGCCATCGCCGGCGTCTGCCTCGCGGTGTACACCGTTATGGCCCAGAACAAGCCGCAGATGGTCAGCCCACCGGTCGCGCAGCCCGCTTCGTCGCCGTATGAGTCGCAGGTGCCCGGCGCAGGGTTGGTCGAGCCCAGCACCGAGTTCATCGACATCGGGACGAATGTCCCGGGCATCGTCACCCGCGTGCTGGTCAAGGCCGGCGACCAAGTGAAAGCGGGTGATCCGCTCTTCACGATCGATGATCGCTCGTTGAAGGCCGAGCTCGCGATGCGCGAGGCCGCCGTCGCCATAGCGACCGCGCAGATCGAGCGACTGACGGCCCTGCCGCGCGTCGAAGACGTGCCCCCCGCCGAGGCCCGCGTCACGGAGGCCGAGAGTCAGGTCGCCGACCTTCAGGCGCAGCTCGCCATGTGGGAACAACTCCCCGACAAGCGCGCCGTGAGTGCCGAAGAGCTTTCTCGCCGTCGCTTCGCCGTGCAGACAGCGCAGACGCGTGTGGTCGAGGCCCGTGCGCAGCTCGCCTTGCTGAGGGCCGGAGCGTGGAAGCCCGATCTGGATATCTCCCGTGCCAACCTCGCATCTGCTCAGGCCGAGGTCGCCCGTATCCGAACCGAGATCGATCGGCTTACCGTGACCGCACCCGTGAATGCCGAGGTGCTCAAGGTCAACGTCCGCGCCGGCGAGTACGCCTCGGGCGCGAGTAGCGAGAACCTCATGACCCTCGGCGACACTAGCACCCTGCACATCCGCGTCGACATCGACGAGAACGACGCCTGGCGCGTCCAGTCCGGTGCCGCCGGCACGGCTTTCGTCCGCGGCAACTCCGAGTTCCGCACGTCCATCTCATTCGTGCGTTTCGAACCCTACGTGATTCCCAAGCGATCGCTCACCGGCTCCAGCGGCGAGCGCGTCGACACGCGCGTGCTGCAGGTCATCTACGCCTTCAAGCCCGACGCCGTCCGATCCGAACGCGAACCCGACAAGGCCGTCCGTGTCTTTGTCGGGCAGCAGATGGACGTCTTCATCAAAGCCCCGACCCTTCAGGGCGCGCGCTTCGGCGTAACGCCGCCGAGCAAGAACTGATCTTCGCACTCTCCTTCGCAACAGCACGCATGACGCAGAGCACCCCATGACCACCGCACACAGAATCACCGCCTCGCTCATTCTCACCACCCTCGCACTCAGCGGGTGCAAGGTCGGCCCAAATCATCAGGAACCCGTATCCGCGATCCCCGACGGCTTCACCCACACAGGGGCCGAAGGTTTCTCGGCGTCCAGCACCGCCGGCGCGTCGGCGATCAGCGCCGAGTGGTGGGTGATCCTCGGCGATCCGGCCCTCGATGGGCTCATCCGCCGTGCCGCCAGCGGCAGTCTGGATGTTCGCATCGCCACATCACGCATCCGCGAGGCCCGCGCCCAGCGCGGCGTGGTCGCCGCCGATGCGTATCCACAGGTCAGTCTCGACGCCCGGGCCTCGCGCCAGCAGCAATCCAGCACCACCCGCCAGGGCAACTTCGGTTCCAACGATGCATTCAACCTCTTCCAGGGCGGCTTCGATGCCTCGTGGGAAGTCGACGTCTTCGGGCGCATCTCGCGCAATGTCGAGGCCGCCGAGGCCGACATCCAGAGCATCGAGCAATCACGCCGCGACGTGCTCGTCACGCTCGTGTCCGAAGTCGCCCGCAACTATGTCGAGCTCCGCGGCTTTCAGCAGCGGCTCGAGATCGCCCGCAAGAACATCGTTCTGCAGAAGGACACGCTCGAACTTACCCGCTCGCGCTTCCGCGCCGGGCTCACCAGTGATCTCGATGTCGCCCAGGCCGAGAGCTCGCTCGCCTCGGTCGAGTCCCAGGTGCCCGTGCTCGATCGCGGTGTGCAGGCCGCCATCCACCGCATCGGTGTGCTGCTGGGGCAGCAGCCCACCAGTTTGATCGCCGAACTCACGCCAACCGGCGCCATCCCCTCGGTGCGCGGCGAAGTTCCCGTCGGCCTTCCTTCAGAACTCCTGCGCCGCCGTCCGGACATCCGTCAGGCCGAGCGCGAGATCGCCGCCGCGACCGCACGCATCGGTGTCGCCACCAGCGACCTCTTCCCGCGATTCTCCATCACGGGTTCATTCGGATTCGCGTCCGACAAGGTGCCCAGCTTGCTCGACGGCTCCAGCCGCTTCTGGTCTTTCGGCCCATCCATGCGATGGCCGATCCTCGAGTGGGGTCGCATCCGCCAGAACATCAAGGTGCAGGAGGCCCGCAACGAGCAGGCGCTGCTGCGATACGAGAGCGTCATACTCCGCAGCTTTGAAGACGTTGAGAACGCCCTCGTCGCGTATACACGCGAGCAGGCTCGGCTCACCAGTCTCGAGCAATCGCTCGCCGCCAATCAGCGTGCGTTCGACCTCGCCAATCAGCTCTACACCGCTGGGCTCACCGATTTTCAGCGCGTGCTCGATTCGCAGCGCGGCCTGTTCCAGAGCGAAGACGCCGTCATCGACAGCCGACGCGCCGTCACCAGTAACCTCGTCGCACTGTACAAAGCCCTCGGCGGCGGGTGGGAGGCCTTCGATCCCCAGCCCACCGCAAGCGCCGCGGAGGCCTCGGGCGAACCGATTCCAATAGAAACCCAGCAGCCGACAACCCAGAAGCAGTAAGAAAAAAACCGCCGGAACTCGATGTTCCGGCGGGATCATTTCCTGTTCACACGTTCTCGCACTCACACCTGCTTCAGCACCTGCACGGGCTTGAACGTCGACTGCAGGATCTTCCCGCTGTCGGCCTTCATCCACTGCTCCAGCACGCCGGCGTACACAGAGCGGAAGTCGATCTGATATTTCACGTCGCCCGCATCCAGATCCGTCAGGTTCGGGTTGTTGCCGACCACGCCGGCGCGAACCATCGGGCCCATCAGGAACATGGGGGCAGCCGCGCCGTGGTCGGTGCCGCCGCTGGCGTTCTGCGCCACGCGTCTGCCGAACTCGCTGAAGGTCACCGTCAGCACGCGCCCGTCGTTGCCCTGCTTCTTCAGGTCGTCATAGAACGCCTTGAGTGAGGATCCGACCTGCTGCATGAGCTGCGCGTGGCGGCCGTTCTCGCCGCCCTGGCCCGCGTGCGTGTCGAATCCGCCGAGCGTCACGTAGTACACGCGCGTCTTGAGCCCCGCGCGGATCATGCTCGACACCATCGACAGTTGGCGAGCAAGGTCGTTGCCCGGATACTGCACCAGCGACCGTTGCGACACGGCCTTGCGAATCTGCTCGCTCGCCACCTGCGCGTCCATCGCCGTGCGCATCAGGAAGCCCGCCGAGGATTGCGGCGTCATCATCGGCCCCGGTCCGCGGCTGTTGATCTCGCGATACGCGGGCGCCAGCTTCGGATCGACGCCAGACCCCAACCACTGGAACAGGTCCGCGCTCTCAAAGCCGATCGGCTTGGAGATCTGCCCCTGCATCGCCAGCGGGGCTTCCTTGCCGATCGCGATCCCGGCCATCGGCTCAGGCGTCGCCTTGCCGGAGGAGTCAAATCCGCAGCACTCGTTGTCAAAGTATCGCCCCAGCCACCCGTTGCCCGTCGCCGTCGGGTCGGCGGTGTGCCAGATGTCCATGCTCTTGAAGTGCGAGCGATTGGGATTGGGATACCCCACGCTCTGGATCACCGTCAGCATCCCCTCGTCGTACATCTCCTTGAACCCGGCGAGCTGCGGGTGCAGCCCGATCGTCGCGTTCTTGGCCAGCTTCAGCACGCGCTCAGCAGGGATCCCGATCCCGGGGCGTGATTTGTAGTAGTTCGAGTCCTGGAACGGCACAACGGTGTTCAACCCGTCGTTGCCACCGCCAAGCTGCACGATCACCAGCACACGCTCGTCCGGCGAACCCGGAATCGTGCTCATGCCGAGCTCGGGGAGCAGCGCGGCCGCCGACTGCTGGACGAAGTACGGCACGCTCGTTGCCGCCGAGGCCATGATCAGCCCGCGGCCCATGAACGCTCGCCGCGTGAACGCACTCGGAATCAGATCGTCAAACATACCCATGGCGGTGATCCTTGCTGTCGTACCCAAACTCGGAGACTGACTTCGCCGCTTCCGTCGTCGATCATTGCCCGTGTAGGTCGGAGTAGGGGGGATGCACCCCGGATTCGGTGCTTGCTCATCGGTCCAACAGGACCCTCTCAGCAAAGCTGGTATTCCGGCATCGCTGTGACCAGCAGGAACACTCGGGTGAGTGTGTCGTTTGTGACGCTTGTACCGCTCGCGTTCATCAACCGCACGAGTGCCTCGCGGTTATGCGACGCGGTTTCGCCGAGCATGAACTGTAACACGCCCTCGGCGATCTCGTCCTTCGGGCTGTCCGGGTTCACGCCCATTTGGTCCAGAATCGGGAGTGCGTCGAACGTTTCCTGCTTCGCCAAGGGGTCAAACCCGCTGGGCGTACGCCCGGTCAGCATGAAGCACGCGATGTTCTGGCGGATGTACATCGTCGCCGTGTTGATCCACGATCGGCCGCCGTCCCACCCCTTCACGCTCGGCGGGAAGAAGAGGCTCTGGCCCATCATGCCCATCGCATCGTTCAACACGCCCAGATCGCGCGCCGGTGCATTGGTCGACCGAATCAGCCCGACCACCAGCTCCGCGGGCGACTTGATCTGATCGTTCATCAGCCGCGGCCCATAAAAGTGCTCGCTCAGGAACAGCCGACGCAGCACCGGCTTGATCTGGAAACCGCTCGAAGCAAACGTCGACTCGAGCGCGGTCATCACGCCCTGCGCCGTCTGATCAACGGGCTTATCCCCGCTCGGAAAGTCGATCACGAAATATCGGTACAGCTTTCGGCAGATGTACCGCGCGCACGCCGGTTGCTCCAGAATCGCCTTGACGAAGTCCTCGCCGTCCATCGCGCCGCGGCGGCCCAGAATCTGCTTCACGCCGGTGTCGTGGTTGTTCTTCTGAAAGACGAATCGATCGTCCTCGTACGTGTATCCCGTGAGCGCCCGCGCGCCCTCCTTGATGTCACGCTCGGTGTAGTTGCCCACCCCAAGCGAGAACAGCTCCATCAGCTCCCTTGCCAGATTCTCGTTCGGTCGACCCTTGCGCGAGTCGTTGTTGTCCAGATACGCGATCATCGCCGGGTCGCGGATGATCTCGCCCAGCAGCGTCGCGAAGCTCCCCACGGCGTGCTTGCGGAAGAGCTGGTTCTGCATGAACATGTGGTACGAGTCTTCGATCGTCCGGTAAGACGTCGCGAAGTGCCCGTGCCAGAACAGGGTCATCTTCTCTTCCAGCGGCCGCGGCGTTTCAATCATCCGCTTCAGCCACCAGTGCTGCAGGTTCCGCATCTGCCCGCGGTCTTTCCGCTCGGCTTCCTGCCGCATGGCCCGCAGCCGCGTCACCATCTCCTCATCGCCCGTCCGTCGAGCCCGCGCGATCTCGCCGCGCTCCTCGTTGTTCAAGGGCCGCATGATGTCGCGATCAAACGTGTCGCTCTTGACCGGTTCAAACTCCACCTGGTCAAAGTTCAGCAGGTGGTCCACGCTCTTGGTCGGCCCCCATCGGACCAGCGTCTGAATCTGCGCCGGCGTCCCGCCAAACCCCGCTCGCCAAAGCAGGTGACGCGCTTGTGCGTATCCCCAATCTTTGTCCTTGATCGGGTTCAATGAGCCCGTCAGCCGAGGCGTTGAGCGCGACATCGGCACGCCCGGGGCGTTCTCAGAACCTGTTGGACCGGCTTCTGGCCCAGTCTTCGTCGGGGCGGTCGACTCTGGCGATGAACTCTGGGGCTGCATCGGTGGCATCCTGCTCGCCGCGGCACTTCGCCGCAGACTCTGGCCGAACGATCGACAAATCCCGCTATTGCCTATCAGTACCGACGAGCTGAATCCTGGTTCGTCGCAATCTCAAAAGTCCAGCACGCCGCGTCCGGTTCATCGACCAGACGCGGCGTGCTCGTGCAGCCTCGTGTTCTTTCGAGTAGATGCCGGTTATTTGCCTGCGAACAGCTTCGAAACCTCCGCCCAGTTCACCACGTTCCACCACGCAGCGATGTAGTCGGCGCGGCGATTCTGATAGTTCAGGTAATACGCGTGCTCCCACACGTCCAGTCCGAGGATCGGCTTGCCCTCGCAACCGGCGATCGCCTTGCCCATCAGCGGGCTGTCCTGGTTCGCGGTCGAGCAGATCGTCACTCCGCTGCCGTCGGACTTCACCACGAGCCAAGCCCAGCCGGAGCCGAAACGGGTCGTCGCGGCCTTGGCAAACTCTTCCTTGAAGTGGGCGAAGTTGCCATACGCCGCGTTGATCGCCTTGGCCAGGTCGCCCGTCGGTTCGCCACCGCCACCCTTGCCCGCCGGAGCCATGACGGCCCAGAACATGCTGTGATTCACGTGTCCGCCGGCGTTGTTCCGCACCGGCCCGCGCTTGTCGTCCGGCAACTCGGCGAGCTTCTTGATCACCTCCACCGGGTCCATATCCGCCCAGGGCGTGCCCTCCAGAGCCTTGTTGGCATTGTCCACATAGGCCTTGTGGTGCTTGCCATGATGGATCTCCATCGTGCGAGCATCGACGTGCGGTTCCAGGGCTTCCTTGGGGTACGGGAGATTGGGCAGTGTGAAAGGCATGTGGACTCTCCGGGGAAGAACTCTTTGCGGACCTTACCGAAACTGGGGGGTCTTTGGGGTGAACAGTGCCGATTTCTTCGGCTTTGGGTTCGAATTCGTGAGTATTTGCGAGTGTCGATTCAATGGCTTGCAAACCAAGTCTTGATGTTGTATCTTGGCCGTCCGATTCGTCGGGCGATTGGTCGTCGGGCGCACTTTGAGGCTACATCTCCGTTTGCGGCAGGTCAAAGCCGCAGACGGCTCTCGAAGCGCGATTTGGCCAACCGTCCCACACCGGACATGGATGTCCGAACGCCAAGAGCATTCCAGAGTCGCGAGATCGCGAATCTGGTCTGAATTTGCTGTGAGTTTGGTCAGAAAACCGCCGTTTTTTCGTGATGAGCGAAACGGGCAGGCGAGTTCATCGTACAAGTGCTTCCGGGTGACGAAGGTCGCTCTTGAAGATTTCTGAACATCTGCGGAGGTCTTGTGCATCCGAGCATGTGCGTGGGCGAAAAGCCCGAGCAGATTCGTGGATGAACAGGTCTCAAATAGTCTCTTGTCTCTCCGACGGAGAGCCCAAGAGCGTAGGCGAGTTGTTCCAGGTTCTTGGGTTTTCGGACGTTGGTGGGAGAACTTTGGGATTTTCGGGAGGATGGGAAGGGTAGGTCGGCGAACGCCGGGAGCGATCTCGACGTAAGCATTTTGACAGGAGTTTTACGGCGCTGACCAGCGCACGTTGTTCACGGTTGGTCCGGGCAGGACGTTCGGACGTGTGTGCCGAGGACGGCAGGCGATTGTGCAGTGCGGGTGTGCTCCGGAGGTGTCGCGTAAGGCCCTCTATGGCAAGTTGGGCGGTTCCAAGGTCGAACCGTTCATTTCGGGGTTTTGCGCCAGGCTTGGCGTCCGAAAGCAGTGGACCTCAAACCGGGTGGTTGGCCCGCAGGATCAAAAGATGGTGAACATGAAGCCCATTCTCAGCCCGCTAGAGCAGCATCGTCGCAAGACGCGTGTGCAGTTCTCGCTGGATCAGCCCGGTCGCACCAGCGTCAAGGGACGCCGCTCGCTTTCCAAGGAAGACGAGCAGCTTCTTGCCACGCTTGTGAACCCGGCCAATCCGATTGATTACATCGACTCGACGGCGTTTCGTGAGCACGGCGCGGATCAGAAGATCTACGACGAGGCCCCGGACATCGCCAAGCCCGATACCACGTGGTACCACCCGGTGATGGACGATCTGTCCCCGGGCAAGCATCGCTCCGTCAAGAGCACCCAGCAGGTCATTCTGACGGGTGCGCAGGAGAAGGTGCTGTTTCACCAGTTCAACTACGCCCGTTTCCGCGTGAGCGAGTCGCAGAAGACGATTTGGTCTTCCGACAGCCGCAAGCCCACGCCGGAGCAGGCCGAGGACATGCTGAAGTGGTACCGGATCGCCGAGCGTGTGCGTGAGCAGATCGCCGAGACCAACCTCGCGCTGGTTTTGGCGATGGCCAAGCGGACGCGCATGAGCGAAGTGGACTTTGCTGACCTGGTCAGCGAAGGCAATATGGCTCTGCTCCGCGCGGTCGACAAGTTCGACGCCGGCCGCGGGTACAAGTTCTCGACGTACGCCTGCCGGGCGATCTTGAAGGCGTTCAGCCGTCAGGGCATGAAGCTGAGCAAGTATCGCCAGCGGTTCCCGACCGATTTCGATCCGAAGCTCGAGCGTTCGAACTATCTCGAGACCAAGCGGGCCGACTTTGAGAAGGATGCCGCCGAGGAGGTCAAGCGGATCGTGGCCGAGAATCGCGCCGACTTGACGGATGTCGAGCGGACGGTGATCGAGCACCGGTTCGGTCTTGAGACCGGCGACGGCGAGAAGCCGATGACCCTGGAGCAGGTCGGCCAGATCATCGGCGTGACCAAGGAGCGCGTGCGTCAGATCCAGAACAAGGCCATGGAGAAGATCCGCCTGGAGCTGGAGGCCAAGTTCCTTGGCACACGCAACCCCGAGGAAGCCCCGAGCGAGCAGGCCGCCCTCGCCGCTCTGCAGGCGGTCGAGGGCAGTCTCGGCGTCAGTGCCCAGCCGGGCGGTTCTCAGCCCCCATCGCCGATGGAGGATGAGCATGAGCGGATGGCGTTGATCTGAGGTCGGACCATCGAAGAGTTCACAAAGGCCCGTGGAGCATGCTCCACGGGCCTTTTTCGTTGGCAACTTCGAGTATGCTCCGGATATGCCGACGGAATGGTCTGAGGGAATCGTGCTGTGTGATCTGGGCGACGAGCCGGAGTTGTCCGAGGAGATCGCCGCGCTCGTGGAGCAGTTGAAGGCGACGCCGGTGCCGAAGATCCCGAGCGTGGTGCTGAACTTTGGCGGGGTGAGTTACCTGAACTCGTCGCACATCGCGTCGCTGCTCCGCGTGCGCAAGCGCGTGGCCGAGGGGAAGAGGTCGATGGTGCTGGCGTCGATGAGCGACGAGGTGTGGTCTATCATGTTGATGACGGGGCTGGACAAGATCTTTGAGACGGCCCCGGACACCATGACGGCGCTTGCACGGGTACAGCTTGCCGGCGGGGAAAAACCCGAGGGCTGACTGGGTTACCGCGGCGCCTGATCACGGCTCTTGAGCGTCACGCGAACGGTGAGGTCTTCGGCTTTGCGCTTGATGTCGACGTCAACGACGTCGCCGGGATTGTGCTTGGCCATGAGTTCCATCCAGCCGGCGACATCTGGGATGAGTTGTCCGTTCCAGCGGACGAGTCGGTCACCGACGAGGATGCCGGCGTCGGCCGCGCTGGTGCCCGGGAAGACTTCGCCCACGCCCACGCCTTGTTCATCCTCGGCGTAGCTCGCGGGGCTGATGCCGAAGCGGACCTTGAGCCCGGCCATGCGCGGCCCATCGCCAGGGGCGGGTTGATCGGGTCTGCGGGCGGTGCGATCGGTGCTGGAAAAAACGAGCCGTTCCGGTCGGGAGGCGAGCGCGAAGGCGACGTTTGCGCACAGGTCGCTCGCCTTGAGAATGCCGTCGTGGTTGATCAGGTCGGCGGTGTCGCGCGGGGTGTGATACTCGGCGTGCAGGCCGGTGAAGAAGTGGAGCACGGGGATTCCCGCGGCGTAGAAGCTGGCATGATCGCTCGGGCCGCGGCCGCCGGATGAGGGCTTGATCGTGAGGCCCGAAGCATCGAAGAGCGGTTTGAGCAGATCGGCGAACCCCTCGGCGGTGCCGGTGCCGGAGACTTCGAGCGTTTCTTCACGCATGCGACCGACCATGTCGAGGTTGAGCATCGCCGAGATCGACGCGGCAGGAATCTGGTTGCTCTTGGTGAAGAATCGCGAGCCGATCAGACCCATTTCCTCGGCGGAAAAGCCGAGGAAGAGGACCGAGCGGAGGTTCTTCTCGCCGGACTGCGCATAGCGATCCTTGAGCGTGCCCGCGACGGCCAGAAGGCCGGCGGTGCCGGAGGCGTTGTCATCGGCACCGGGGTGGACGACGCCGTACTCGTCGGTACGCGAGCCGCCGGTGAAGCCCAGGCCGACGTGGTCATAGTGGGCGCCGATGATGACGACGTCGTGAATGAGGTTGCCGCGGCCGGGGAGCATCGCGCCGACATTCCACGTCACGCGGGGCGAGCGATCGATGTCGGCAAGGAGCTTGACGGTGTGCGAGGCGAGGTTGATGCGACCGCCGCCGGCATCGGCAAGGGCGCGGAGATCGGCGAGCGAGCGCGGGCCGCCAGGATTCGCGGCGTCACAGAGCTTGACGAGGCGATCGGCGGCCTCGGTGGACATGAGCGCGGCGGGGACGTTGAGATCGGTGAACCAGCGGGTGGTGGATTCGGTGGGATCGAGCTTGCCACAGCGTGGGTCGTCGGCTCCGGGTGGGCAGACGACGATGATGCCCGCCGCACCGCGCTTGACGGCGGCTTGGATCTTGTTTGAGATTGCCGCGGCGGAAGACCAGGCAGAGTTCTTCGTGGCCCACTGGCTCTTGCCCTCTTTGGTCATGGGCTCAAAGCGGAGGATCAAGGCGATCTTTCCGGCCAGAGGCGTCTCGGCGTCGTTCTCGGGATAGGTGGCGTAGGAGCCGTCTGGCCCGCCCTTTTCGATGGAATAGCCAACGAAGACGAGGGGACCAACGACTTCGCTCGATGCTGAGCAGCCCAGGAGCACAAAGTCTTTGGAGTGCTCGAACAATGCCTCGGGCTTGAGCGCATCGAGCTCGCCAGAATAGACGCCCATTCGGGCCGATTTCATCGAGGCGTTTTTGCCCGCATCAAAGGGCTGGCGGAAGACGGGCTGGCCATCGATGTTGAACCCCGGGTTCAGGCCGAGTTCGGTGAAGCGGCGTTCGAGGAAGTCGGCGGCGACTTTGTTGCCATGCAGGCCCGGGCCGCGGCCTTGGAGGGCCGGGTCGGCGAGCGTTTGCACGTCGGATTTGATCGTGGCAAGCCGAGCGGAAGTGTCGGCAAGGGTCGTTTGCACCATCGTGCCGACGCCCAGTGACAGGGCCAGAACGCGGCGGAGGATCGGAGAGTCGGTCAACATGCGGTGTTCTCGCGGACTGGCTGGGGTTTCCCTGTGCGGGTGGACGGGGCATGGGTGGTGCAGATGATGCGGATGATGTTACCGCGTGCATCGGTGTGGGTTGGTGTTCGAATCGCCGGTACCTACGATTGGATGACGGCCCGAGATCGCCATTTGCCATGCCCACGCCGCACGTGAGTGCGCGCCGGGTGAGAGTGAAGCAGAACACCTATGCCCAACACCACGAGTCCTGCGCCAGCGTCTGTTCGGTCCGGTTCTTCGAGCAATGGTCATGGGCAACATGACCCGCTGGTGGATCAGGCGTCTCGGGTTGATGCGGGAGTGGTGTCGCCCTCGGACACGTTTGCGCATCGGCACATCGGGCCGGACGAGGCCGAGATCCAGGCGATGCTCGGGATGCTGGGGTATCGATCGCTGGACGCACTGGTCGATGCGGCGATTCCGTCGCAGATTCGTTTGCGCCGGGCGATGGACTTGAAGGGTCTTCGGACGCGCAGCGAAGCACCGATGGGCGAGTCTGAGACACTGCAACGGTTGAAGGCGATCGCGTCAGAGAATCGCGTGATGCGGTCGTTCATCGGGATGGGGTATTCCGACACGATCACGCCGCCGGTGATTCTGCGGAACATCCTTGAGAATCCGGGGTGGTACACGCAGTACACGCCGTATCAGGCGGAGATCGCGCAGGGGCGTTTGGAAGCCCTGCTGAACTTTCAGACGATGGTGAGCGATCTGACGGGCTTGCCGCTGGCTGGGGCGAGCTTGCTGGATGAGGGCACGGCGGCGGCCGAGGCGATGGCGATGTGCTATGGCATCGCGGGCGGCGCGGAAGGATCGAAGAAGACGTTTCTGATCGCGAGCGATGCGCACCCGCAGACGATTGCGGTCGTGAAGACCCGCGGCGAATCGATGGGCGTGGAGATTCGCGAGATCGATCTGCCGATGGGCGGCAAGGGGACGGGCGGGCCGGGGGCCGGGCTGAAGGGGATGGATCTGTCGGGCGTGTGCGGGGTGCTGGTGCAGTATCCGACGACCGATGGGCGGGTGGAGTGCTATGAGGAAGTCTGCGAGATCGTGCACGCCGCCGGCGGGCTGGTTGTGGCCGCGACGGATCTGCTCGCGCTGACGTTGCTGCAGCCGCCGGGTGAGTGGGGGGGTGGCGGGGCCGACGTTTGTGTGGGGAGTGCGCAGCGGTTTGGCGTGCCGATGGGCGCGGGCGGGCCGCACGCGGCGTTTCTGGCGACGAAGAACGAGCATGCACGGAAGATGCCCGGCCGCCTGATCGGCGTGAGCAAGGATGCGCAGGGGAACATCGCGCTGCGGATGGCGATCCAGACACGCGAGCAGCACATCAAGCGCGAGCGGGCGACGAGCAACATCTGCACGGCTCAGGCGCTGCTGGCGATCATCGCGGGGATGTATGCGGTGTATCACGGGCCGGAGGGGCTCAAGGCAATCGCCGATCGCGTGCATGGGATGACGCGCATTTTGGCATTCGGGATGCGGTGGCTTGGCCACGACGTGCTTACGGATGCGTATTTCGACACGATTCGCGTGCGCCCGGTGATCGGCGAGCACTGCAAGCAGGACGCGAAGGGCGTGATCGCTTCGGCGATCGCTCGCGGATTGAATGTTCGTGACTTTGGTGACGGCACGCTGGGCGTCTCGCTCGACGAGACGACCTCGATCGCGGACCTGCGGCAGATTCTGGGGTCGTTTGGCTGCGGGCGCGGCTTTGATATCGATGCTTCCGAGCCGATTCCGGGCGATCCGGAGGTGATTCCCGCGGTGTTCCGCCGAACCAGCGCGTTCCTCACTCACCCCGTCTTCAACACACACCACTCCGAGACGGAGATGCTGCGGTACATCTTCGAACTGATGGGGCGCGACCTGTCGCTGGCGCACAGCATGATCCCGCTCGGCTCGTGCACGATGAAGCTGAACGCGACGAGCGAGATGATCCCGGTGACGTGGCCGGAGTTCGGGCGGATCCACCCGTTTGCGCCGGCCGACCAGCAGCGCGGGTATGCCAAGATGTACGCCGACCTGGAGCAGTGGCTCTCGGAGATCACCGGGTTCGCGGCGACGTGCCTGCAGCCCAACGCCGGCTCGCAGGGCGAGTACGCGGGACTCTTGACCATCCGTGCGTATCACCAGCATCGCGGGCAGGGGCACCGGGACATCTGCCTGATTCCTGACTCGGCGCACGGGACCAATCCGGCGTCGGCGGTGATCGCGGGGATGAAGGTTGTCGCGGTCAAGAACCTTGACAACGGCGACATCGATCTGGATGACCTCAAGGCCCGGGCGATGGAGCACAAGGACGATCTCGCCGCGTTGATGGTCACGTATCCCTCGACCTACGGCAAGTTCGAGGAGCACATCAAGGAAATCTGCCAGGTCGTGCACGACTGCGGCGGGCAGGTGTACATGGACGGGGCGAACATGAACGCCCAGGTCGGGCTGACACGCCCGGGCGACATCGGGGCCGACGTCTGCCATCTGAATCTGCACAAGACCTTCTGCATTCCGCACGGCGGCGGCGGCCCGGGGATGGGGCCGATCTGCGTGGCGAAGCATCTGGCGCCGCATGTGCCGGGGCATCCGATGATGTCGAACACCAACGGTCCGGTGAGCGCGGCGCCCTATGGGTCGCCGAGCATCTTGACGATCAGTTGGATGTACATCGCCATGATGGGCGAGCACGGGCTCACGCGTGCGACGGAGACGGCGATTCTGAACGCGAACTACATGGCCAAGCGGCTGGAGAAGCACTATTCGGTGCTCTTCCGCGGGCCGGGCGGGCTGTGCGCGCACGAGTTCATCATTGATATTCGCGCGTTTGACCAGTCGGCGGGGATCAAGCCCGATGACATCGCCAAGCGGCTGATGGATTACGGCTTCCACGCGCCGACCATGTCGTGGCCGGTGCCCGGCACGTTGATGATCGAGCCGACCGAGAGCGAGCCCAAGGCCGAGCTTGATCGGTTCTGTGATGCGATGATCGCGATTCGCGAAGAGATCCGCGCGATCGAAGAGGGCAAGCTGCCCAAGGACAACAACCCGCTGAAGCACGCACCGCACACGGCGATGGTGGTGACGGCAAGCGAGTGGAACCGGCCGTACTCGCGCGAGCAGGCGGCATGGCCCCTGCCCTATCTGCGGCGTCGCAAGTTCTGGCCCTCGGTCGGTCGTGTGGATAATGCGTACGGCGATCGAAACCTGATCTGCGCCTGCCCGCCGATGTCGGCGTATGCGGGGCACTGAGGCCAAAAAGAAGCGTCCCGGGGGCGATTCGAACGCCCGACCTGCCGCTTAGAAGGCGGCTGCTCTATCCAACTGAGCTACCGGGACACGGGCAGACATCGTAGGGAAGATCCGTTCGAATGGTCTTGGGATGAAGTCACCCGTTTGATCTGGCGGGAATGTTTCTTGTTTGGCAGTAGCCGCGGGGGGCCGATCGGCCAAAGATTGGGCATTGGGGGATTTTGCCATGACCGCCACGCCTGCCATCTCTGCTTCGGATGCCCATGCTGGCAAGGCGGCGTCGGTGTTTTCGTCGGTGCATGAGCTGACCAAGCCGCGGATCACGCGGCTGGTGACGATCACCACCGGGGTGGGTTTCGTGCTGTCGGCGATTGCGCAATCGTGGCAGTGGACCGATCTTTCGCTGCGGGCGCTCGGGTGCATTGTGGGCACCGCGCTCTCGGCGTCGGGGGCCAATGCGCTGAATCAGTGGTGGGAGCAGGATCGGGATGCGGTGATGCCCAGGACGTGCGCTCGGCCGGTGCCGACGCAGCGGGTGTCGAGCCGGGCGGCGCTTGGGTGGGGACTTTTGTTTTCGGTGCTGGGCGTGGGGACGCTGCTGCTGGTGGGGCTGGCTCCGGCGCTGGTGTCGCTGGCGACGATTCTGATTTATGTGCTGCTGTACACGCCGCTGAAGCCGGTGACGACCATGAACACGATCGTGGGGGCGGTGCCGGGCGCACTGCCGCCATTGATCGGGTGGTCGGCGGCGGCGGCTGGGAATCAGTTGCGTGATCCGACGGGTCTGTCGTCGCTGACGGAACTGGGCGGGTGGTCGCTGTTTGCACTGATGTTTGTGTGGCAGATTCCGCACTTTCTGGCCATCGCGTGGATGTATCGCGATGACTATGCCAAGGGCGGGTATCGAATGCTGGCCAATGTCGATCCGACTGGCGGCATCACGGCTCGGATGATCCTGCTTTGGTCGCTCTGCCTGATTCCGGCCACGCTGGTGCCCGCGATGGTGATGCACGATCGGCTGAGCCCGGTGTCGGCGGTTGCGGCGGTGCTGTCTGGGCTGATGTTCACGGCGCTGTGCGTGAAACTGGCCAGATCGCGCGAGCGACGGGACGCGCGGCGGGTGTTTCTGGCGTCGATCGCACACCTGCCACTGCTTCTACTGGTCATGGTCGGCGATGCGGTCGGCGTCGCGCTCCTTCGATAGCATTGCTCCCTTTGAGCAAGACTGCACCAACATACCCAGCGCCACGCACTGCCGACAAGGACGATGTTGCGGAGCAAACTGTCGGGGCGAGACACGCCCCAGCACGTGGCAAATCGGTCACGATCCTGCACAACGCGGCATCTGGCACCGGTGGGCGTGCGGATGTCGCGACGGCGATCAGCGATGCGCTGACGCGGGCCGGACACACGCCGCGGGTGCTGTCGTTGAAAGGGAATGTTGATCAGGGGCCGATCGATCTTGATGCGGTGGTGCGCACGTCGGACCTGCTGGTGATTGCCGGGGGCGATGGCACGGTGCACCACACGCTTGGCGCACTGATGAGCGGGCCGTCGCCGGTGTATCACTTTCCGCTCGGGACGGAGAACTTGTTCAGCCGCGAGTTCAGGACCGATCGGCGGCCAGCGACGCTGGTGGGCGCGATGGAGCGGTGGACAGTTCGTGCGTGCGATGTCGGCGAGTGCAACGGGCGGCCGTTTGCGATCATGATGAGTGTGGGGTTTGATGCCTGCGTGGTGGAGCGTGTGGCCGCCGAGCGTCGCGGGGGGATCACGAAGATCGCGTATGTGCGTGCGGCGATGAAGGAACTGCTCCGCCCGCGCACGCCGATGTTGACCGTGGAGGTTGACGGCCGACGCGTGATCGATGGTCGCTCTGGGTTGCTGGTGGTTGCGAACAGCCGTCAATACGCGGCGCGGCTGGACCCGGCGCGGGATGCCGACATGCAGGATGGGTCGCTCGACGTGGTGTTTTATCCGCATCGCAGCCGGATTGGGCTTGTGCGGTGGCTCATGGCAACGGCTGCGGGACTGCACACGGCGATGCCGGGGCTGATCAGGGCTCGCGGCAAATCGATCGCGATCCGGGCGACGGAGAAGTTCCCCTGTCAGATGGATGGCGAGGCCGTGGGGTCTTTCGATGCATTCGAGGTTCGGGCGCGTCCGGGGGCGATCCGCGTGCTGGATGCTCGGGTCAGCGGTTCTTGATCGCGCTGTCGGCGCGGCATCGGACAAACTCGTCCGTTCATTTTGTCGCGTTCAGTTAGAAATCCTTGACGAATGGCTCACACTCCGGTCGAACATCGGTGATAATCGAACCTCTTCCGGTTCACGCCGTTGTTCCCATCGAGAATCCACCATGAGCCAGGCAAGCCCATCCACCGCTGCGAACACCGATGCCCAGGCGACTACGGCCGAGGGCGTGCCGCCGGTGGACTTTGACTCACCGCAACTGACCTGGAAGGCCATCGGCACCGGCATGGTCCTCGGCGGGACGCTCTCGATCTGCAACGTCTATATCGGGCTGAAGATCGGCTGGGGTCTGAACATGTCGATCACCGGCATTCTGCTGGCCTATGTGCTCTGGCGTGTGATCAGCCAGGCGTCGGGCGGGCGGGTGCGGATGATGAACAAGCTCGAGAACAACATCAACCAGGCGGCGTGCTCGGCGGCCGGCGCGATCTCAAGTGCCGGGCTGGTGAGCGCGATTCCCGCGGTCACGATCATTCAGGACACCACCCTGGCATGGTGGCAGCTGACGATCTGGATGTCGACGGTCTGCCTGGTGGGCATCGCGGTGGCCATGGGTCTGCGCCGGCAGATGATCATCCGCGACAAGCTGCCGTTTCCGGGTGGGCTCGCGTGTGCGGAGACGTTGAAGGAGATCTACAACACCGGTGCCGAGGCCGTTCGGCGCGTGACGGTGCTGCTGATCGGCGCGGTGGTGGCGGCCCTCTTCAAGATCGCGAACATCGCCAAGCTGACGAAGGCGACGGACTTCGGACTGACGATTCAAGGGAGCGCGGCGGCGAAGTACACGTTCGTGCTCGATCCGACGTTGCTGATGATGGCTGTCGGAGGGCTGGTGGGGCTGCGATCGTGCATCTGGCTGCTCAGCGGGGCGATTCTTGCCCACGGCATCATCGGGCCATGGCTGGTCGGCAGCGGGCGATCGGTGGTTGACAGACCTGCGGCACTTGCGGCGAACGCGAACAAGCCGGTGGAACAGCACATCTTTCCATACGCGGAGTGGTTGCTCTGGCCCGGCGTCACGCTGATGGTCGTGGCCTCGCTGGTCTCGTTCTCGTTCAGTTTTCCATCGATTCTGCGGTCGTTTCGGCGCACTGCCGACGCGGGGAGCACCGTGGATACGGGCGAAGTGCCGCGAAAGTGGTTCATCTTCTCGCTGGTGCTCGCGCTTGTGCTGTGTGTGGGTTTGCAGTCTTGGTTCTTCGGGATCACCTGGTGGGCCGCGGTGGCGGCGGTGCTCTTGAGCTTCGTGCTCGCGATCGTCGCGTCACGTGTCAGCGGCGAGACGAACGTCACGCCGGTGGGAGCGATGGGCAAGGTGACCCAGCTCATGTTCGCCTTGATCATGCCCAAGAACGCCGCGGCGAACCTGATGGGCGCAAGCGTGACGGCGGGTGCGGCGTCGCAGTGTGCGGACCTGATGCATGACCTCAAGTGCGGCTATTTGCTCGGCGCGGTGGCGCGGAAGCAGGTCGTCGGGCAGATCTGCGGCTCGATCGCCGGGGCGATTGTCGGAAGCGCGTTCTATCTGATTCTGATCCCGAATCCGAAGGAGATGCTGCTGACGCCAGATTGGCCCGCGCCCGCCGTGGCGATGTGGAAGGCGGTGGCTGAAGTCTTCCAGAAGGGCCTGAGCTCACTCCCGCCAGACGCGACCACGGCGATGGCGATCGCCGCGGTGATCGGTGTGATCTTCCCGATCGTGGAGAAGCTGCTGCCCAAGAAGGTGGGAATGTTCGTGCCCGCATGTTCGGCCGTCGGGCTTGCATTCGTGATCCCAGCGACGAACAGCATCTCGATGTTCATTGGTGCATGCATCGCGTTCGGCCTCACAAAGAGCTTCCCGAAGTGGAGCGAGCGATTCCTTGTCACCGTGTGCGCGGGCATCGTGGCTGGCGAGAGCTTGACCGGTGCCGGTGATGCGGTGCGGCTGGTGCTTACGAGTGTGGGCAAGTGAGTGCTCAGAACGCCGTCGTCGGCACCGCCGAGACGCTCAGCTCATCGCCGGCCCATGAACGCTCGGCGAGTTGATCGTGCGCGAGCGCGGCGATCATCGCCGCGTTATCCAGACAATACTGCATCGGCGGGATGCGCACGTCCATGCCGGTGCGATTGCGCAGGTCTTCCAGTTCGCGGCGCAGTTTGGAGTTTGCGCTCACGCCGCCGCCCACCAGCAGCGTGCGGCAATCCGGGAACCGTTCCATGGCTCGGCGGAGTTTGAGCATGACTGCACCGATCGCTGATTCCTGAAACGTCGCGGCGACATCGGGTGCGCTGAGCAGTGGGGGGAGGGCTTCGCCGCGGCTCTCGCGTTTGGCGCGGCGGCGATCGTCTTCGGGCACGCCGCGGAATGCATAGAGCGCGGCGGTCTTCAGGCCGGAGAACGAGAAATCCAGACTGTCCGGAGCGATCCGTGCGATCGGGAAGCCGGGAGCGTGCACCTTGCCGGTCTGGGCGAGTTTGTCCAAGCTTGGTCCGCCGGGAAACGGCAGATCAAGGATCGCCGCGACTTTGTCGTACGCCTCACCCACGGCGTCGTCGATCGTCGCGCCGATGCGGCGCACGCGAATCGTTGATTCGCAGACGTAGAGCGACGTGTGCCCGCCGCTGACGACCAGCCCGAGCGCGGGAAAGCGTGGCGTGCCCGGCACGCTGGCCGCTGGCCCTAGGAGCCCGGCAAGCAGGTGCGCGTGCACGTGGTCGACGCCGATCATCGGCACGCCGAGCGACCATGCGAGCGCTTTCGCAGAGGCGACGCCGACGAGCAGCGAGCCGATGAGCCCCGGGCGGTTCCCCACGGCGACGGCGGTGATGTCCTTGAGCGTGACGCCCGCATCGGCAAGGGCTCGGCGAAGCACCGGCGTGATGCGTTCGGCATGTGCGCGGCTGGCGATCTCCGGCACCACGCCGCGATATTCCGCGTGCAGGTCGTGCTGGCTGGCGATGACGTTGCTGAGTACTTCACGCCCATGACGCACCACGGCGACGGCCGTTTCGTCGCAGGAGGTCTCGAAGGCGAGGATGGTGCTGGATGGGGGCATGGGGCGTTACTGTTTGCCGGCTGGTGCGGCGGGACGTTCGTCCTGCGGCTTTGCGGAATCCGTTGCCTGCTTCTCGACATCGCCGAACGCCAGCCAGCGTTCCACATCGCGCCCCGTGATGTTCAATCGCGCGATCACCGCGCCGGACTTGTCCTTGACCTCCACGCTGCCGCCGGTCAGGTCCAGGGTGTCCGGCCAGAAGTCCGGGATTGTCGGGAGCGGCTTGCCACCCTCTGCGGCCTGCTCGAGCGCATCGATGCGTTTGTCCACGCGGGCGAACTCCTTGCCCATGCGCTCGCGCGTGCGTTCAAGGGCTTTGAGTTCCGTCGCCGAGATGCGGGCGGCCTGCGCCGGTGCGTCTTCGCCGCCCTTGGGCCATTCGCGGCTGGTGAGTTTGGCCTGCACGGCGCCGAGCGCGCGGGAGAGTTGTACGTCCTTGGCGTCGCTCTCGATCCAGGTCGGATCGGTCCAGCGTTGCTGTTCGATCGGCGGCGGACCTCCGTTGGCGCCGCTCTTCGTCGCCGCACCATCTTTGTGCAGAACGTCCCACGATCGCCTGCGGAGGATCCAGTCGATGGTCTGCGCGTCGGTCATCGGCACGTAGAAACCGGGGGAGGGATCAACGCCCCAGACGGTGGAGGTGTCGGTGCGCTGGATCAGCCGCCCGCTGGGCAGGAAGTAGCGCTGAGAGGTGAACTTGAGCTGTGCCCGGCCGTCATGATCCAGAGGGCGCACGCTCTGCACGAGTCCCTTGCCGAAGGTGCGTGTACCGATGACGATCGCGCGATCATTCTCGCTGAGCGCACCGGCGACGATCTCGCTCGCGGATGCGGATGCACCGTTGACGAGCACGGCGATCGGAAAGCTCGGCGTGCCGCTCTGCGGGTGGGCTTTATAGATCACGTCGGGCGTGTTGCGACCGCGTGTGGACATGATGGTGCCGGAGTCGAGGAAGAGATCGCAGATCGCGATGGCGGCTTCCATCAGCCCGCCGGGGTTGGATCGCAGATCGAGCACGAGCCCGCCGATCTCGCGAGCCTTGCCCGAATCTGCGGCCTTGGCCTGGGCCCGGATCGCCGCCTGCGCCTGATCGAGCGCCTCGGCCAGTTCCTGCGGCGAGGTGGGTGTGAACTGGCTCATGCGCAGGTACACGATGCCCTGCGCCGGATCGAGCAGATAGTCCCAGTGTCCGGTGCCGTCGTTGAGCCGCCGATATCCGCGCACGCTCTTGCTGACAATCTTGGCGCGCTTGATCGTGAGTTCGATCTCTCCCGCCTCGCCGCCTGTCGCGGCGTGTCCCCCCGCCCCCCGCGAGATCGTGATCATCACGCTCGTGCCCTCTGGCCCCGTGATCTTCTTGATGCACTCATCGGCGGTCAGGCCGAAGGTGCTCACGCCGTCGATCTTGGTCACGCGATCACCCGCCATCACGCCCGCGGCGTACGCCGGAGTGTCTTCCAGCGGGCTGACAATGTGCAGCCACCCATCACGCACCTCGACCTGCGCTCCGATGCCGGTGAACGCGCCGGTCATCGACTTCTCGAAGTCGGCGGCATCGTCGGGCGGAATGTACTCGGCGTACGGATCATCCAGCGATTCCAGCATCCCGCTGATCGCCCCGAGCGTGAGCTTCTGATCATCCGGCGGTTCAACCGCATGCTGGCGCAGCTCGCGGCGAACATCGGCGATAAGCGTGAGGCCGTCAACCTCGCCCACGCCGAACATCGTCGAGACGGCCGCGAGTGTCGAGGGCAGACGCGCGACGAAGACGCCGAGGACGAAGACGAGGGCGAGATTCAGCAGGACGGTGCGGCGAGGAAGTGGGGGAGTTGTGGGGTTGGACGGAACCATGACAAATCGTACGAAGGGACTTGGCACGAGGGAAAAAATGAAATCATGGCAGTTTGCGCGTTGTGGCACGAACTCATGCCACCAACTGTGGCCCGGTACAGCCGGTGCGCTTTCGACGCGACTCCAAGCGGCACTCAGTGAGCGAAGCTGCGGTCGGCGGTAAGGACTGAGTCAAAGTGATCGTCGCAACACGCGACCCTTTTGCACAGTGCCCTCACCATCGCCTCAAATGTCCCGTTGCGCGGTTACCGGTGTCGGAAGTGAGGACCTGTTGAACCTCAAGCCGCAACGCCTCCGGTGAAGTCGGCGAACAGTGTTTGAATCCGGCAACTCGGCATCTGGCGGTCAGCGACGCGAGATCGTGATCTGTTGGGTTCATCATCGCAAGAGATTGAGCCAACCGTCGCACGGCTTTGTCGCGAGTGCGGGCTCGGGCCCTTCGAATCGACCATGCCGTCAACACGATCGACGCAACGAACGCGATTGTGAAACCGATAGGCCATGCAACGCTCATCCGACTGTTCGGTTCCAGATAATCAAACCAGCAAATCGGGGTGACGAAAGTCAAGACAACAGCCGCAAGCGCGAACGCGGCGACCAGAAACCCGACTTGCTGACGATTGGCATGGTGATACTCAAGTGCCTTCGCGGATTCGAACAAGACGTCCGTACGCGTCCGCTCATCGAAACCGCCGTCGCGAATCTGCTGAAGGAACTGCATTCCGCCCGTGAGCGCGTCGATCTCGCTCGGCGTGCACGACTCCAAAAGCTCGCTTGCTGTAGACTTTCGACGCGACTTGCGCGGCTTCGCCGGTGCATTAAAGTTGATCGTCCACTGAGTTCGGCACGCGTGGCACAGACACTCATGGCCTAGGACTTTACTCCTTCCTAGGGGCAAATAGTACAGGAACCTCTGATCATTTACCCGCACCGCGAGCAACCGCGGAGCGAGTCGAGTGACGTCCGCCGCGGCCGGGTGCGG
>JAIEOW010000110.1 GCA_019750095.1 Phycisphaerales bacterium
GCCAACCCCAATAACTGGCAGCTCGCCGTGCGCGAGGGGCGCGTGATCATGACACTGGATGAGTTTGACTTGTACTCGGTGGGCGGGAGCGTGTCGCTGGCGACGAACAAGTGGAACCACGTCGCCGGGACGTGGGATGGAACGCAGATTCGGCTGTATGTGAACGGCGTTGCGGATGGGTCGCCGGTGAGCCGTGCCGCACCGATCGGGACGGATACGCGCCCGGTGTACATCGGTGGTCGCAATGGAATGACGGACATCACCAACGGCACGGTGGATGACGTGCGGTTCTACAACCGTGCGTTGACGGCTGACGAGATCGCGGACCTGGCGAAGGTGGCTCCGACATTGACAACGTGGAAAGCAGTCACGCCGCCCTGAAGCCCGCGGTGCTCAATAGGTGAGTGTGGCGACCAGGACCTTGCGGGCGGCGGTGGCGGTCCGGCTGGAGGCGGTGAGGGTGGTGGTGGACCCGGATGTTGAAGTGGTCACCGAGACCTGAGCGGAGCTGATGGTGGGGTCGTTGGCGGCGCTTGCGTCGGCGGAGATGGAGCCGACGGTGCCGTCGCCATCGAGATCGGTGGCGTCGTAGACCTCTTTGAGTGCCATGTGCATGCCGCCCTCGGCGGCGTAGAGCGTGCGAGCGGCATCAACGCGGCGGAGCGTGGTGTCCTGGGGCACTCGGGCGGCGATCACGCTGGCGAGCACGGCGGTCTGGACGAGGACGAGCGCGACGATCACGGCGACGAGGACGCTGCCGGCGTTGCGACGATCGGAACGTGTGCGGTGAAGTGCTTGGCGGGTCATGGAGCCCCCGAACCGGAGGCGAGCTCGCGGATGAAGACCTTGGTGCGTAGGGTTTCGGTGATGCCGTTGCGGGTGGCGCTGATGGTGATCTGGATGCGGCGGAGCGTGGCGATCTGGGGCGCTGAGGGGCTTGCGGGGAGCGCGGTGTTGGTGCTATCAAACCCGAGGAGTGAGAACGTGGTGATATCGGGGGCGAGCACGGCGCTTGCGACGAGCGAGCCGGAGAGCAGGAGGTTGGTGCCGGAGAGGGAGATGGTGCGTGTCGCGCCGCTGGCGGTGAAGGTGATGGAGCTCGTGGTCAGGGCTGAGATGCTGGCCTGGTTGCTGCCGGTGGAGCCGGTCTGATCCATGGTGCGGAGTTCGGTGGTGATGCGATCCATGGCGACGGAGAGGCGATCGGAGAGTTCGGCCCTGGTGGCGGCGCTGTCATAGACGTTCATGCCGCCGCGGACGAGCGTGGCGGAGATGGTGGAGACGATGGCGATGATGACGATGGTGGTGATGGCCTCGACCAGCGTGAAGGCGCGCGGGCGATGCCGCGTGAATGGGGGCATGGGGATGGAGTGGCCGCGGATCATGGCGTGTAGTCGGTGACAACGGTGGCGAGAGAGAGCGTGCGTGAGACGGCGTTGCTGCCGGTGAAGGTGACGCTGACGGTGACGGTCTTGAACCCGGTGCCCGCGGCGAAGGACGGCGGCGGGCCGGTCTCAACGATCGAAACCGTGCGCTGCATGCCGGTGAAGCCGGAGACGGGGTTCTCGGCGGCATAGTTGGCATTGACGACGTATGCGTAGCCGCGGGTGGGCGAGTGGCGGTCGGCGATGATGTCTTCCAGCCGTTCGCCGGCGAGCCAGCGTGCGCGGTTGACGAGGACGGGATCAACGCGGCGTCGGGCGGCGTCGCGGAGTGCCCAGAGCATGGAGGGGATGGCGACGGACAGGATGACGATGGCCGCGATGGCCTCGATGAGCGTGAGGCCTCTGCGTCTGGGGGCGTGAGCAGCGCGATGGACGAGCCGGGTGCTCATGGGTCGGATATCGGCGATGATTCAGCGGGAAATGAGGGTCACCAGGAGATGGTGACGAGGCCGGTTTCGGCCTGGATGGTGATGGTGACTGCCGAGAAGGTGGCCGCGCCCTGGGAGGCGGTGATGGTGACGGCGGTGTTGGTGGTGAGCGGCGTGCCGCCGGAGTTCAACGGCCGGCCGAGCCAGTCGAAGCCAACAGTGGTTGTGGACGTTGAGCCATTGATGGTGCCGATGTCGACGCCGGTGAAGAAGCCGCCTTCGGAGGCGGGGCCGAGGCGCGTGCCGCGCTGGGTGCCGTTGGCCTGGTCGATGATGGAGACGACCGAGCCGCTGAGGGTTTCGGTGTGCAGCGCGGTGTCTGCGGTGGGATTGAAGGTGACCCAGGCGGCGTTGCCGGTGGCGATGGCGCGTTGCCTGAGCGCGGTGAGATCGGAGGCGAGCACCTGGGCGGCGGCGCGCTGCCTGCTCTGGTAGGTGGTGCGTGTGCTGGCGATGGCGACGACGCTGATGATGGAGATGACGACGATCATCACGATCAGTTCGATCAACGAGAAACCGCGCCCCGGGTCCGGGGCGCGGCGATGGAGTGATCGAGCGATCATGAAGTGGTCCACGCGAGCGAGACGGAGTTGTTTACCAGAGGTGTTCGTTGATGCCGGTGGTGGTGGAGTTGAGCCAGAAGCGGCCGGTGGCGGCGTCGTAGTTGTACCCGGCGGCACCGGTGACGGGGGGCGTGGTGGCCCAGGTGGCCGCGGCGATGGTGGCGGAGTTGTTGTAGGGGTTCGCGGGGATGGCTTCCTGCATGACGCCGGTGGAGCCGAAGGTCTGGGTCTGGACGAGGGTCGGGAAGGTTGCGGTGCCGGTGAGGGCGGAGTTGGCGTAGAAGTTGGCGATGCCGGTGCGAACAGCGCCGAGTGTGGCGCGTGCGGCGGACTCGCGGGCGCGAGAGGTGTAATCGATGTACTTCGGAATGGCGACACCCGAGAGGATGGCCAGCACAACGATGATGACGATCAACTCGATGAGGGTGAAGGCGCGAGACTGACGAGCTGCTGCGAACATGATCTTGTCTCCGGGATGGTCCATGAAACAGGGTTCTTACTGGATGACTGATCTGACATCGGTGGAGGAGTAGGTTGACTTGAGGGGTTGAGCGCGAGAGGTCGCGATCATCCGACAAGTTTCGCCATATCCCACATGGGAAGGAAGATGGCAAGAGCGATAACCAGCACAACACCGGCGATCGCGACGATGAGGACGGGTTCGATGATGGTGGAGAGGTTTTTCGCGAGGTGGGTGGTTTCGCGCTCGTAGTGGCGGCTGATGACGCCGCAGAGGCGCGGGATCTCGGCGGACTGCTCGCCGGCGATGAGCATGCGCTTGGTGAAGGGCGTGAGGTACTTGCAGGTGGAGAGCACGTCGGCGAGTCTGCCGCCGGAGCGCACCTGGGCGATCATGCGCTCAACATCGCGCATGAGCATGGGTCGTCCCGCGGATCGACCGGCGAGATCGAGGCACTCGATGAGCCCCAGACCCGATTGAAGGCCCACGGCAAAGATGCTGGCGAAGCGGCACATGCCCGCGCCGACAAGGATGCGATTGATGTACGGGATGCGATGCAGGATCGCGTCGAGCAGGAGTCGTCCGGCGGGCCTTGTCCACATGGCCCAGGCTCCGGCGGCGATGCCGAACGCGCCGAGCAGATAGGCCCACCAGAAGGCCTGCAGCGAGAGCCCGAAGCTCATGAGCAGCTCGGTGAAGACGGGGAGATCGAGGTTGCGGGACTTGAACATCCCGGCGAACTTGGGAACGACAAACCCCACGAGGAACAGCACCGCGAGCACCAGCACGACGATGACGCAGGTCGGGTACATCATCGCGCTGCGGACCTGACGGGTCTGTTCCTGGCTTTTCTCGAGCGTATCGGAGAGGTGTTCGAGGACCTTGGAGAGGTTGCCGCTGCGCTCGGCGGCACGGATCGTCTGGATGTAGACCTCTCCCAGAGCGCGGCGGTGCGAGTCCATGGCGGTGGCGATCTGCTCACCGGACTGGATGCGCTTGGCGATGTCGGTGATGATGGCCTTGAGCTTCGGGTCCTGCTCCTGCTGGGCGATCGAGAGCAGACCCTCGGAGATCGGGATGCGGGCCGAGACCATGACGCCGAGCTGATAGGTGAACTGCGAGAGCGCCCTGGTGCTCACGCGTCCGGAGCTGAACTGGAATGCGAGTCCGGAGCGTGCTTTCTGCACGGTGAGCGGTGTGAGCCCGAGGGCGGCGACGCGGCGGCATGCGTCGGCGAGACTTGAAGCGGGCGTTGAGCCCCGGCGCTTCATGCCGAGGCGATCGATCGCGACATAGTCGAAGGTGAGCGCGCTCATGCGGCGGACCTCAGTGTCGCGGGGGCGGCGTCATCTGTTTCTGTCGCCTGAACGGCGACGATGCGGGCGATCTCTTCCAGCGTCGTCCGACCCTGCTGGGCTTTGGTCAGGCCGTCGCGCCACATTTCCTTGAAGCCCTCAGTCACGGCGAAGCGTCGGATCTCGCTGGCGGGAGCGAGCTTGTCGACGAGCTTGCGGAGCCCCGGGGAGATGCGCAACACCTCGTACACACCGATGCGCCCGCGCGTGCCCGTGCTGCCACAGCGGGCGCAGCCGGCGCCCTTGACGAAGCCCTTGGCCGACGGGGTCAGCCCGAAGCGTTCCAGAAGCGCGGCTTCCGGGGTGGATGGGCGCGCACAGTCGGTGCACACGCGTTTCACCAGGCGCTGGGCGATGACGCTGAGCAGTGCGGCGTTGACGGCAAACGGGGGCACGCCAAGATCGCGCAAGCGCGGGAGAGCACCCGCCGCGTCGTTGGTGTGCAAGCTTGAGAGCACGAGGTGGCCGGTGAGCGCGGCCTGAACCGAGATTCGGGCGGTCTCTTCGTCGCGGATTTCTCCGACGAAGACGACGTCGGGGTCCTGGCGCAGGATCGATCGCAGCGCGCCGGCAAAGGTCATGCCGATCTCGCTGTTGACCTGCACCTGGCGGATGAGCGGCATCCGGACCTCGACCGGGTCCTCGATGGTCATGATGTTCCGGTCGGCGGTGTTCAGGCGTTTGAGCGCGGTGTAGAGGGTGGTGGTCTTTCCCGAGCCCGTGGGGCCGGTGACGAGGATCATGCCATAGGGCTGCTCGATCGCGGACTCGAAGGAGGCGACTTCTTCGGTCGGGAAGCCGAGCTCGACGAAGCCCCGGATCGAGCCGCTGCTGGCGAGCAGACGCATGACGACGTTCTCACCCGTGACGGTGGGGATGAGCGACAGGCGGATGTCGACGGTGCGGCCGTTGTGGGTGAAGCGGATCTTGCCGTCCTGCGGCTTGCGCGAGACGGTGAGGTCCAGATTGGCCATGACCTTGAGTCGCTGCACCAGTCCGGCGTGCACATCGACCGAGGGGCCTTTGAACGGCTGGAGGGAACCATCGACGCGATAGCGCAGGTGCAGCTCGTTCTCGTCGGGGCCGATGTGGATGTCGCTGGCGCCGAGGTCGATGCCTTGGGCGATGATCTGGTTGACCGCGGCGACGATCGGTTCTTTGCCGGTGGTCAGAGCTTCAAGCTCAGTTGAGGCGAGCTGCTGTGCCTGAGCGGAGTCGCGAGGTCCTGCGGTCAGGGCATAGGCACGATCGATGAGATTGGTCAGCACCCCGGGCTCGACGAGCACCGGTTCGATCTCGCACTTCAGGAGGGTGCGAAGCTGATCGATGGCGCGGAGGTCCAGCGGGTCGGCCATGCCGACGGTGGCGGTATCGCCGAGGACGAACAGCGGGAATGCGCGAATCGACTCGGCAACTGGCCGCGGGAGCTTCTGGGTGTTGGCAAAGTTGATGTCGTAGGAGGTGGGATCAACGAACGGGCACTCGCTGACCCCTGCTCGGATGAGCGCGATGGTGCGGGCATCGACGATGCGCATGTCCGCGAGGGCCTGAGTGGGCGAGACGCTCCGGGCGGCGGCCTGAGCGCATGCGGCATCGATCTGCTCGCGGGTGGCGAGGCGTTCCTGAAGCAGCGCCGAGAGAACAAAGTCGTCGTGGCCTCGCACCTAGGCCGCTCCTTTCTCGATGCCGCTCTTGGGTAGCGGTTTGGCCGGGGCGCGACGCGCGGCGTCGAGGATGGCCGCGACCATGGCCTCATGGACCTCGCCCTGTCCCACGAAGCTGGTGCCGAGCGCATAGATCGGAGCGCGCGCGATCATCGTCGGCCTCTGCACGCGGACGGTCAGTTCGACGGGTGGTGCGGAAGAGTTGGGATCTGGAGCGAGGCACACGCGCAGCCGGCATCCGCGTGGAATGAAGACCGCCGACTCGATGTTGATTCCCCCGCGTGAACAGTCGGTGATGAATACGTCGATCGCTCCAGACCCGTCTCCAACAGAGCGGGCGAAGGCGACCTGATCGGCATGTTCCTGGGCGATCCGCGCATGGGCCGGCAAGCGGCATTGGAGCCGCTCGTGCTGACGCACCACAAGCTGATCTGGGGGTTGATTCGTCGGCATGTCCGGACCTTTGTGCGTCTGAGAACGCCCAGTGGCTATCGACCAAGGCAAATCAGCCAATGACTTCCGAAGCCCACACGGGCGTTGATTCCTGCTCTGGTAGTCGAAAAGAACTGTGCGGGGGCACTGTGGGTGGGATTCTCGGACGTGCGGGGTGGCCCGTGCCGATCGTTCGGATCGCGTCGGGGTCGGTATGCTTGAGCATGTCCAGATCTGCACCGGCCAAAACCGCCAAGCTGACGTACGCCGACGCAGGCGTGAACCTTATTGAGAAGGACACCTTTACCGAGTCGCTGGAATCGATCATGCGCCGGACCCAGGGGCCGCGGGTGATCCGCAATCCCGGCGGGTTCGCGGGTCTGTTCCGATTGGATTACAACCAGAAGCTGTTTGCGCGGAACTACAAAGACCCGGTGCTCGTGGCCTGCACCGACGGGTGCGGGACCAAGGTCAAGCTCGCCAGCCAGGTGGGCAAGTTCGACACCATCGGGATCGACCTTGTGGCGATGAACGTGAACGACATGGCGGTGCAGGGGGCCGAGCCGCTGTTCTTTCTGGATTACATCGCCGTGGGCAAGGTCGATTCGCGGATGCTCACGGACATTGTCAAAGGGGTCGCGGAGGGGTGCAAGCAGGCGGGGTGTGCGCTGATCGGTGGCGAGACGGCGGAGATGCCCGATGTGTATGACGTCGGTCCGCCGCCGGACTTTGATCTGGCCGGCTTTGCCGTGGGTGTGGTGGAGCTGGAACGCGCGGTGGATTCCGGGCGTGTGGAAGCGGGAGACATCGTGCTCGGGTTGTCTTCCAGCGGGGTGCATAGCAACGGCTATTCGCTTGTGCGCAAGATCGTCGCGAGCGCGGGGCTGGATCTTGGGGCGGTGTATGACGAGCTGTTGCCGACGCCGCGCGGCAAGCGCGGCAAGGTGAGCAAGAAAGCGGCAGGCAGCGGCGCCGCCCACGCCGCTCCGACTCTGGGCGAGGTGCTGCTCACACCTACGCGCATTTATGCCGGGACGATCTCGAAGCTGCTGCGGCAGTACCGGGTGAAGAAAGTTGTCAGTGGAATGGCCCACATCACCGGCAGCGGGATGGTCGGAAACCTCGAGCGGGCTCTGCACAAGAAGGTCGACGCGGTGATTGATCGCAAGAGCTGGCCCATGCCGCCGCTGTTTGCGTTTCTGCAAGCCCACGGCGGGGTGGACACCGAGGAGATGTATCGTGTGTTCAACATGGGCATCGGGTACACGCTGATCGTGCGCCCGACGTTCGCCGAGAGCGTGAAGGAACGGCTGGAAAAGCTTGGCGAGACGGTCCACGTCATCGGCAGCGTTGTCAAGGGCAAGGGCGAAGTCCGCTGGGCCTGAACGGCCTGCCAAGGGGTCTTGCACCATGTGGTTTCACACGCTTAGCCCGTTTCTCGTGCGATTTACCGAGAGCTTCGGCATCCGGTGGTACGGCTTGTCGTATGTCGCCGGGTTCATCATCGCGTACTTCACGATGAAGTGGATGGCGCGGCGCGGGCTGACGCTGATTCCCGGCGATCGGGTGACCGACGCGCTCATGTGGCTGGTGCTCGGGACGCTTGCCGGCGGCCGACTGGGTTATTGCCTCGTGTATGACCGGGCTCTGCTGACGATGGTCACGGATACGCCGCCCTGGTGGGGGGTGCTCGCGATCAATCACGGAGGGATGGCCAGCCACGGAGCCGTGGTCGGGCTGATTCTCGCGTGCTGGCGGATCGGCCGCGGGTGGCGGGATGATCGCGGGGTGGTCGTCGGGCGGTGCTCATGGCTGCACGTGATGGATATCGCGGCGTTGTGTGCGCCGATCGGCGTGTTTTTAGGTCGAATCGCGAACTTCATCAATGGCGAGCTGCTCGGGCGGATCGTCGCCGCTCCGGGCGAATCCGCACCGTGGTGGAGCGTGAAGTACCCGCAGGAGCTTGCGCTCCCGGCGTCGCAGCTCCGCCAGACGCCGGAGCAGTGGGGGAAGATCGAGGCGCTGGCGATGCAGGCCGCGCCGGGGCGGACGGTTTCCGAAGGCATCGACGTGCTGATCCAGAACGCCGGGAAGTACGCCGAGCAGTTAAGGCCGCTGGTCGCTGCCCGCGCGCCGAGCCAGATCGTGCAGGCGATCTGCGAGGGGCTCTTGCTCGGGGTGATCATGTGGGTGGTGTGGATGAAGCCCCGCAAGCCGGGCGTGATCGCGGGCGTGTTTCTGCTGGGGTATGGCCTGCAGCGGATCGGGACAGAGCTTGTGCGCCTGCCCGATGCGCACCTGAAGGTACCAAAGCCCCTTGGGCTGACGTATGGGCAATGGCTGAGCGTGGCGATCATCGCGATCGGGATCACGGTGATCATCGCGGCCTCACGCGGTGCGGCGGCGAAGATGGGCGGATGGCGCACGCTGGCGAAGTGATCGTTGTCTTGCAGCCCGCGAGGGCTGAAGACCCTATTGGCGACGGAAATCCATCGTCCATGGACAACGGAGAAGTCAATCAAAGCGCATATCAGACCCCGCCGCCGCCCAGTTTCTCCTCGGCCCGTGCGAGCAGGACCGTCAGCACCAGTGCGACGACGATCAACGCCAAGGCGATCAGCACCTGCACTACTGACGGACCGAAGAACGCGACGGGCCAATCGTCGGGCTTCAGCGCGGCCAGCGACTGCTCGGTGAGGATGCGGCCCTTCACCACATCACCCACCGCCGGTCGCACGCCGGTCTGAAACGGCCAGAGCGCAACGACCGATCCGATCAGCAGGCCAAGCAGCACGCCCATCGTCGCCTGCGGAAACTTCGCGAGTGTCCACTTCAGCGCGACGCTGACACTGCAGAGCCCGACGAGCATGCCGATGGCAAAGGGTGCGAGCGTGAGCGCGACGGTGAACGCAGAGCCGAGATCGCGGGCAACCAGGGCATCCTTGAAGCTCGACACACCGGCCAGGATCGGCACATACAGCCCCATGAGCAGGAGCACGAATGTGCCGCTGCCGCCCGGCAGCACCGTCGCCCCCGCGGCGAGCACGCCGCCGATGACCAGCAACCACCAGGTTGCCGACTGGCCAGATGCCCCGAGGCCGGCGAACATCTGGACGAGCCCGAGCGCGGCCATGATCAGGAAGCCGATTGCCGCGCCGACCCACATTGAGCGTGATTTCTTGTCCGCCGGTCCATAGACCAGCGGCACGCCGCCGAGTGTTAGGCCGATGAAGATGCTGTACATGATCCAGCGATAGTCGACGACGAGTTGCTTGACGAAGCCCGCGCCCAGCAGCACCGCGAGCACCCAGCCCATGCCCAGAAACCCAAGCAGAATGATCGAGTTGCGGCGAAACTTGAAGGTCGTCAGCTCGGCCAGCCCGTTCAGAAATGCCTGAAAAATACCGGTCGCCAGCAGCACGGCCCCCGCACTGACGCCGGGCACGAGGTTCGCCAGGCCCATGAGTACGCCGCTGATCGAGCCTTTGATGGCGAGCGCGGAAATCGGCTGATTCGTCGGCTTTTCAGTATGGGCGGGCTTCTGGCTCATGGGTGGCAAGAGTAGTGGCCAGCCGGTGCGGGCGATGTCGGGGTCGGTACCATGTGGGCTCTTCTCGGAGGTCTTCGCATGACGGTTTTGGTTACGGGCGGCGCGGGGTACATCGGTTCGCATGCGGTGCAGCGTCTATTGCGTGATGGACGCAGCGTCGTCGTGATTGACAACCTCTTCCGTGGCCACCGCGGAGCCATCGATCGTCTGCAGACCATCGCTCAGGGTCGCCTGCACTTTGTCCCGGGCGATGTCGGCGATACGGCCCTGGTTGCGCGGCTGCTGATCGAGCATCGCGTCAAGACCGTCATGCACTTCGCCGCCATGGCCTATGTGGGCGAGAGCGTGACCCAGCCGCTGCGGTACTACCGCAACAACACCGCGGCGTCGCTGAGCTTGCTGGAAGCGATCCAGCAGAGCTGGGGCGGCTCGGGCGCGGGCAGTGGGGGCGGCGGGGGTGGTGGGGGGGTTGAGCGGATGGTGTTCAGTTCAACGTGCGCGAGCTATGGCGAGCCGAGCGCTCAGAACATCCCGATCGCGGAGACGTGCCCGCAATCGCCGGTGAATCCCTACGGCTGGTCCAAGCTCTTCTCCGAGCGCATGCTGCGGGACTTTGCGGATCAGGCCCGCCGCGATGGGCGGAACTTCGCGTGGGCCGCGCTGCGATACTTCAACGTCGCCGGCAGCGACCGCTCGGGGCTGATCGGTGAGCACCACGAGCCCGAGACGCATCTGATTCCGGTGTGCCTGCAAGCCGCGCTGGGTCAGCGTGAGCATCTGAGCATCCACGGGACCGACTATCCCACGCCCGACGGCACGTGCATTCGCGACTATGTGCATGTCGAGGATCTGGTCGACGCCCACGTCACCGTGCTTGGCGCGCTCAAGGCGGGTGAGGAGCGGTTCTACAACCTGGGCATCGGCGAGGGCATGAGCGTTCGGCAGATCATCGACGCCGTGAAGCGGGTCACGGGGAAGCACTTCAAGGTGGTTGAAGGCCCGCGTCGCGCGGGCGACCCGCCAAAGCTGTACGCCGATCCGCGGAAGATTAAGGCCGAGCTGGGTTGGTCGGCGAAGATCACAAGCCCGGACGACATGGTGGCCCATGCGTGGAAGTGGTTCCAGGCGAATCCGCACGGGTACACAGCGTGAGCGGGTTGGACCTGGCCGTGAGCCCGTATCACCTTGCGACGCGCGAGGTGCCGGCGATGCTCGCGCTGATGCTGGGCACCGGCGTCATCACGCTCATGCCCCGCCCGACGCAGGGCCAGACGCGGGAAGGCGTCAAGGCGACGATCGCGAAGGCGCCACGCTACTTGCGACTCATGGAATCCTGGCGGTGGTGCGGCGAGCTCTGGAAATCCGGCGTGATCCGCTCAGAGTTCGCGGGCCAGACACCTGCGGACGAACTCCAAGGCGTGTATGAGACGATTGCCGACGATGACGCGCTTGCCCCGCTGCGCCCGCTCACGCGCGGCGCGGTGCAGCGTGCGGGCGAGAGCGCGGACAAAGCGCTGGACTTCATCGCTGGCGACATGCTTCGCGGCGGGCCGGACCCGGGGATTAACATTCCCATTTCGGCCGCACTCGATCGATTTGCGATCCGGCACCGGTTGTGCGTGGTGCGGAGCGGAGCGGCGTCGGTCGCTCAGCGCGTCGAGAGCAAGCTGGCGCGAAAGGTGTTCAGCTTTGCGGTGCCCATCATGCTGCGGGCCGGTGGCGGACGGATCGAGTTGATTCGGAATGATCTGGCCGTGCCGCTCGACGTGCTGCGGAGCGCGATCGGTGGGATGCTCGATCGTGTCGATGCGGAACAGGCGCCGGCGAAGGTCGATCAGGACCGTCTGACCAAGGCCGCGAGCGCGTTCGCCAAGGCCTTTGACCATTGGGCGGCGGTCAACGCCGTGGGCGACGATGAGAACGACGAGCGGATTACCACCGGTTACGTGAGCATCTCCGGGGTGGTGATGCCGGGTGACGCCGTGCTGCGATCGAGCCGAGCGGCGGTGCGAGCGATCCAGGGTGAATCGCGCGGCGACATCGATCCGCTGGAGTCCAGTCGAAACCAACTGCTGGCGATCGTTGTGCGAGAGATGAGCGTGCAGCCGGCATAGGGCCCAGAGCACGTCCGTACCATTTCACATGGCCACACCCGGCGGAAGAACAGAGAATCGTCTCGCACGCGAAACCAGCCCGTATCTGCTCCAGCACCGCTTCAATCCCGTGGATTGGTGGGCATGGGGTCCGGAAGCGTTCGCCGAGGCGCGGCGGCGTGATGTGCCGATCTTTCTCTCGGTGGGCTATTCCACGTGCTATTGGTGCCACGTGATGGAGCGCGAGAGCTTTGAGAACGAAGCGATCGGCGCGCAGATGAGTGATCAGTTTGTCTGCATCAAGGTCGATCGCGAGGAGCGGCCGGATGTTGATGAGGTCTATATGGCCGCGGTGCAGGCCTTTACCCAGCGCGGCGGATGGCCGATGAGCGTCTTCCTGGAACCCCACGGGCTCAAACCCTTCTGGGCGGGCACGTACTTTCCGGATAAGCCCAAGTTCGCCGGTGTCCCCGCGTTTCCGCAGGTGCTGGAGTCACTCAGCCAGGCATGGAAGCGGCAAAGAGCAGAGGTGCTGGAGCAGGCCAACCAGCTCGCCGAGAGCGTCCGCGAGCGTGTCAGCGAGCGCAACCAGCCGACGCGCATCGGCGATGAGCAGGTGGTCAAGGCCGTCTCGCATCTGCTGCGCATGCACGATCGGACCCACGGCGGGTTTGGCAACGCGCCGAAGTTCCCACAGCCGGTATTTCTCGATCTTTTGCTGGACACTCGGCGTGCCGCGGGCGATGACCAGACGCGAGCGGCCATCGACGCGGCGCTGCGCAACACGCTCACACGCATGGCCCTTGGCGGCTTGTTCGATCAGGTCGGGGGCGGGTTCCACCGCTATAGCGTGGACGAGAAGTGGATCGTGCCGCACTTTGAGAAGATGCTGTATGACAACGGCGCGCTGCTGGCGACCTATGCACGCGCGTATGCGGAGCTGGGCGACGAGCTGTTCGCCCGCGTCGCTCGGCGGACGGCCCGGTATCTGCTCCGCGAGATGCGATCGCCCGAGGGCGGTTTCTACTCGGCCCAGGACGCCGAGGTGAATCACCGTGAGGGCCAGAACTATCTCTGGACGCGCGAACAGATGATCGAGGTGCTCGGGCCAACCGACGGCGCGTGGGCGGCGTCGCTTTATGGCCTTGACGACGGGCCGAACTTTCAGGACCCGCACCATCCGGGCGATGCACCCAGCAACGTGCTGTTCATCGGCGAGCAAGCGCTCGCCCGCGCGTGTGCGAGCCCGAATCCCTGGACCGATGATGCGTTCGTGCGGCGCCTGGATGAGGTGAATGAACGCTTGCTACTTGCACGGTCGAAGCGCGATCAGCCGAGCACCGATGACAAGATCCTCGCGAGCTGGAACGGGCTCGCGATCAACGGGCTCAGCATCGCGGGGCGTGTGCTGAAAAACTCGGTTTTCATAAGTGCGGCACAGGACGCAGCAAGCATGCTGCGCTCGCGACTGCGTCCCGACGACGGCATCCTTCTGCGATCGTTTGCCAAGGGACGCGCATCAATCGGGGCGTTCCTTGACGACTACGCCAACGTTGCCCAAGGCCATGTGGCGTTGCATCAGGCGCTCGGCGAGCCCGCCGACGCGAGAGGTCATCTCCACCAGGCGCTCGTGCTCGTCGCGTTCGCCGAAGTGGAGTTTGCGGATCAGGGATCGGCGGACGGCACGAAACAGTGGCACGGGTACTACGACTCCGCCGCTGATCAGACCGAGCTGTTCGTTCGCGCACAATCGGCTCACGATGGCGCGATGGCGTGCGGACAGTCGGCGATGCTGCACGTACTGCTCGATCTTGCTCGCGAAACTGGAGAGTCGATCTTCCGCGAACGAGCCGCCCAACTCCTCGCCAGCATGAGCGCGGCGATCGCCCGCTCACCATTGGGCACGGCCAACTCCACCCGCGGGCTGCTCCGCATGCTCGCAGTAGATCGAGCCGCACTGGATCGCGCGCTCGCGGGCGCGCCGTCGCCCGAGCAGAGTCAAGCCGACGATGACGAGTTCACCCCCGTTGAGATCCTCTCCGCCGTCGAGAGTGTCGAGGTGCCCGCCGACAGCCCGGTCGGAATCGTTCTGCGTGTGCGCATTCAAGAGGGGTGGCACGTGACCAGCGCCGATGATCACCCCGGGCTGGTGCCCTTCCGCGTGCACATCGTCAGCGGCTCGGGCGTCCGCGTCTTTGCAGATTATCCCGCGGGTCTTGTCCTGCCCGGGAGCGACGACCATCGCGTGTATGAGGGTGAGTTCGATCTGCCCGTTGTCCTTGAGCGTGACCCCGCGGCTGAGTGGAAGGGCACGCCGCTGCTTGCCATCACGTACCAGCCATGCACCGAACGTGCTTGCCTGCGGGCGCGCACGGTGGAGCTCGATCTTTCGATCGAGCGGGCATGAGCGACGCAGGGCCGCGGCAGATACGATCGTGTACCGATGAACGCCGCTCACGCCGCATGGATCGCTCGCATGGAGCAGTTGCGTGCCCAGCGTGTGACCCAGCCGGGCACACCGAATGCCGCGGAGCGCAAGCGCCTTGCCCACGACCCGGCAGAGCTGCGCCGCAGAATCGCACTTCGTACCGATGCATCGCTCAGAACGATCATGGAACAGAGCGTCGGCACGCTGAAGAAGCAGCGCCGTGATCTTGCCTCGGCCGCCAGCGCGTGGCGCGACACCGTGGACATCCACATGCGCGACCTGGGCTTTGCAATCACGCTCATGGGCGTCCAGCGCGGCGTGCTGCTTATCGTCGTCGCCAACCAGGCGCAGCGATTTCTCGTCGAGGGCAAGCTCCGCGGCGGGGCAAAGAAGCACTTTCAGAACTCCTGCCGGGCAAACATCAGAGACATCCGCATCGTCACGGGCAAGGTGCCGCCGCCCGTGGTGCGCCAGGATCGCCAGACGCGCACGCGCGATGAAGCCGAGCAGGAGATCCAGGATCATCTTGACGCCGGATTGATCGATGCATCGCAGGCCGCCGAGATGATCGAGGCCTGGAAGGCCGCCGAATGCACCGCGAGCGAGCGTGATGATCAGAGCCGCTTGGGCGAGGTCGCGCCGGAGTGAATCAGGCCGCCTTCGCGTTGCCTTCTTCGGCCGGTGCCTTTGGCGGCGGCGGCGGGGCCGCGACGACCTTCTCCGGCACGCGAATCGTCGCCCCGCAGCTCTTGCACCGCACGTTCTTCCCGCGCGAGCTGACCGGGACCGCCAGTACCTTTCGGCACGACAGACTCGGGCACATGATTCTCAGGTGTTCGGCGGACATGTCTTGAACGTGCTCCAACGCCCCGGGGGCATCTCGAGATCGTCCGCTTCGACCCGATGATTCACCTCGAACCCCGAAACCCTGCCCGCATAACGCCATTCTGCCTCCGTGATGGTCCGAGAATCTCCGTGCTATCGTCGGTCATGACCGCTCCCGCGACCGCCCACACCACCCCGCGCCCCTCGGCCCCCTGCACCGCCGTCGTCGGTCTGCAATGGGGTGACGAGGGCAAGGGCAAAGTCGTTGATCTCATCGCCCCCGAGTTTGCCGGGGTCGTCCGCTACAACGGCGGAGCCAACGCCGGTCACTCGGTCGTCGTCAAGGGCGAGCGCTATGCCCTCCACCTCATCCCCTCGGGCATCCTTGCCCCCGGCAAGCTCGCCATCATCGCCAACGGCGTCGTCGTCGATCCCGAGGTGCTCATCCGCGAGCTGACCGGGCTCGAGCAACGCGGCGTCGACACCTCCGGGCTGATCATCTCCGACCGCGCCCACGTCGTCCTGCCCTATCACAAAGCCGAGGACGAACTGCGCGAGACCGTCCTCGCCCAGGCCCGCGCCGGGGCCACCGGTTCCGCAAGCCAGGCGATCGGCACGACCAAGCGCGGCATCGGCCCCGCCTATGCCGACAAGGCCCACCGAGCCACCGCCGTGCGCATGCGCGACCTTTTGCGCCCCGATGCCTTGCGGGCCAAGGTCGAACTCTCTTGCGCGATCAAGAACGCCACGGTGCTCGGCCTGCGTCAGGCCGCCGGCGCACACGCACCGGAAGTCGGCCGGACGTTCACCCCCGACGAGATCATGGATTGGGCCGTGCCGCTGGGTGAAAAGCTTCGTCCGCGTGTGAAAGACACGACGTATCTCATGCACGAGCTGGTCGCCGCCGGCAAGCCGCTGCTGTTCGAAGGCGCCAACGCCGCACTGCTCGACGTCGACCACGGCACCCATCCCTTCGTCACCAGCTCCAGCACCACCGTGCTGGGCATCCCCTCGGGCACGGGCATTCCCGGCTCGCGCATCGGCACCGCCATCGGCGTGATGAAGGCCTATTCCACGCGCGTCGGCAACGGACCATTGCCCACCGAACTGAAGAACCCCATCGGCGATCGCATCCGAGAAAAGGGCCGAGAGTATGGCACCACCACCGGGCGCCCGCGCCGCGTGGGTTGGCTCGATCTCGTCGCCGTGCGCTACTCGGCGATGCTCAACGGCGTGACCAGTCTGGCCATCATGCTCCTGGACGTGCTCAGCGGGCTCGATGAACTGAATGTCTGCGTCGCCTATCAGATCGACGGCATCCAGACCGACCGCTTCCCCGCCGACGCCGAAGACCTTGACCGCGCCCGCCCCGTCTATCGCACCCTCCGCGGCTTCGGCGAAGACATCACCAAAGCCCGCACCCGCAGCGACCTGCCCCCGGGCGCACTGGCCTATGTCGAACTCATCGAAAACATCGTGGGCGTCCCCGCGGGGCTGATCTCGGTTGGGCCGGATCGGGAGCAGACGATCCGGGCGAGTGCTTGACGACAAGTGTGGTAGATGCTGACCACAAACCTGCTCGATCATCCTGCTCAGGCGGGTTTGCGGATAGCTTCTACTTCAAGAATAACTGCCATCAGTGGTGTCACAGCTTTGACGAAAGACCATTCAAAAAGTGTTCGCCGTAGTGCATTTTCAATCATGCTTGCATTGAATATATCGTGTGCGATCATGTTTGTTGTTCTCGGCTTCATGGACAATCTCGGATATGGAATGGTGTACGCGACTCAAATTTCCCAGAGCAATGACTCGGCACGAGTTCGTGAGTACATCCAGAGAGTCCATTCGGAGAGTGGACAATTGCTACTGTGGGCTGCAGGATTGCTGGTGTTGAACTCAATAGCGCTGGTCGGGTTCGCAAGGACACGCCAGCCGCCACAGTGACGGCACCAACCGATGAGATAGACCGATGTTCCCGACGTATGATGGCAACGGCAACGTGACGCGCGTGTACTCCACCAACTTCGTGCAGACGAACCAGACCGAGCAGGTCGCCGAGTATCGCTACGGCCCATTCGGCGAGCACCGCGGACAGTCCGGCCGCATGGCGAGCAAGATGCCGTTCCGGTGGAGCACGAAGTTCGCCGACAATGAGACGGGGCTGAGCTACTACGGGTATCGGTACTACTCGGCGTCGATCGGGCGGTGGATCAGTCGCGATCCGATTGGGGAGAGAGATCACCCCAATCGATTCTGCTTCGTACGGAATCAGGCGTCAAGTCGTGTGGATCCGATCGGTCTGATGACGTACTCGTTTCGGTTTGTTAGTGAGCCAGATCCGATCATTCGTCGTCCAGTGCCGCCTTTGAATACTCGTACTCGTATTGAGGATGGGATCGAGTACATCAGAAACGGGACTTGGCACTCATCATGGAACTTCTCGGCCTATTCGTGGCCAGATATCGCTGGCGGAAACATGAAGTGTTGTCAACTGCAGATTTCTGGCAGCCTCAAAGACCGATGGTACTGGGCGATCGAGGCAGCAGTTGCAGAAGAACTTCGAGAACTGGCGATCGAAGAACGATGGTGGCGAGACTTCGCCGTTGGTGTCAATGCTTGGAAGTGGGCGACAGCCGATGACAAGCATGTTCCTTGCGATCTTACTGAACCTGCCGCTGAGATGCTTAATGCAGCCTCGGAGTACTCGAAAAATGCAGCTCAGGCCGAGTGGAACGAGCTCGACTTGAGGGATCACCCAAATCCGGGGTACCAACGCTCGTACGATAGTGCTATTGAGAAGCGAAACGCCGCAAAGGCAGTTTACGACAAGGCAAAGACGCAGGTTGATCGAATTATTGAAGAGTACAGGACAAAGAAGAGGACCAACCCATGCAACTGCAAAGCAGCTTGACGATCGTGGCCATTCTGTGTGCTCTTGCTTTCGTGATGCAGGGGTGTCGAGCGGCGTATTCCGGGTTGCCTCCTCGATACCTAAATGAAAAAATTATCAGGGAGTGCGGGCTTCCTGATGCAATCATCGAGTCCTATCAGTCCGATGCGAGGGCGTTCTCTCCACAGAAAGCAAGTCGCGTGCCGAACTGGTCGTCACAGAGTAGCATTAGTTATGTATATATATCCACTCGTACTGTTGTGGATGTAGCGAGCGGCGTTGCATCGAAAGCATCGGACGATCAGATGCAGATCGCGAGTAGAGTGGTAAAGCGAGCTCGCTGTGAAGGCCTTGGCGAGTGCAAGTAGCTTGGACTTGCTTGGGCCTACGTTCCACGCAGCAGGGTACCCGCGGCATCGGCGGGCTGGCCGTGATGCTGGATGACGAGACCGACCTCGGCGGCGGCTCGGGCGCGGTGGGGCCGAGGCTGCCACTATCCACTTCCCGATCAGTCGCTCGACGGTGACTTGCGATACCGATGGCCACCTGCTGTCAGACGCGATGGGCAACTCCATCTGCGACGCCAAGTTCGGAGCCACTACAGCCCGAACATCGGCCGAGGAAAGGCATCGCCGGTGGCCGCTTGATAGGCCTTGGTGCGATCGAGGAGCTGGCCCACGACATCTCTCGCGACGGCTTCGTCACCGGCGGCGTTGACCAGCATCGCGAGCCCGAGCGCGAGATGGCCGACGTGGGTGTCGTTGCCGAGCATGCCGAGCATGCCGTGCCGGAGCAGCACCGCCCGCGCACGCTCAGCGGCCGCGGCGTTGGCCGGATCGCGCTGCTCAAATCGCCGCGACCACTCGATGGGACAATCGTTCGCTTTGTTCTCGACACGCTTGGTGATCAAGGCGGTGCGTGCGGATTCCAGTCGAGCGATTCGGGCGCCAAGGCGCATGGTGGGACCTCTGTTGTCTAACCATGCCGTGCTCAAGGGATCGCTCGGCCATGACCGTTCGGGGTCACCCCACCGAAGAAAGACCCCGCAAGCGGGGTCGATGAATGTCGGGATGTGTGGGTGACGGATCAGCTGTTTGCCACAAATACCCCGCGCTCGGTCTTCCTGAAGCGAGCATCCTTGCCCTTGGCGGCGATCTCGCGGATGATCGCGGCGTAGAGCGTGGCCTCGGGCGTCTTGCCGCCGGGGCTTTTCCAGAGACCCTTGGCTCGTGCGGCCGGGCTTGAGCTAAAGGTCGCACCCAGTTCAAACGACAAGCCCGGTGTAGCCAGCGCATCGAACGACGGAGCCGACGGGCGAGCGCACCCGGGCGGGCCCCACGTGGGGCAACCTGGCCCAACCGTGGCCAAACCCAGCGCCCCCGCCGCGTCGGCCGCTTGAGCGATCAGCGCGTCCCCATCCACAGAGTCACGGCGCGATCCATGCGACGCAGTATCCGACGCAGTGGCGGCGCCAAAAGCGGCGCAGTAACAAGCCGCACCAGAGCGCAGCAGACAGCATCACGTGTCGCAAGTCTTGGAGTGGCGGAAGGTTAGGGCGATAAGTCGTTGCGATGCAACGACTTAGAAAATACCCAGAATGACCCCGATGGGATTCGAACCCATGTCACTACCGTGAAAGGGTAGTGTCCTGGACCAGGCTAGACGACGGGGCCTCGGCTCACGGCTTGGCCGTGGGACGGGCCAATCCTAGGCCGGTCCGGGCCGATTTCCTCCCCGTGGCGAGTGCCGATCGGCTCGTTTTTCGGACCTAGATTCGCCCCCCGCGTCTGCCGATACCCGAGATATGACCGGTTCTGACACACCCTCCAGCGCGTCCGAGATCGCTTCGGCTCAGGCCCAGATCAATCCGCAAGCGGCAGGCGGCCCAGTGGTTGCCGCTGGCCCGGCGGCAACAGTGCCCGGGCGGAGTGGCGCTCTGCGTGCTGTGAAGCGCACGCTATTTGCGCTCGCCGGACTTGGCGTGTTCTTCGGCGTGGCGAGCTTCATCAAGCCCGCGCCGAGGCAGGCGTCGGCGAGTGTGCCCAATCCCGTGCAGTTGACCATCCCGGTGACGGCACTTGGCGAGCACCCCAAGGGGTGGAAGGTGCTGGGAACCTTGCAGGGCAAGAACTTCCTCGTTCGCGCGTACGCATCGCCGGAGGGGCCGCGTTACAGCGTGTACTCAACGGCCGGCCAGTTGCTGCAGGCCGATCTGCCCGCCGACGAGGTCTATCGCGCGTTCCCTGAAGCCGACCTTCAGAACATGCGGCTTGAGCCCGGAGTTCCCAGCAACGCGCTCATGCTCCACTCGGGCGCGATTGGCGACTGATCGAGATTCGACGCAGCCGTGCGGGCGCTCAGCCCATGGATTCAAGCTCTCTTCGCACCGCGTCCATGACGCGCCCGATCTGCGCCGGGCCAACGTCAAACGGCACGCCCGCCGCGGCGAACAGTTCCGGCAGCGGCCTCGATCCGCCGAGCGAAAGTGCCGCGGTGTAGCGCTTGATTGCGCCAGCCCGATCGCGCTTGGCGCTCAGCCAGATCTGCAGCGCGGCGAGTTGCGCGAATCCGTACTCGATGAAATAGAACGGCAAGCCGAAGAAGTGCAGAATCCGATGCCACTCCACGCGCTCAAGATGCTCATGGCCCGACCAGTCGAAACCCGGCCCATAGCGGTGCATGAGCTCGAGCCAGAGCTCGCTCAACCCATGCCGATCGATCCCCGGCGTGGCGTATAGGCGATGCTGAAACTGATCGCCCACCGCGACCGTCGCCATGCGACCGAGCAGGGTCTCGATATGGGTGACGCTCACCCGTCGAGCTTCGTCGGGAGCATAGAACTCGTCATAGGTGTCGTGACCAAGCAGCTCAAGCGCCGTCGACGCGACCTCGGCAAACTCGACGGGCACTTCCGTTCGATACGCCAGCAGCGGCTCATCGCGTGTGAGCAGCGCGTGCAGCGCATGCCCGGCCTCGTGCAGCAGAATGTCCACGTCGCGCTGGATGCCCGCGGCGTTCATGAAAATGAACGGCAGCCGCATCCGCTCACGAAACGCAAGGTATCCGCCCGGCGCTTTGCCCGGGCGTGCCTCCAGATCCAGGCAGCGCGGGCGGTTGTGTCCTGAATCATCCTGCAGCGCATCAAAGAGCCCGCCGAGCTTTGGGTCCATCCGATGGATCATGCGGCTGACGCCGGTCATGAGCTGATCAGCGGTCTGGAAGGGTCGCAGCGGGGGGCGACCTTGAACATCAACCAGCGCATCCCATGGCCGCAGGGTCTCGACGCCCAGTGCCCGCCGCCGCGCCTGCATGCGCTCGCGCAAGAGCGGAGTCACATGCTCCGCGACACCCTTGGCAAAGGCGTGGCAGTGCTCGGGCGTGTAGTCAAAGCGGTGCTTGGCCTTGAACATGTAGTCCGCAAAGCCCGCGCATCCGGCGTTGCGTGCCATCTGCTGGCGCAGCGGGATCATCTGCTCAAAGAGCGCGTTCAGCGGATCGGCATCCGCGGCCCGCCGCTTCGCCCCGGCAAGAAAGGCCCCTTCACGGACCGAGCGATCCTGGTCCTCCGCGAACTTCGCAAGCGACGAAAGCGGCAGTGTCTGCCCGGCAAACTCCACCACCATCGCGCCCGAGATGCGGGTGTATTCCTGATCCAGCTCCGAGAGCTGGGCCTCGATCATGACGTTCTCTTCGCGATACAGATCGACCGAGCCGCGAATGGCGCGAAGCAACACGCCGTAACGCACAGGATCAAGGTCGCGCACCTGTGGCGCGCTCGCGATCTTGCGATCAAGAGCGAACGCTACGCGACGCAGCTCGGGCCGCACCTTGGCCATGAAGTCGGCATAAGCCCCGGTCGCGCGCTCGTCGCTGGTGTTGCAGGTCATCTCGATCTCGAGCGTGCTCATCGCCTCCGACGCCGCGGCGTCCAGCTCGCTGCGATCCAAGATCAGCGCTTCCAGGCAGCGCACGCAGTGCAGCTCACGATCGATCAGCTCGCGAGACAGCGGCTCGAGCTCGGACCACTTCCTGAAATCAAGCCCTTCGGGCACGAAGTCGGAAGCTCGCTTGAACGGCGGAAGAATCATGACCGGCTCCCATCGCTGAACCAAACCACGTGATTTCGATCGCACTTACGGCTTGCCCGGCGTCGGGGTCGCCATGCTCTGCAAGACCACACCCAGCAGCACGCCAAGCTGCACAAACACCCAGATCCCCGCGTGCATCGCCAGCAGCACCACGCTCACGCGCCGATCACGACGAAAGAGCGCCATCAGCATCAGAAAGTACACGCCCACCGCCAGAATCAACTTCGCGCTCTTGTCCAGCCACTCATAGGGCAGGTGCACCGGCAGATTCAGCACCAGCACAAATGTCGCAAAGGCCAGCAGCATGCGGGCCGCCACCAGATCGATCTTCGTGAAGCGCTCGCCCACGTACTTCGCCGTGCACCACACCGCGGCAACGCCCGTCGCCGTGTGCAGAATGCCAGAGTAGATCGCCAGCACCACCATCGCGCCCGTGACCACCCAACCCGATCCGTTCGGTACAGCAAAGCCCGCGCAGATGCCCGCCGAAATGAGCACGACTCCGCCCAGAATTCCGACCAGCTTTGGCGTGCCGCCGGGACGAACAAACTCTGGCCGCTGATCGCCGGTGGGCTTCGGTGGTTCGATCTCTTCCACGCCCAGCGCAGGGCTGATCACCCGGTTGGCCTTCAGGTCATATCCGCACGCAAGGCAGACCACCGCGTCGCTCGCCATCGCCTTGCCGCAGTTCGGGCAGCTCTCGGCGGTCAGATCAAGAATCGATGCTTCGCTCTGGTGCCCGCCCGCAGGGCGAGCGGTCGGAATCGCATCTTGCGGGTGCGGCTCAAGCGGTATGTGAGCGTCATCGCCAGGCGACTTCACCGCATCCGGCGACGTGGACGCGGTCTCAGCTTTGGGCTGCGCCGCGGGATCAAGTGGATTGTGCGGTTCGTCGGGCACCGGATAAGTCTATTTCACTCGCCGACCCACGCGGACCCCGGCCTGCCCGCCCTTCAGGAAATACTCCATGAGCTGGTCTCCCGGGCGGATCTTCAGGTCGCTCGCCAGCGCCGACCGCTCATGAAATGGCCGAGGCACCACCGACCGCACCCACGCCCCAGCCATCACCAGCGGCACCGGCGCAGGATCGCTCTTTCGCGTAGCGATCGACGCAACGCAATCCGGCAGAACCAACATGCGCCACCCCGTGGCATTGGCATCGCGCTCGGCATCGCCAAATCTCTCCAGCGCCCGCATCACCGGCCCCACCACATGACGATCGATCTCTTCGATCGCCACGATCTTCGCCGCCAGATCTCCCGCACGGCTCGCCTCGTGCGGCGCATCCACATGGCAACAGACCAGATCAAAATCATCGAGTGCACCGCACGCCGCCCGCCCTTGGGCGGCATAGTCGGTATCGAGCGAACATGTCATTCCCGGCACATCCAGCCGATCCCACCCGATCAAGGTCGCGAGCCCGCTGGAAACATCCGCCGCATTGATCATCGCGCCACGCACGCCGAAGCGGTCAGCGAAACTCTGCAATCGGGGCGTGCGCCCATGGCCCCAGATCCATGCCATGTTCGCGGGGCGCTTCCCGGCCACTCTTCGCGCCGCGTTGATCGGATGCGTCGCCAGGTAACCACGCGAAAGCTCAATCAATCGGCACAGCACGTCCGCCGCGTCCTCGCCAGCACTCGTGCCCTGCGTAAGCCCGGCGATCGGCGCGGGCAGATGCTCGACCCAGGGGCTGCCGACGATCTCCTGTGGCGGCGCAGTCTCCACCTGTTGATACTCCCGCCCGCGCCCCGTGCGTGAGCCCGATGAGTCCACAAGCAACCCCCGGCCGTGTTCCCCGCCGATGAGCGTGTATGCCCCCATCAGCTCCGGCTCGTGCAACTTCCAATACGCTCGCAGGTCATCGAACAACGTGCGCGACTCCGCACCCGTGATCGCACCGATCGAAGCATCCAGCAATCGAGCGTCATCCTCATGCTGGCCGTCGCTCGCGGCAACCAGATCGACATGAAACACCCAGTCGATCGGATCGAGCGTCAGACCCATCGCCGCAGCTTTCAGAGGTGCACGCACCCCAGGGTGCAACCCCGGGTCATACCCAAGCAGCGACATCCAGCACACCTCGTGGTCGGCATCGCACCCATTCGGCGTCAGCGCGGCCGTGCCCACCCGTCCGATCTGGGCCAGCACATCGAGATTCGGCGTGCGTGCAACTTCGATCGGCGTCCGCCCATCGAGCTCGTCCAGAGGCAGGTCCGCCGCCCCGCCCGCGATGATCACCGCATTTTTCACGTGCTTGAACGCTCCCCCGAGGTGTCAGGGCATCAAGGTCCCACGCCCACCAGCTTCAACGCCCCCGCAATCAGCCCGATCCCCAGCGCGCTCGCCAGAAACGCCATCGGATACAGCACCCGCCCGACAAAGAAGAACGCCAGCACGAACAGGAACATCGAGATGAACCGCCCCGCATCACTCTGCACAAACCGCCCATACCGCTCCGACACCCCCGCGAGGATCGTCGATCCATCCAGCGGCGGCACCGGAATCAGGTTGAACAATGCCAGCGCGATGTTGATCCACGCCCCGACAAAGCAGAACACCGCCATCCGAAGCTGCGGCGACGCCGTCGACGAAATCTCCATCGCCTGAATCCGCTCCAGGTCCGCCGCCGTCACGAATGCCCCGATCACCCCGCCCACCACGATGCACGCGATCGCCAGCGACAGATTCATCACCGGCCCGGCGAGCGCGACCATCACGAAGCCGTACTTCCCACGCATCCGAGACGGATCCACCGGCATCGCTCCGCTCGGCAGCCCCACAAGCACGAACATGATCACGCCCATCGCCCCCATGTGCACCAGAGGGTTCCAGGTCATGTGCCCGGAATCGATCGGCGTCGGATCACCACGACGAACCGCCGTCCACCCGTGGGCCAGCTCGTGCAGCAGCACCGAGACGATCCCCCAAATGCACCACGCCCCGAGCACCACGGGGCCAAAGGTGTTCAGAAAGTTGGTGAACCAGAAGCCGGTCATGAAGAGAGATCGCAGACGCTCGGCAAGATCACGCCAGGAAAAGGGGGGACTCGAACCTTGCCGATTGTACTTCGGCGCACAGGCAAGGATCGCCACAACGCGTATGAACCAGGCAAATTCAACACGTGCCGACGCCGGAGCCACTCTGCCCGTCCCCGTCGCGTTTTTCACCCTCGGCGAAGTGGGGATTTTCCGCCCGTCGCGCCGATACGGACCCAATGCCGCACGCATTCCCACCGCCAGCCCAGGCCGAAGCATCGATCGACATCGACACCCTGCTCCCGATCGTGGTGGGGGCTCATCCGCGAGCCGAGCTGAGCGATCGCCCGATCGCCATGGTTCTGCGTGACGAGATCGCACGCCGAATCGCCGCCCGTTTTCCCGGCAAAAAGGCCCACGCCCCGCTCCAGCCGCTGGTGCTGACCGACGTCTGGTACCTCAACGACCAGTCACTCCGCACCTGTCCCTGCGTCTGCATCGGCTCCCCCGGTGTCAACGCCCTGAGCGCGTACCTCGGCGACAAACTGCCCAGTGCCTATGTGGTCGACGAAACCCTCATGATCCAGCTCGATCTGGAACTCACCGAGCTCACGGCGTGCTGCTGGGGCGTCTCCCCCGCCGCAACCGGTGCCGCCATCCGGGCCTTCTGCGACAAGTACCTCGACGCCTTCCTCGATGCGGCGCTCCGCGAGCAGGAGGGGTGAAGTGACGGCTTGGCATTGGGTGGTCCGCTGGTCCCCAGCGGATTCATACCCTCAGCCATGCGATCTTCCTCGACATCCCGCCGCTACGACCTCCTCGCCATCGATCTCGACGGCACGCTCCTCGACCCCGCCGGCAACATCTCCGCACAGTGCGCTCGTGCCATTGAGCGGGCCATGGCTCAGGGCGTCCGCGTCGTCGTCTGCACTGGCCGCGGCTTCAATGAGTGTCGCCACATCACAAGCCGCATCGGCCACGTCGATCCGATTGTCGTCGCCGGCGGAGCGATGATCGCCGACGCACACAGCGGGCGCACCATCCATCGCTTCACCATGGATCAGGACCTCGTCCGCCGCCTGGTCGCCAGCATGACCGCCCCCACGCCGCTCGCACCGCACGGCCACGCGGCGCTCATCCTGAAAGACATCTGCGGCGTCCGCGATTCGGGTCTCCATGACGGGCACGACTATCTGGTCGTCTCTCAACGCGGCGAGGCTGGCATCGATCCCATCAGCCGCTGGTGGTTCAAAGAGCACGACATCGCCATCCACGTTGTGCCCTCGCTTGAGCTCGACGAGCACCCCGAGCACACCGTCCGCGTCGGCATCTGCGGCACCCGCCGCCTCACCGCATCTATCGCCGAAGAACTGCGCACCCGTTTCGAAGGGCAAGTGACCTTCCATCACTTTGGCGCCGTGGTCCCCGGCACCCGCGGCGAAACCGATGACGACCGCATCCTCATCCTCGAGGCCTTCGACCGTCAGGTGAACAAGTGGAACGCCATCCGCTGGCTCGCCGACCGCGACAACATCGCCCACGAACGCATCTGCGCCATCGGCAACGACATCAACGACATCGACATGCTCCGCAGCGCAGGCCTCGGCGTCGCCATGGGCAACGCCATCCCCGAAGCCGCCGCCGTCGCCCACCGCCACACGCTCGACAACACCAGTGGGGGGGTCGCCCACGCTATCGACCGCGTGCTGAGCGGCGAGTGGTAGTCGTGCCGACACTTGAATAGACCGCTCTCGACCTTGTCTATCGTCGCCCCGTGCAGACCCTCGCCCAGATCAAAGCCCTCCTCGACGAACGCGCCCTGCGCCCGAAGCGATCCCTCGGCCAGAACTTCCTCATCGACCACAACCTCATCCGCAAGCTCGTCGACGCCGCCGACGTCCAGCGTGGCGATCTCGTCCTCGAAGTCGGCCCCGGCACCGGCACCATGAGCGAAGAACTGCTCGCCCGCGGCTGCGAACTCATCGCCTGCGAACTCGATGATCAACTCGCCGATCTCAACCGAACACGCTTGCCGACCCTGCCCGGCGGCGACAAGTTCACCCTCGTCCACGCCGACTGCCTCGCCGGCAAGCACGACATCAACCCCGAGATTCTTCAACTCATCAATCACCGCCCCTTTGCCCTCGTCGCCAATCTTCCCTACGGCGCGGCAACCCCGCTCATGAGCACCCTGCTCGTGAGTCATCCGAGCTGCCACACCCTCGCCGTCACCATCCAGCGCGAAGTCGCTGACCGCATCACGGCCCAGCCCAACTCCAAAGACTTCGGCCCCCTCGCCGTCATCGCCCAGGCCCTCTGCGAGGTCAAAAAGGTCGCCACCTGCCCCCCCGAGTGCTTCTGGCCCAGGCCCGAGGTGACCAGCAGCATGATCCTGCTCAAGCGATCGCCCACGCCCCTCACGAACATCGCCCAGCACCTCAGCGACGCCTGCCGAGACATCTTCGCGCAGCGCCGCAAACAGATCGGCTCCCTGCTCAAGACCATCGACTGGACCAAGATCGCCGCTCAACCAGGATGCGAAGCGATCAACCCCACCATGCGCGCCGAGCAACTCACCATCCCACAAGTCGTCGCCCTAGCCAACGCACTCCGCAACTCCGTCACTTCATAACTCCGTCACTTCGTCACTTCCACGGACGCTACGCCTTCCACTCCCCCGCATACCGCGTGGTAAACCCATCCTTCGCCCCATCGCGTTCGGCGAGCTCAAACAGTCGCTTGGCAATCTGCCGAATGTGCAGCGCATCATGCGCCTGCCAACTCACCATCAACTCGCCCGCCGTCACGGGACCGACCTTTGGGTGGATGTACGCCGTCTTCCACTTCGGCTTCTGAAGCCCGCCAAGAAACCGCAGCGACTTCCGCCGCTCAGCCGCAAACCGCTTCAGCGACTCATCCAGATCCCGCGTGTTGTACTTCCGTTCCCGCGCCCACGCCTCCGGATCATTCTTCGGCCAGGGCGCCGTCGGGTCGCGCAGCGTGCTCATCAATCGCATCCGAAAGTCATCCCGATCCTCGTCGGCCAGATGATTCACAATCTCCAGAATCGACCACGCCCCGCTCTCGGGCTTCCACCGTGCGTCGGCAGCGGACACACCCTTAAGCAGCGTCTTGATCGCCGCGGGCGTATGCGCCATCCGTGCGATGAGCCCTTGATCATTCATCGACAAGCTCAATCCGAGGCCCGGGCGCGAGCCCGGGCACCAAAAGCCGCCGGCATCCGAAGTTTAACACCACATCCGTTTCATTCCCGACACCAATCGACGAAGGTGCCCGAGATTGCGCACGGGCCTCAGATGAACAACCCGTTCAACTACTCCCCCGCCGCATATCTTCCAACCCCTCCGGAAACGGATAGCTCGGAAACACCCCGACATTCCCGAATCGCCAGTGTCCCGGCGCGGGGAAGATGTCGCCGCGGAAGCCGGCCTGGTACATCGTCCGCAGCACCGTCTCAAAGCTCGGCTCCTGCCCATCTGGCCCGACCAGCTTGTTCGCCCGCGCGTTCAAGAAGCTCACGCTCGCCACCGGCAGGCGCTCCTTCCGCCCGCGCAGCATCTTCACCACCGTCGCAAACCCGCGGCTGAGGTCATCCACTGTAAAGTGATCTCGCCCGTGCGGCCTGAGCAACGCCAGGATCAGGATCGAATCCAGGTCATACTTCAGCACATACGGCTCACGATCTCGTGACGCGTGAATGCTCACCGAGTCCTGAAACATCTTGGCAAAGCTCGTCACGCCCCGGGCCGTCCACTGGCTCGCCGGGATCAGGTCCACAAGCTGCGCCACGATCCCGTGCGAGTTGTCCGAGTCATTCACGCCGCAGACCACGGCCCGGTATCGCCCATCCAGCATGTCGCGGAGCATGTCCTGCCCCCACATGATGCGGATGCGCTCCACCGCGCCCGGCCCGATCCCCGCGCCGATCGGCCCGGCGGGCAACAGCGAAACCCGATTCGGAAACGTCTCAACACCCATGAGCAGCTCCGCCTCGTCGTCGTACAACCGACCCGTCCTGCCCGCCGCCGGATTGCTGGTCATGTGGAAACTCCTGGAGTGGCACATGGTATCGGCGTGTGGGCGGGGAGAGAAGTCCGAGCTTTCAGAGCCCAGGCGACGGCACGGTCCACGAACCGATACCAAGCCATCTCGACCCGTGACACGCGATGGGTGTTGCGCCGATGTCAGGATCAAGGGTTGCGATCGCGCGCTTCCCGTGCGCCATGCGTGCTGAGATCGGCACCCCCGAGCTTGGTCTTCAAGGGCGAAGCCCTCAGGGTCCATAGCCGGGCGGTCGCCGCGACAGCGGCACCCCCGGGAGCGTGGCAGCACCATGATCTCGCACCGCGACGCGGTGCAGGTCAGGACAGCGATCCGGGCAACAACGTGGCGCAACCACCTCATGCATCAGTCCGGGCATTCCTGCACAACCTCCGTGGTGCGATGGTGAAGCGCGCCGAACCCCGGGGGTGCCGCTTTCGTGGCGACCGCCCGGCTATGCACCCTCACGGCTTCGCCGTCGAAGAACCTCAGGACCTTCAATCGCCTTCACTGGCCACTTGCTTCCCCGCACAACTTCCCACGCCACCCACGCCAGAAACACCAACGCCCCCAACGGCCGCACCCACGTGTTGTGGTCGCCCAGCGTCACCTGCCGACTGAACTGCAGCAGCATGCACAGCACCACCAGCGGCACCGCACTGAGCCACCGCCGATCCCACAGCTCGCGCGTTGCCCAGGCCGCCAGCACCGGCCCGATGATCGCATAGCTCAACCCCTCCGTTCGCGGATTGAACAGCGTGATGTAGATCGCCCCGAGCGTCAACACGGTCATCGCCGCACCGAACGCGTTCATCCGCCGACACGCCCAGATCGAAAGTCCCAGGGTCGCCACTCCCGCCGCCGCTCGAAGCACGCTGAGCTGATTCTCAACGGCCGTGATCCCCCACGCGGCAAGCAATCCGCGGATGTCCTGATACAGGTCCGCCGGCGCCGCCGCCGAGAGCGTCTTCTCCACAAACTCGCGGCACTGCCCGATCGCATAGCTCGGCGACGGATGCGCGAGCGCCAGCGCGCCCACGCCAAGCCCCGCCACCAGCAGCCGCCATGAAAGTGTCCGCCAGAACGCAACCCCGACAAGCCCGACCACCGCCAGCGCCGTCGGCTTGCAGATCACCAGCAGAACCATCCACCCCGTGGCCCACCACCAGCGCCGATCCATGATCGCCACAGCCGAGAGCGCAATCGCGCCACCCATCAGCACATTGGTCTGCCCATTCGACGCGCTCCCCATCGCCGCAGGAATCGCAAGCCCGGAGGCGATCAGAAACGCGAATCCCGCGTCTCGCAAGAACAGCCGACGCGTCAATCCCCACACGCCCCACGCATACGCCGCGATCCCCACCAGCCGCCAGACCACCTCGGCCAACCCCGACGGCAGATACGCAAACGGCGTGTACGCAATCGCCGACTGGGGAAAGTACAAATACCCGTGCACTGTCCCGTCGCCCGCGCGATCGTCGCCATACATGCCCTCGCCCGCCCACCACTGGCGGCTGGCATTGGCATACACACTCGAAACGCTCCGATGACCAAAGCGGTTGTGCTGCGTGATCTCAGACCTCTGAATCGTTCGTTGTGGCTTTCCCGACGCATCGATCTGCCGAATCGTGATCGAGTTCGCATCACTCGAGATCACGCGGCCTGGCACACGTTCCCCTGAGATCAACACGAACGCATCGGCCTTCAGCAGCACCAGCACGCAAACCACTGCGGCAAATACCCCCCAAACGAGCCATCCGAGGCGAGTGCTTCTGAGATCGCCGTCGCGAGCCCGATTATTCGGCCGAGAAGCTGATGGGTGTTGGTGCATGCTCGCAGTGGTCCGTGGAGATTCTGAATCATCAAACTCGGTGGATAATCACATTCTGCTCTTTCACTTTGTACCAGACTTTGGCATACTACAGAAGCATCACCCGCGAATCGTTGTTCTGACGCCAAGGCGTGCGTCGGCGAGTATGGTGGTGCTTTGGCCCGTGAATGGGCCACGTCGTGCAGGAACTCATGCTGGCGGCCTCTTGTCTATGGCCGTCCAAAGTCCTCGTGCTCTCTCGTGGAGTCACGCCATGCCAAACGTCGCCGACCTGATGAACGCCAAGGGGGCGGGCGTGCACACCATCTGCCGCTCCGATACGGTGCTGGATGCCGCCAAGCTCATGAACGAGCGGCGCATCGGTGCGCTCGTCGTCGTTGAGTCTGGATATCCCGACGTGCCCGTCGGCATGTTCACCGAGCGCGACGTGCTCACCCGCGTCGTCGCCGAGCAGCGGCCGCCAGGCACCACCAAGGTCGCCGATGTCATGACCTCTCGCATCCTCACCTGCGCCCTCTCCACCGATCTCGACGAGGTCCGCACCGTCATGCGCTCCGAACGCATCCGCCACCTCCCCGTTCTCGACAACCAGCACCACCTCTGCGGCATGATCTCCCTCGGCGACCTCAACCAGGCCCAGGTCAAAGTCCTCGTCGAGACGATCCAGTATCTGGAGATGTACGGCACGAGGATGTAAAGGGGGCTGAGAAGAGGTCAAGAGGCGGAGAGGTCAAGAGGTCGAGTGAAACGCGCGGAGTTGCCCACGTCTGCTGCATTCACTTTGCCTCTAGAACTCCCCCCCTCTCGACCTCTTCCCTCATGTCATCCGCAGCATCACATCCGGACTCTCACCCTGACCCGTGCGCGCACTCAGCAGCGCCGCACCAGCGGTCGCCAGCACGCTCAGCACATTGCTCGGCGGGCCAATCGGGCGTGATGGATCCATCAGCCGCGTGATCTGCTCGGCGATCACCCGCACCGCCGGTGCCAGCGTCGGTTCGCCCTGAGCCGTTCCGCGTATGCGCGTGGAATCGCGCGACGCTTCCACGATCTTCCCGTCGGCGTCGATCCACTCCAGCCCATCGTCATAGATCCGCACCCGCCCGCGCTCGCCAACCAGCGTGATCGTGCGGCTCCATCTTCCCGCTCGGCTCGACGCCGCGATCGCCGCCGCCGCTCCGCCAGAATATCGCAGCGTCGCCGAAAGATCCCCTTCAAGCCCGCGCAGCGTGGGCGACGTCGCGGGCGCACCCGCTGATGGACCCGGCGTTGCCGAAACCAACGCCGCATCGATTGTCTCCGGTTGCCCAAGCAGCCACGTGATGCACTCGATCGCGTCATACAGCCGAGCACCAAGCGAGCCCTGTCCGAGCCCGCCCCAGGCCTGGACGCTGACCATCCGCAGCCCGCCAAGTTGCTGAATGACGTCATGCGCACCGCGCATCACCGGCGCGTGTCGCGCCAGCGGCACAAACGTTGCCCACTCCCGTGCCGACAGCCCGTCGATCCCCGGTTCATCCATCGGCTCCGGACCAAGCGAGAGCCCCATGCCCTCATCGCCCGACTGCGCGGCCCCATCGCCCGAAGGTTCCAGCACTTCCAGCACGCCCGCGGGCGTTGGCTCAAGCGTCGCCACGCGCACGCCGCGATCGGCGACCTCACGAATCGCCGCGGCGTCCTCCATCCGTGTACCCGCCGCAAGCAGGACAAGATCGACCTCCGCCGTCGCCAGCGCACGCCGAAGATCGTCGATCTGTTCGCCCCCAAGCTCCGCCGCGATGTCCGCCCCGCGACCGCGCGAATCGCTCGCATCGCCCACCAGCGCGATCGCCAATCCCGCCGCCTCGGCGATCCCGCGCACCAGCCCCGCCTGCTCCGGCAGCATCCACACAAGCGCACGCGAAGTCGCACGTCCGGGCGCGTTCGCAGAGTTCTCACCACCGTTCGACATGCGGCCAGTGTACAAACACTCTTGGCCATCGATCCCAGAGACCCCCAAAAGGCCATCGGCCCCCGGTTTCCCGGAGGCCGATGCACGGATGGGTGCGTTGGGTAAGCCGAGTTCTGTTCGCCGGGCGGTTCCGATCTCGCGATCGGCCTTCCCGGCGTGGCGGCCATTTCTCTCGCTCTGGGCTCACGCCCGAAGCTGAAGCGGTCTACCCGCCCTCGTTGGTCGCCCAAACGTGCGAACCGCACGCCGGCGTGGCTTGCGCCGACGCCGCGAAAGCTGCGTGACCTTGCACGCGGTGGGGTTTGCCATGCCCCGCCTGTCACCAGGCGAGCGGTGCGCTCTTACCGCACCTTTTCACCCTTACCTGAGCCCGGGTTCCCCACGCGGAGCGTGGGGTTACCCAAGGCCATCGGCGGTATGTTCTCTGTGGCACTGTCCCGCACTCGGATCCATCCCGAGCGGGTGGGCGTTACCCACCACCGTGTCCTGTCGTGCTCGGACTTTCCTCCGACGGATCAACAAAGACCCGACGGCGACCGCCCGACGCACCCGAACTGAATCATAGGTGCTCGCGCATAGCGCGCTCAGCGTCGCCGACGACGCGTGGCCACAACGCCTGCCAGCCCAAGCAGCGCAGCCGACCCCGGAGCCGGCACTTCGTACACCTGAAAGGCATATTGAGCGACGTTGGGGTTGAAGCTGAACAGTGACCAGTTCGCCCCGTTGTAGAACGAGGCGTTGCTCGTCAGGAATCCCGGCCCCGTCGTCACGCCGACCTGGAATCCAAACTGTCCGGCATAGGTGAAGTTCTGCGTCTCGATGCTGAATCCGATGTTGTTGAACCCGCCCAGCGTCGAAACGCCCGTCAGCGGAATCTCCACATCAAAGAACGTGGGAGCATTGCCGAAGGTCTGCGGAAGCGTCACGTTGGTCAGCGTTGTCTGAAACAGCGTCGCGCCGCTGCCGAACACGAACCCGCTCGGATCGCCATCGGTGAGCGTGAACTTGATGTCCGTCGACCCGGCGGGGATGTCCGTGCCGGAGGTCGCCAGATTCAGCACGATTCAAGAAAGCTGAATCGCCGGCTGGCCCGGCCCAAGCACCCAGCCCGAATCCCCATATCGAATGCCCGTGTTCGCATTCGCCGAGTTGAACGGGGTGAAGAACCCCAGGTCCGAGTTGGACTGATACACCAGGTTCTCGCCGCGTGCGACCGACCCGACCACCAGGCCGCAGGACACCGCCAAAAACATGACACTCGTACGCATGCTCTCTCTCCTTGTGCGCGGGGACTCCCCGCGATGGCCTCAAACCTAGCACACTTTTGAAACTGAACCACTCCCTGTTCAGGTTTCATGCACCCTCCCGGGCAACGCCGGGCGGCGAGGGCACTCTTTGATGGGTCGACGCGAAACTCGAACTTCCCCAGATTCCCATGATCTTGCAGCCCGATGTTCGGCTTCCGATCTATGACCCCGTGATCGCCTTCCTCCCCATCACCATCTCAAACCGCACCCCTCCCGCCCCCGCTCCCGTCCGCACATACCCACCCCCACCCATTCGCCCGATCGCACCCAGCTTGTCCGGGTCGGTGTGCAGCCGCTCATTCATCACCCCCTCGGCCACGTGCACATGCACCACTTCGCCGATCACGATGTTGCCGCCGCTCGGTTGCCCAGGATTCGTCCGCACCACCTGCAACGTGCGGCACTCCAGACTCACCGGCGATTCCAGCACCCGCGGCGGCCTCACCACCACGCTCGCCGACATCCCCAGCCCGCTCAGCTCAAACTCGCTCTCGCCATACTTCAGCGGCTCGGCACACGCCGCCATCTGCCGCTCATACTTCTCGCTCGCCACGTTCACCACAAACTCACCCACGCCTCCCTCGCTCACCGGCTTGGCATTGCGCAGCGTGTCTTTCTCCGACCCGTCGGCGTTGTTCGCCGGGCAGAACAGCAGCGTCATCGGATTGGACCCCACGCCGCTGAAGAAGCTGAACGGCGCGAGGTTCGCCCGCCCATCCGGGCTGATCGTGGACACAAACGCGATCGGCCTCGGCACGATCACCCCGATGAGCACCTTGTACCGGTCAGCGATCGAGAGCACGGCAGGGTCCAGTTCCATGTACAAGCGTATCAACCGCAAAAGCAAAACAGCCCCCGGAGAGTTCATCTCCGGGGGCTGCGTCGCGTGGCCTGCGGGCTTTAGCAGCCGCGGAACCAGCTATTGAGGAACGTGAACAGGTCGGTCGTGTCGAGCGACTCGTTGCGATCCATGTCGGCCGCCGGCTGTCCGGCGAACCAGGAGTTGATGTAGGTGAACAGGTCCTGCACAGCGACGCCGCCGTCGTTGTCAAAGTCGGCGACGCAGGTGTTCATGCCGCGAACGTTGAACAGCGCCACGTCCTGGACGTTGAGCTGCCCGTCGCGGTTCAGGTCGCCGCGGGCCGACGACCACATGTTGCCGGCCACGAGCTGGGCGACGGAGATGTCCGTCACCGGGCCACCCGGCGTATTCGGCGCGACCATCAGCAGGTTGCCGCAGCAGTTGTTCTCGTTGAACGCCAGGAAGTTGAACTGGATGAAGGTGTAGTCCTCCACGCCCACCGAGCCGTTGCCGGAGATATCCGCGTGCAGGAAGGGCGTGGCGCAGGTGGTGTCACCCGTGCCATAGTTCACGCCGAACTGTCCGACGAATCCGCCGAAGTCCAGGATGTCCACGAACGAGTCGTCGTTCAGGTTGCCCCCGCGGAGCGCGTCAGTGCCGGTGAACGAGGCCGAGTAGTTGCCCATCGACACGCCCAGAGAAGCCGTCTGGCGGAGCGTGTGCCGCTTGTCGCGGGCCGTCACGCAGGTGTAGCTGCCGCACGGCACGGAGATGCTCGCGGTACCAGTGCCGTTCACAAACGTGACCAGCGCGTCAACGGTCTGCGCCGGGTTCGGGCAGCCGCCGAAGAACTGGAACGAGATGCAGCGTGTGAAGGTGCCGCTGGAGACGCCGCTGAGTTCGACCGTCGTGTTGAAGGTGCTCGTCGCATTGACGGTAACGGTCTGCACGCACGAGGACGTGTTGCCGGAGCAATCCGTCGCCGTCCATGTGATGTTGGTCGTGCCGGAGGGGAACGGATCGTTCAGCGTGAGCAGCGCGTTGTCGGAGCGGACGTAGTTGAGCGCGAGTTCGCAGTTGTCCGTCGCGACCGGGCCTTGCGGGCCAAAGGTCAGGTTGTCCCAGTTCACGTCATAGGACTGGCTGAAGTTGAACGCCTGCACGATCGTGTTGCCGATGCGGATGCTGCCGCCATTGGGGAACGTCGCGACCACCGCGTTGTTCAGGCGATAGACCCAGCTCGTCGCCGTCAACTCGATCTCCAGACGATTCCACGCGTTGTAGTTCACCGCGTCGGGGAGGTTCACCCACGCCCCGTTGGTCGTATCCCACACGCGCCAGCGCGGCTGCGCCGGAAGCGACGGAGCATTCGCATTCGTGTCCGCGACATTGAACGAGGTGAACCCGATGATCGGGAAGCCCGAGATCGCATTCTGAGCATCAAACGCCGTGCCCCAGATGTCCGCGCGGCGGATGTCCGTCGCCCATGACCCCGGCACGTACAGATCGATCCCCAGCTTGAAGCCCGCGGGCATGTCGATGTCAAACTTGCGGCCCTGCGTGCTGTAGAACGTGCTATTGAAGGCCGGCGGGCGATTCGCCGACGAATCCGCCGAAGAGATGCTGTGCACCAGACCCGTGCCACCCGGCACCGGACCGCTCGTGAAGCCCGCAGGGGCATAGCGATCGGTGTACCAGACGCCCGGGGCCTGAGTGGCGCTCAGCGTCGGGGCCGTGCTGAAGTCGTTGGTGAAGTTCAGCGTGCCCGTGCACCCGCCAGCGTTGGCATTGATCGTGATGTTCGGAGCGCACGTGATCGTCGGTGCCACCGAGTCCATCGTGAACGGCGCAAGGTCCGTCGTCGTCGTCGGAATCGCACCCGCAAACGGGTCGCTCAACCGCGTCGGCGGCAGCGGCGAAGGCCGCGGGCGGAAGTTCACCAGCGTCAGCCCCTGGCTCGCGCAAACGT
>JAIEOW010000187.1 GCA_019750095.1 Phycisphaerales bacterium
TACCGCATGGGGGCGGAATGCCCAAGGGGATTGTGTGTTGGATCAGTGATGGACGTACGAGGTGCGGGGGGGGTTGGGGGGGCCGGGGCGAATGGCGAAGGCCGTGAAAAAGTCCATGCACACGCTCGGGACGAGCGTGCCACCCGAGGCGGGGCGAGGGGAGAAATGTGTGATAAACTCAATCCGCGATGGGAGGCCGCGTGCCTTTATCCTCTGAGGGTTTTCTTGCTCGTACGCGGGCGAGCGGGTCGCGGTATGGGGCGCGGGCGTTCACGTTGATTGAGTTGCTCGTCGTGATCGCGGTGATTGCGCTGCTCATCGGGTTGCTGCTTCCCGCGCTCGGGTCGGCGCGGGAATCGGGTCGGCGGGCGAAGTGTCTCTCCAACACGCGGCAGATGGCGCTGGCGAGCAATGCGTATTCGAACGATGTCAAGACGGGGTATTTCATGCCCGCGTTGTTTGACTGGGAAGACAACATCGGGTGGTTGTTTCCGGAGTACATCAGCGACTATGGCGTTGCGATCTGTCCGAGCACGCGGAACCGCGTGCGGTCGGATCGGCAGATGTCGGAGGAACTGGGGCAGCAGTTTGTGGACTTGTACACACGAGACTTCATCCGCGACACGTTCTTTGCGGCGGTGGATGGAAGTGACACGGTTGGCGGGCACTCGTACGAGTTTCGCGGGTGGTTCACGGCCGGGAAGTACCTGGATGGCACGGCGTGGGTGGCGGACACGGGGCAGAGCATCGGCACGCAACTGGGCTGGCGACAGAACGATGCGCCGGAGCTGTTCAATCTGAACACGCGGAATGTGCTGAAGACGCAGCAGTCGGTGCTGTTTCCGGACAAGTGCTACTTGTTCGTTGACAATGACAACGACCAGTCGCAGCTTCCTGGGTATGGGCGACCGGATGGGATCAACAACTGGCCGGACCCGTGGAACAACCACAAGAAGGACGGGTACACCGTGAGCTTTGTGGATGGCCACGCTTCGTTTGTGAAGGCGGATGCGGGGTTGATCCGGGTGATGCTGGAGAGCTATGACGAGCCGCCGACGAACTATCAGTTGGTGTCGCCTTATCGGCAGCGGGTGGCGACGGTGCGTGGGGAGAGCGTGCCTGAGTATTTCAAGCCGTGAGTGATGTGCGTGGTTCGAGGCCGCGTTTTCTGGACTCGCTCGCAGCGTGCATGGTGATGCGGAGGGGTCGAGCGATCGGGTTGGAGCCGTGTTTTCAGAATGCCGGCTTGAGCAGCTCGATTTCAGCTCGTGGTTGATTGGATTCTGAACCTTCGGGGACGTTCGGCTTGATCACAAGCACGCTGCAGCGCACTTCCCGCACGACGTGTTCGGCGGTCGTACCAAAGACCATCTGCCGGAGCGTGCTTTGCCCCCGTGCGCCGAGCACGACGAGGTCTGCCGAGTGTGCTTCAGCGAATCGGACGATGGCTCGTGCGTGCGAGGGGTCGGGGATGGCGTGGTAGATCGCTCGAAGGGCCTTGAGCTCGTGGGCCAGCGGGGAGCAGAACTTCTCCAGGCTGGCGCGGACGCTCTCGCGGAACTTCTCGGCGAAGTCCGGCATGTGGCGTGCGATGTCGTCGGTCTGTGCCGCGTGATTCCAGGGTTCTCGGTAGGCGTGGACCACATGCAGTTGCGACGAGTCCTGAGCGGCGATGCGCAGCGCGCTCTCCACGGCTTCGAGCGACGTGGGCGAGAAGTCGACGCACGCAACGATGGTGCGGAAGGGCCCGATGTGCCGCGCCTGCACGAGCAGGACGTCGCAAGCCGCGTGGCGTGCAACGCCGGCACCGACGGCGCCCACGCCCCGGGCCGCGTCCATGGTGCTGTGGGCGCCGATGCAGATGAGCTCGGCGGCGTTCTGCGTCGCGGCGTGGATGATCTCTGCGGAGGGATGCCCGATGACGGTGGAGAACTGCACCTCGCCCAGTTCCGGCCACTTGGCGAGGTCCTCTTTCCACCGGCGATCCGCCTCACCGATGAGATCGTTCATGCTGGGGACGGGGAACATCAGGACGGGCTGCGCGATGTCATACATCAGCGGCTCGATGGCGTGGACGGCCCGCACGCCCGCCTTTGCGGAGGTGTTCCACGATGCGATGCGGATCGCCTGACCGAGCGCGGCGTCGGAGCATGCGGAGAAATCCACCGCCGTCACGATGCTCTTGAGCGTGTTCATCGGCCACCCTCCTTGTTGTCTCCCCGCACCCACGCGTTCCGCAACAGTCTAGGGCGAACAAGCAATCTCGGCACATGTTCTTACATTGTGCGTTCGCAGTACGTTCGCGAGGTTTACCCCAGAACGCACACCGGCAATCTTCTGGCATGTGCGGGTGCTCTGATATCTATCCGCCGATCAACACGGTCGGTGCGCCGGGCGGCGCGATGGCCCCGCCATGGGTGCAGGTATCACCGGCACGAGCGGCGGGCTTTCCGCCGATGAGCACGGTCGCGGAGCCTTTGGCGATGGAATCAACGGGTGCGGGCCCAGCGGGGAGGGTGCACATGCACATGTCGCCGACGACGGCGGCGGGCTTTCCGCCGATGAGCACGGTTGAGCATCCCGGCCCGGTGATCGGCCCGCCGACGTGGGGGATGGGAGCGCCCGGGGGGACGGGGGTCTGCATGGGGCAGGTGTGCATGTCGCCGACGGTGGCTGCTGGGGGCATGGGGAACTCACTTGGCTTTGCGTGCGTCCAAACGGAATCGAAGATACGAACTGAATGCCGCGCCGCGCACGACATACGGCTTGGCCGCCGAGATCGATTCCGGATCGGGAATCGCATCCAGGGTCCCTCCTTCAGGCTGCGCGGCAGAGCCCGAATAGTCTTCAAACACCGCCTGAGCCAGAAACTCACCGCCGCGATCAGGTCGAGGCCAAGCGACGGAACTCACCACGAGCCGCTCGCCTTGATGAAGAATCTTCGGAGCATCGGGATTGCCGCCCGCGGGAAGTGGCTCCAGGGCGACCGGCGAAAAATTGGGCGGAATCTCGGTGACCCCGGCGGTGTTGATAGGAGCGTCGGCGATGCGGATGAACGCTCGGGCCTGGCCTTGGAGTCGGGTTGGAACGCGTGGGTCAGCCAGGGCTATGGGCCCCTTGCCGATGTTGCGGATGATGAGTCGAAAGACTGGAGGATCGACCTCCGGAGTGCGTTCGACCTGGACGTCGATGGCCCGGTCTGGATGTGCCAGAAGCCAAGAGCTGGTTTCGTTGAGTTCGTGAATGACGGGTCCGATGGCGCGGATGAACTCCAGACTACGGGCGCTGAAGGATCGCTGGATAAGTTTGCCGTCGCCGGAGTAATCGAGGGTGAGCATGGGGGCGGTGACATCGCCTTTTTCCGGCTGCGGGAGTTCGCTCCACTTGACGTTATTGATCGCGGAAGTGAGGCGTTCGACGGCGTCGGTGGTCAGGGTGCCGGAGAAGAGGCCGATGGGGCGGCCGATTAGATCATTGTTATGTCGGGTGATGACCATGGAGGCGGCGCGGGAAGGGCCGCGAACGAGGGTGACGGTAGTCCAAGATTGGAGTTCTTTGGAGACTTGGACACCGACGGCAGATCGGAAAGAGAGGTTGAAGGATTTCGCTTCTGGGCGGTCGGGAGGTGATGCGGCGGGCTGCGGGGATGTGGTTTGGGTGCTCATGTCGTTCTCAGGAGGAAGTCCAGGCGATGCGATGGCCAGGACGGCGGTGAGCGGGAGTGCGGCGAGGAGGATCATGTGTGTGCGATGGCGTCGTAGGTGAAGGACTTGCCTTTTTGGGCGGAGACCATGTTGGCCATGTGCTGGCAGATGGTGTTCATGTGGCGTTTCTTGACGCCGTCCATGTTGAGGCCGGTGCCCATAATGGAGTTTGGGTCGATACCGGCGGTGGCGCCGTCGCTGTTGAGAGAGGCGTCGACACCGACACCGCCGGCATATTCGTCGGGATTGCCGAGGTGGTGACCAAACTCGTGAGGGGGCATACCTGGGCGGTTATCACCGAGGGACCAAGCACCTGCGTTGGAGCGGGCGTTGTTGGCGGCGAGAACGATGGTCTTGCCGGAGCGGGAGGCGACCTCAGTAAAGGACACGGTGGCTTTAACGGTGTACTTGCAACAGGACTTGTCGGAACTGGCGCAGCCTTGGCGTTTGAGATCGAACTTGTGGGTCCAGGTGGAGTTGATGTTGCTGATCCAGGTGGGAAGTGTGGAGGAGCGGGTAGTGTTCTCTGGAGCGCCCCAGGCGGGGACAGTTTCGGGCCAGTTGTTACCGAACTGGGCCTTGTTGGACGTGCCCTCGCGCCAGATGCCGATGGGGTACAGGCGGACACTGTTGGGATCGGTCCATGTCGCGGGCACGGACTGCCAGGCGGTGCCATCCCAATAGCTCATGCCGGTCGGCGAGGAGGTGTCGTTCTTGGCGAAGCGCCAATCGGAGCCGGAGAATGTTGCGGGATTCGCTGGCCCGAAGTTGACACCGGCATTGCCGCCGGTGGCCGCGGGAACGGTGTTGCCCAGAGAAATGAGGAACTGGATCCAACCCTTGACGTAGGTGATGGCACCTTCGACTTTGGCCTCGAAGTTGGTAACGGTCATGAAGAAGTGGGCGATCCCGATGGTGCATTCGGTGCGAGTGAGGTTCGGGATGAAGTTCATCTTGATCGGGCGCGGAGTTTTCATTCCTGCGGCGAAACCATCTTCGTCGCGGTGAACCTCGTAGTCCGAACCGGAGCGACGGGGGAGCCAGTCCTTGACTTCGACGGGCTGGGAGAAGGCATTTGAAGCAATGGCGAGGTTGATGCCGGCGATGGTGGCACCGTCGATGACATTGCGGACTTGAGCAGCTTCCGCTTCGCCGTCGGTATAACCGGAGGTAGTACCGCGGAGGGTGGCGGGCTCGCCGCACCAAGTTTCGGGCTCAACCCATTCGATGCTGACGAATCGGCGTTCGCGGTTGTCTGGTCTTGGCGTTGGGCGCGGCGGGGGCGGGGGCGGGGGTTCCGGGGCGCGACGGATGGGGACGGTGCGAGAGGTGCGGGTGCGAGGGGCTCCGCCGGCATAGCCGGTGCGCTGGCCTGGGTCGGCGGCGGTGGCCGATGCGGCTTCGAGGGGTTCTTCGAGAGTGGGATCTTGGGCTGTAGCGGGGGCTTCGGCGGGAGTAGCGGCACCGCCGGAGTTGAGGAAGAGGGTTGGACCGGAGACATAGACGCCGCTGGGAGTGATAGAGATGAAGCTTGCGCCGCACTTGAGGTGGATGTTCTGCGTGCCTTCGATCTTGACCGAGCCGGCCTTCACGCTGGCGGACTGGGCACCCTGGGCAACGAACTTGTCGGCCTTGATGCTGACGAGTTGCTGGCCTTCAAGGACGATTTCTTTGGCGTTGAGGGTGGCGCGATCGGTGACGACGGTGGTTTGGGTTTTCTCGAAAACCTGAACGACTTCGTCCTTGACGTTCTCGTGAAGTTTCTTGTCGACAAGATCGTAGTGGCCTCCCTTGATGCGGTGGTTGATGTCGCGGTGAATGAGGGTGTTGTGGTCACCGGACTCTTCATAGCCGATGCGGACTTCACGAGAGCCTCCGACGCGTTCGTATAGATTGGCAAGTACGACATGGTCCATGCGTTTTTGGGCATGGAGGAGGATCTGCTCGTGATCTTTCTTATCCTGAAACCTCAGTTCGTTGAACCCGCCGCCATCGGGGCTGGAGAGCGACTTGATGGTCGACATCGTCTTGGAGTCTGCGCCCTTGGGGTCGTACGGTGGCTTGGCTTCACCGTTGTAGACGCGGCCGGTGATGATGGGGCGGTCGGGGTCGCCTTCCAAGAACTCGACGATGACTTCCTGGCCGGAGCGGGGCATGAACTGTGCGCCCCACTTCTTTCCGGCCCAGACCTGGGCGACGCGGATCCAGCAGGAGGTGTCACCCTGGGCGGGGTCGCCGTAGCGATCCCAGTGGAACTTCACGCGGACTCTGGCGTGTTCGTCGGCCTGGATCTCTTCGTCATTGGGGGCGACGACGAAGGCCGTCTGGGGGCCTTGGACGACGGGTTTGGCGGTGGATCGGGGTGAGCGGAACTGGGTCTGGGCGTCGATGGCGGTGAAGGAGCAGTTGAACTTGATCGTGCCGCGGGATGAGGGGAGATAGTCGTCGTTGTCGACATCGACATTGAGGGTGGTGACGAGATACTCGCGATTCTGATCTTCGCGCGGGAACTCTTCGAGCTTGAAGGTTCGGCCGACGCGGAGATCGCGGGCGTTGGTCTCGCCATCGCAGCGTTCGTAGCCGGCGTGGAGTTCCTGGAGGCGGATGGTGCTGAGGCGGGAACCATCCGCGGGAAGGAGGTATTCGCCGGGAAACTCGAAGATCTCGAGTGCATCGTGGGCGTGACCCTTGGGCTGCTGGTAGGGCGCGAAGAGGTCGGTCCTTGGCGTGAGCGGGTTGTAGTCGATCTGTGCGTACGCGCCGGGCTGCAGGGTTTTGCTTGTGCGCCACGCGGTGACGCTGTTGGGAATGGTGCCCCCGCGGGTGCGTCCGCGGAAGGGCATGGTGGCGAGATCGGCCTGCGGGGCGTGGGCGGCGGGAGAGTCGGCGAGTTTGAGCACTTCTTTGTCGGTGCCGCTTTCCAGCCAGTAGTAGATGCCTTCCTGCTCCATGAGTCGCGAGATGAAGTTCAGGTCGCTCTCGCGGTACTGGACGCAGTATTCCCACGGGTTGTATGTGGCCGAGAGCCCTGCGTCGTCGATGTCGGTGTAGCCGGCGTCGGCGCAGACCTGCTTGATGATCTCTGGGACGGTCTGGTTCTGGAAGATGCGGCAATCGGTGTGTCGCGAGAGCAGCCAGAGGTATGGCGCGATGGTGAGCTGATAGCGCAGCAGATCGCTGTCGAACCCGGTCTGGGCCAGAGAGACGATGTAGCCGTGGAAGTTGCGCTTGACGGACTCGGTGACGTTGAGTTCAACGTATGCGGAGACGCCGAGGACTTCTTCGGCGGTGAGATCATCGCGTTCGGAGAGTGCTTCGATGCTGATGGTGTATGGGCGGCCGAGCATCTCGGTGAATCGCATGCGCCGGAGCAGGAGCACATCGGTCCCGAGGGAAGGGACGAAGAGCTTGGCTTGGCGATTGGCTTGGGTGGCGCGGGGCATGGTGGAAATCCTCTGAACGAAATCCGGAGACGGGATCAGCCCTGTGGTTCGCCGGCGAACTCGTCGTCTTCGAGCACGGCGGATCCGGGGGTGACGGCGACCGAAGGGCGGAAGGGATTGAAGGCGCAGACGTCTACCGGGAGAGCGCGAAGGCGAGAGACGAGGTCTGGCACGTCGCTTTGAATCTGAGTGAGTCGGGCGGGATTCGGGGGCGTGGTGCGGAACGAGGCGACTTGTGCGGCGGTAAGTGCGGTGAAGCCGTGGTGATCGGCGCGGAGGCGAGCCGATGCGCCGTCGGCGCCGGAGATGTAGATGTTGGCGACGACGATGGCGAAGTACTCTTCCAGATTGTCATAGCCGTCACCGGTGGATTCGAGGTTGGTGAAGCCGTGCTGAAAGCGGTAGGCATGGAGCATCTCGTGCAGAAGGATCTGATGTGGCCCGACACCGGCGACGGCACCGTGGGTACAGCGGGTGGAGCCATCCCACGCGTGGGGGTTGAAGGTGATCTCGCTATCAGAGCCGGTGCCGGGGGTGTGGATGATGCCGAGGGCTTCGAGACCTTCGTCAAAGATGTCTGCGGAGTAGCCGCGGCGGTAGATGGGAGGGGGCGGATCGGCGAAGGCGTTGCAGTATTCGGGGCGATAGCCCCAGAGGGTCTCGCCGCCATCGTCGTGGGGAAGGGCGGGATTGGGGACGATGATCTGGTTGAAGGGCGCGTGGGCGATGGCCTGCAGGATTTCGTAGCCAACGCGGACGCGGGCGATTTCGTTGAGACAGCCGACGACGCCACGATGCCACGAACGCCAGAAGGCGTAGTTGTCCGGCGTGCGGACGATGATGTTGCGGTATGGGGAGTAGGGATGATCCATGGCACGATCACTCGAAGCTATACGCGAAGTCTTTGTCTTCTCCGATGCCGACATGGACGCGGGAGATGGGCTGGCCGGAGATCATGCGCTGGAGGAACTCGTCGCTCATTCTGGGCAGGATGGTCTGCGTGAGGATGGCGTCGACCATGCGGCCGCCGAACTCGCGCTCGGTGCAGCGGGACATGATGGTCTTCAGCACGGCGTCGTCATAGGTGAACGGAACGCGATGGGATTCCCTCACGCGCTTGGCGATGCGGCCGAGTTGCAGCTTGATGATGCTGATGAGCATGTCGTCGGAGAGCGGGTAGTAGGGAATCGTGACGACGCGCCCGAGCAGCGCCGCGGGGAAGACCTTCAGCAGCGGCTCGCGCAGGGCCTTGGCGAGGGAATCTGTGTCTGGGAGGAGTTCCGGGTCCTTGCACATGCTCATGATGAGATCGGAGCCGGCGTTGGTGGTGAGAAGGATGATGGTGTTGCGGAAGTTGATGTCGCGGCCTTCGGAGTCCTTCATCCAGCCCTTGTCAAAGACCTGGAAAAAGATCTCGTGGACGTCGCCGTGGGCTTTCTCGACTTCGTCGAGAAGGACAACGGAATAGGGGCGACGGCGGACGGCTTCGGTGAGGACCCCGCCCTCGCCGTAGCCGACGTAGCCGGGGGGCGAGCCCATGAGGGTGGCGACCTTGTGCGCTTCCTGATACTCACTCATGTTGATGGTGATGAGTGAGGTCTCTGAGCCGAAGAGGGTCTCGGCGAGGGTGAGAGCGGTCTCGGTTTTGCCGACGCCTGAGGTGCCGGCGAGCATGAAGACGCCGATGGGTTTGTTGGGATTGTCAAGCCCTGCGCGGCTGGTGCGGATGCGCTTGGCGATGGCGTCGAGTGCGTGGCGCTGGCCGATGATGCGCTTTTCGAGCACGTCGGCGAGATGCAGAACGCTCTCGATCTCGTTCTTGACCATGCGACCCACGGGGACGCCTGTCCAGTCGGCGACGACTGAGGCGATGGCCCCGGCGTTGACGCTGGGCTGGATCAAGGGCTTTTCGCCCTGGAGCTTGGAGAGGTCGGACTGGAGCGACTTGAGTTCTTCGAGGAGCTTGGCGCGGTCGGCGTCGGAGAGTGCGCCTTGCGCGGCAGCGGGGGGTGATGCGGTGGCCGCGGCGGCTTCGACCTTGCTGCCGGTGCCTTCGACTTTGTCTGATCCGATGCGAAGCTTGGCGCGGATGTTCAGGATCTTGTCGACGAGGGTCTTCTCTTCGGCCCACCGTTTCTCGAGTTCGGCGGCGCGGGTCTTCTCGGTGACGAGCGACGCGGAGACTTCGGCCTTGCGACGCGTGTGATCGAGCCCGACGGCCATCTCGCGATCGATGATGCCGAGTTCGGTGTTCAGCGATTCGATCCGGCGACGCGAATCGTCGAGCTCGGGGGGCACGGCGTGCTGGCCCACGGCGACGCGGGCGCAGGCGGTATCGATGAGGGAAACGGCTTTGTCGGGAAGCTGGCGGGCGGGGATGTAGCGGTGGCTGAGCTTGACGGCGGCTTCGAGGGCCTCATCGAGCAACTGGATCTTGTGGTGCTTTTCAAGAGAAGACGCGACGCCGCGCATCATCAGCAGGGCTTTGGCTTCGCTCGGTTCGTCGACTTTCACGACCTGGAAGCGACGGGTGAGCGCGGGGTCTTTCTCGAAGTATTTGCGATACTCGGCGGCGGTGGTCGCGGCGACGGTGCGCAGGGTGCCGCGGGCGAGGGCGGGCTTCAGCAAGTTGGCGGCGTCGTTCTGGCCGGCGGCACCACCGGCACCGATGAGCTGGTGGGCTTCGTCGATGAAGAGGATGATGGGCTTGGGGGACTTCTGGACTTCTTCGATGACCTGACGCAGACGCTCCTCGAACTCGCCCTTCATGCTCGCGCCAGCTTGGAGAAGACCGAGGTCGAGGGTGTGAAGCTCAACGTCTTTCAGCGGCGGTGGAACGTCGCCGGAAGCAATGCGGAGGGCAAAGCCCTCGACGACGGCAGTTTTGCCCACGCCGGCTTCACCGGTGAGGATGGGGTTGTTCTGGCGACGACGCATGAGGATGTCGACGACCTGGCGGGTCTCTTCGTCACGGCCGACGATCGGATCGAGTTCACCCTTGCGGGCTTTGTCGGTGAGATTGACGGTGAAACGCTTGAGCGCTTCGCCCTTGCCCATGGCGGCCGGGGGAATGGCCCCGCTGGTCTCGCCGGGTGCGGCGCCTTCTCCTGAAGATTTCGCGTCGGCGATGAGCGCGTCTTCGGGAGAGCCGGCGACGATCTTGTCGTACTGGGCGAGCAGGTCGGCTTCGGAGATCTTCTTGAACTCGCGTGAGATGCCGGGGAGCATGCTCTGGAGCGAGGGGTCTTGCTGGATGCCGACGATGACGTGGCCGGAGCGGATGAGCGGCGAGCTGAAGCGGAGTGAAGCGGCGATCCAGGCCTGGGTGAATGCGTCGCCGAGGCGGTTGGAGAACGAGAGGTCAGAGCCCGCGCCGCGTGGGAGTTTGTCGAGCGATTCGACGATGTCGCGGGCGAGAATGGCGGGATCGACGCCGGCTTTCTTGATGATGCGATGGATGTCGGAATCCTGAAGCTGGAGGATCTGGTGGAAGAAGTGGACGAGTTCGACATAGGGATTGCCGCGCAGCTTGGCGAAGGTGGCGGAGGCCTCCATGGAGCGGTAGACGAGCTTGTCGACGCGGCCGAAGAGGGATGCGATGCTGATTCCGGACATGGAGGGAGACTCCGACTTGTGGTTGAGCGAGAGAGGGCACACAGGCGGGACGCCTGTGCCACCGGATGAAAAGGCGTGTTAGAGCGGTATGGTCTGTGGTGAAAGGGTGAGGTCGGCGCGATCGCGGGTTTCTGGGGCGGAGTTTGTCCAGGTGGTCCAGCCGAGGCGGCCGAACTTGCCGAGGGAAATGCGGGGCACTTCGCGGGCCTTGAGGATGAGTTTGAGATCCCAACTGAGTTCGTCGGTGGTGTAGAGCCGGACCCAATCGCGAAGGCGTTTGAGGGATCGGCATGAGGCCGACGGGAGCATCTTTTCGTATTCGGCGAGGGAGAGCGGGCCGAGGGTGACGCGGAACTTCTGCTGGCACTCCCAGATGGACGAGCCGACGATGGCCGTGGTGCCCAGGGAGCCTGTGGAGGGAGACTTGCCGAGCTTGAGGTGGCAATCTTCGGGCAGGGCGAGCCACTGGCCGGTGAACTGCTGGATGTCGACGGGGACTTTGAAGTACTCCTGGATGATTGAGCGGAGGCCTTCAGCGCAGCGCGTCTGCGAGGCGAGGCGACCGGCGAAATAACCCTTCGCGGAGTCCTGCGCAGCGTCGCGGAAGCGCTGCGAGGGCATGGCCATGCCGTAGAGCGCGGCGACGAAGAGCGCGAAGCGATCGCCCGCGGGATCGTGCTCGCGTTCGAGATTCACGGTCTTCTGGCAACTGGCCCAGGCGCGGTAGAAGAGCGAGATCGCGCGATGGTGGAAGATGTCGAGGAAGCGCGCGAAGGTCGGGTCGGCGTGGTTTCGTTCGCGATCGCGGGCGTGTTCGGTCAGATGCAGCGGGAGCGGGCCGTTGGCGCCCATGAGACCGAGAAAGGTGACGAAGAGGCGCGGCACGGGCGGGCCGGGTTTATCCGGGTCCGGGAGCTTGACGTCAAAGATGGTGGAAGGCGCGAAGGAGAGGGATGGTTCCTGCGCGAACCGGATGGAATCATCGCTGAGACGCTGGGAAAAACCGGTGCGCGGGGCGTCCGGATGCACCGCTTCGATGCGGCGCATGGCCTGGAAGAAGTCGAATGCAAACGGCTGCTCGTGCAGCGCCTGCATCAGACCGTTGGGCGTCGTCCGATCCGGGTCGGCCATCGCATGATCTCGCCGCGGTCCGAGGTCCGGACAACGGTTTCGGTGAAGGAGTTGAGTGAGACGTACTTGGCAAAGAACTGTTCGAGCACGGCTCCGAGGGTGAAACAGCCGACGCCTTCAAAGGCGTCTTCATCGAGGGTGATGGTGATCTCCAGGCCACGGGCGAAGGCGATCGGGCCTGGGGTGGGCACGCGCCGAACGATGGGTTTGGAGGCGATGGTCCTCACGCCATCGACCTGCTTGCGCGTTGCCGCGTCGGCGGTGTCCGCATAGAGCTTGAGGATGTCGCGCAGTGCGCTCGCGCCTGCGGCCACAGGGGCAGCCTGAGGATTGGCGAGCGCGGCGGGACCGGGCGATGTCGCGGGCGTGTCGGCCAGCGACAGGTAGTTCAGCGCGAGGTGGCTGATGATGCGCCACGCCGTCTCGCCCTCGGCGACCGATGCTCTTGGCGCGGTGGGGCCGACGAGCACCTTGATGCTCTCAACCGGAGCGCCCTCGTCGAGACGGAAATCGCTGGCGGTTTTGCCGACGGGCATGCGGAGGGGAAGATCGCGGTTGGTGCAGCGGGCTTCGACGCCGAGCTGTTTGAGGTCGGCGCGATACGGCGCGCTGTGGGCATCGACGAGAGAGATGTAGACCTCGCTGCCGGCGTAGCTGGAGCGACGACCCTGGAGTTCTTCTTTCGAAGACGGGGTGCGTGGGAGGCGGTTGAGGGCGAAATACGCGCGGGCCATGGAGGATTGGTCGGCATCGTCATCGATCGCGGCGTAGAAGGGGCGAAACGTCTGCACGGGCTTGGCGCCCTCGGTATAGCCCTCGACCGCGGCGATGTCATAGACCTCATAGTCCAGCGGGCGCGTGCGATCGGGCACGGCGTGGAACTCGGCGAAGCGATCGGAGACATGGATGCGATCCAGACGCTTCGGAAACAGATTGATCGTCGGCGTGCAGTGAAGCTGGAAGTTCGCGGCAGAGATGGCGTTCTCGAGCTGCAGATCCACATCGGAGAGAAAGATCACCACATCGACCTGCGTGTCGGTGCAGCGCGAAAAACCCTTGCGCAGCCCGGTGAGTTCGACGAACATGAACCGCTGGGGCAGGACGAAGTACTCGTGCACCAGGCGATAGCCCTGGAACGAGCGCGGGCCCACGGGAAGCAGCGCGTGGTCGTCTTCAAAGCCCACGCTGCGGATGGAACCGGAGTCGCTTCCGGGCGTGAGCGCGGGGCCGAACTCGGACCAGGGCACGGGCTGCTTGATCGGCTGGACGCTGACGCCAAGACCTTTGGAAATGATCTGTTCGTAGATGCGCCCCGGTGTGCCGCCCATGCCCGTCAGATGCAGCACGAGCTTGTCGCACTTGATGGCATTGATCGTGGCACCGGCGGTCGCGGCGAGACGGATGCGGATGGCCGCCTTGGCTCCGGAGATATGGGCCCCGGCGGCCGCGCCGACTGCGGCGAGGCCGCGGGTGTGGTACTCAACCTGGGTGATCTGCAGCGGAAAGAGGGTGACGGGATGGGCGGTGCGATACTCGCAGGCGGTGTTCTCGCCCTTTCCGATGGGGCTGCGCAGAGCGCGGCCGCGGGGAATCGTGACGCCTTCGATGAGCGACGCCTCGCCCTTGTCGTGATTGAACTGGACCACGCACATCGAGGGCGTGGGGCAGAGATAGTGCGGGTAGACGGTTTCGAGAAGCCCCTGGGTGAAGCGCGGAAACTCGGCATCGAGCTTGAGCTGAACGCGAGCGGTGAGAAACGCAAAGCCCTCAAGCAGCCGCTCAACGTAAGGGTCGGCGCACTCAAACTGTTCGAGCCCAAGACGCCCGGCGACTTTCGGAAACTCGCGCGCAAACTCCGCCGCGGTCTCGCGGAGATGCGCCAGTTCGCGGTCGTAATAGCGGAGCAGGCGTCTATCCATACGGCTTGTCCTGGACGCTCGCCTGTCCGGTTTCCAGATCGACGGAGGTCTTGACGTACATCGCTTCCGGAAGGGGCTGCGCCCACAGGTCGCCCTTGATCTCAAAGCTCACGGCGTTGGGCGACATCTGCTCCTGATCGGCAACCGCGCGGATCGCCAGCCCGCGGCGCATGATGCGGGGCTCGTAGAGCTGGATGGCCTCAAGGATGCGGCGCTCGACACTCGCCGGATCAACGCCGGAGGCGGTGAGCCCGACCATGTCGGGGATGCCGTAGTTGATGACGCTTGTGGCGACCTGGCGGAAGTCATCGAGTTCGCCGCGGCTGAACCTTTGGCTGGTGTTCAAGAGCCACGCGAGATCGCGCATGACCGAACGGCGAACCTGCTGAGAGGTCATGACGCGCTTGTCGCGGCTCTCGACCTTGGTCTGCGGCTCTTCGTCGGTCAGACGATCGAGCAGGCAGGGCTGGATGCGTTCGCGGTTGGTGAGTTCGGCCATGGCGGGCGGGGGAACAGAGGGTGCGAGGGATCAGCCCGTGGTGAACTGGATCGTGCGGATGCTCAGGAACGGATGGGTGTCGGCGTCGGTCGCCAGCTCGCGCTGGCCAAGGCCGAAATAGGTGTCTTGGCTAGGGGCCTGGCGCCAATCGGTCTTGCGTGCGAGGCGCAGCATGCCGTCGGGGGAAGATTCGGTGCCGGGATAGCGGACGGGGAAGAACGCGAGCTTGTCGCCGCCGTTGGTGAGCTTGATGCGACCCGGGAGCCAGACGGCATCGCGCAGATCAGCGGGAGATTCCAGCGTGATCTGGGCGAGGCGGTGCATGGGGACCCAGTAATAGCGGCCGTCGATCACGGCTTCGAGCATTGGGCCCAGACGCGAATCGGCGTCGGCGATCCAGTTGAAGCTCTCGGTGCGGGGTTCTTCCTTGCTCCCGAGCGTGAGTGTGCCGGGGACGGCGGGAGCGAGATCGAGGGCCTGGGCGCGGAGCTCGGCGGCTGGGCCGTGCTGGCCCTGAGCGTCGTACTGATTGGCGTGGATCATCATCCCGACCCATTGGTCGGGCTCACCCAATAGAAGCGGGGCGCGTTTGCCGGCGAAGACATCAGCGCGGAAGAGTTCGCACTCGATCGCGGGCCGACAGACCTGAGCCATGAGCAGCGTGGTCGGGTCCATCTCGGCGGCGACATTGAGCTGGTTGAGCGCACGATCCCACTCGCCTCGAACGGCGAGAAGTTGGAACAGGAAGACACGCAGCTTCGGGTCCGCGGGCTTGGCCCGGACTTCCTGCTGAAGAGCTTGCAGGGCGGCGTCAACGTTGCCTTGTTTGAGGAGTTCCGAGGCGGACATGGGGGCCTTGGGCAGGAGTGACGCGGTGAGGGGGTGACGCGGTGAAGGGAGGTGGAGTCGTGGGCTTTAGGAACACAGGCGGGACGCCTGTGCCACCAAGAGGCGAAGAGGATCAGGGTGGGACGACTTCTTTGTGCTCGGCCTGGTTCCAGCCCTTGCGGACGTCGTGGCCGACTTTGCCGCCGCCGGAGGCGATGGTGTGGGTGTAGATCATGTGGAGTTCGGCGTACTTGATCTTGAGCTCTTCCTTGGGAATGGGATCGTCGGAGGACCCATCTTTCAGCGAGGTGCTGGTGATCCCGCAGGAGAGGAGCACGTACTTCAAGTAGACGATCTTTTCCCCGATTGGTCGGCAGAAGTCGATCGTGACGGACTTGATGTTGCGCCCATCGCAGCAGGCCAGCGCGATGAGGGGGGTGGCGACATCGACGTGCTTGGTGATGCTGAACTCATTGAGCGTGGAGGAGTGACGCGGGTTGATCTGCTCGCCACCACCGCTCTCCCCCCCACCGCCGCCGCCACGCGGTCGGACATAGCCGGCGTCGTCGTTGGAGATGCTGAATGTCGCGCTTTCGACCTCGATCCACTTTTTGTGCATCGCGTCGTTGCTATCGCCTTCGATGCCGTCGATCTTCATGAAAATGTCGGCGGCCATGGATGGTGTCTCCGGAAGGGTGGTTCACGGAATCGGAAGACGCCCGGGCGCGGTGAGCGCCCGGGCGTGAAGTGTGATTTTCTTGCAGATCGAGAGACAACGGTGCCCGGGCTTGCGCCCGGGCCTCGGATGGATGCACTCGGATTACGGAGTGACTTCCTTGTTCTCGCGGGTGCACCAGCCCTTCTTGATGTCGGAGCCCTTCTTGCCGCCGCCGGTCGGGTCGGTGGGGGTGTAGATCCAGTGCATGGTGAGGTAGCGGATCTCGATGGTTTCCTTAGGCACCGCGTCGTCGCCACTGGAGGCAGCGGTCTCGATCTTCTGGATGACCGAATCCTTCAGGACGAACTTCATGTAGGTGGTCTTCTCACCCATGGGCCGGCAGAACTCGACGGTGATCTCTTCGAAGTGCGTGCCCTTGGCGCAGTTGACGTTGATGGCGGCGCTGGACGAGTCGAGGTGCTTGACAATGCGGAGGTTGTCGAAGTCGCCGCGGCCGGCGAGGGGCGAGCCGTGGGCGGAAGACGCGCCGCCGGAGGTCTGCTTGGTGACGAACGTCGCCTCTTCGATTTCGATCCACTTCTGATGCTTCGAGTCGGTGGAGTCACCCTCGATGATCTTGTTGAACTTGATGAACATGTCCGTTGCCATGGGCGGTTCTCCGGTGGGCCGATGGGCCCGGGGTGCGTGTCCTGTGTGTGAACCGGGGCGCGAGGTGCGCCCCGGGTGGGACGGTCAGATCGTGTGCGACGTCAGCCGCCGGCCTTGGCGCTTGGGAGCTTCGAGACCAGGCGGAGCGAAACAGTGAGCCCTTCGAGCTGGTAGTGCGGGCGGAGGAAGAACTTCGCCGAGTAGTAGCCGGGGTTGCCCTCGACATCGGCGACGACGACTTCGGCTGCGGCGAGCGGACGCTTGGCCTTGGCCTCTTCGCCCGCGGCCGGATCGCTCTCGACGTACTTCATGATCCAGTTGTTGAGCCACTTGGCCATGTCGTCGCGCTCCTTGAAGGAGCCGATCTTGTCGCGCACGATGCACTTGAGGAAGTGTGCAAAGCGGCAGGTGGCGAACAGGTAGGGCAGACGCGCGGCGAGGTTGGCGTTGGCCGTCGCATCCGGATCGTCGTACTGCTCGGGCTTGTGGAGCGACTGCGCGCCGACGAAGACGGCGTAGTCGGTGTTCTTCCAATGGCTGAGGGGCATGAGCCCGTTCTTGGCCAGCTCGGCCTCACGGCGATCGGTGATGGCGATCTCGGTGGGGCACTTCATGTCCACCCCGCCGTCGTCGGTGGGGAAGGAGTGCACGGGGAGCCCCTCGATCATGCCGCCGGACTCGACGCCGCGGATGCGTGCGCACCAGCCGTAGAGCTTGAACGAGCGGGTGATGTTGGTCGCCATCGCATACGCGGAGTTGGCCCACGTGTACTTGGAATGATCGCGGCCTTCGCAGTCTTCTTCGAAGGAGAACTCTTCGACCGGGTTGGTCTTGGAGCCGTAGGGAATGCGGGCGAGGAAGCGCGGCGCGGTGAGGCCCACGTAGCGGCTGTCGTCGCTCTCGCGGAGCGAGCGCCAGGCGGCGTACTCGGGCGACTGGAAGATCTTGGTGATGTCACGCGGATCCGAGAGCTGTTGCCACGAGTCCATGTTGAGCAGACTCGGAGCCGACGCGGAGATGAACGGCGCGTGGGCGGCGGCGGCGACCTGGGCGATGCCCTGGAGCAACTCGACATCGGGCGGCGTGTGATCGAACTGATAGTCACCGACGAGGCAGCCGTAGGGCGAACCGCCGGGTGTGCCGAACTCATCCTCGTAGATGCGTTTGAAGATGGGGCTCTGGTCCCAGGCGGTGCCCTTGAACTTCTTCAAGGTTTTGCCGAGGTCCTTCTTGGAGATGTTCATGACGCGGATCTTCAGCGTCTCATCGGTCTCTGTGTTGTTGACGAGATGATGCAGCCCGCGCCATGTGCCTTCGAGCGACTGGAAGTCCTCGTTGTGGATGATGGCGTTGACCTGATCCGTCAGCTTCTTGTCGATCGCGGCGATGATGGCCTCGATGCTCTTGACGGCATCGTCGGTGATCAGGTTGGTGCCCGCGAGCGCCTGGGCCGCGAGGGTCTGCACCGCGGTGGCGATGGCCTCGGTAGCCGTGTCGGTCTTGGGCTTGAACTCCTTTTTCAGGAGTTTCTCGAACTCGTTGACTTCCATGGTCGCGCCCGCGGCATGCGGGGCGCCCTGGGATTGGGACTCAGCCATTGCCTTCCTCCTTGGGCTTGGGCGCAGAGGCGAGGGCCTGCATCAGCGCCGGGTCTTGCATGACCTTGGCGAGCAGCGACTCGGCGCCGCTCTTGCCATCCATGTACGAGAGCAGGTTGGCCAGTTGGGTGCGGGCCTCGAGCAGCTTGCGCAGTGGCTCCACCTTGCGAGCGACGGCGGCCGGCGAGAAGTCGTCCATGCTCTCGAAGGTGATGTCAACAGGGAGGTTGCCCTCGCCGGTGAGCGTGTTGGGGACCTGGAACGCCACGCGGGGCTTGCAGGACTTCAACCGCTCGTCGAAGTTGTCGACGTCGATCTCGAGGAACTTGCGATCCTTGACATCCGGAAGCGCGTCGGCGGGTTTGCCGGAAAGGTCGGCCATCACGCCCATGACGAAGGGCAGATTGATCTGCTTTTCCGCGCCGTAAAGCTCGAGGTCATACTCGATCTGCACGCGGGGTGCCCGGTTGCGGGCGATGAACTTCTGTGAACTGGACTTGGCCATCGGGAGCCCTTCCTGTAACTGCGGCTGGTGTTTGGCCGCCTTGAACACGAACCACGGGGGATCCGTCCCCATGCACACCCCACCCCGTTCCCCATTCAGCCCCCGCCCCCCAGCCGAATCGTTCGAGATCAGAGGCCGAGTCCGCACCCCATCCGAAATCCGGAATCGCGACCCTTCAAATGCCTCTCAGAATCATGGGTTGTTCTTGTATCGCAGAACTCGCCCCGACGTTCACGACGGAGGTGATTCCTGCGGGTCGCCGGTCATTTGTTCCACGAGTCGTATCGCCTCCGGTGTGAGGATGCGGGTGATGTCCAGGAATCGCTTGCCGACCAGCCGCTGGGCGGCTTTCAGGACGAGCGGCACGGGGCTGGACACTTCGTGGTGTTCATAATAACGAATCAGGTCTTCCAGTGCGAGCACCACATCGGAGCTTGAGGCGATGGTGCCGCCCCCGGAACGGGCGATGCCGCCGGAAGAGAACGAAGTGCCGCCGGTGGCCGATCCGCCACCCCCCCCGCTATTGCCGGAAGGCGTGCCGCCGGATCGGCGGGCGACCTGATCCTGAACGAAATCAACCATCTCGCCCACGGCTTTGGCCAATGGGTCGAGCTGGGCCATGCGGTCAAAGCCGACCTTCTCTGCGAGAAATGCCGTCAGGGCAGCGAGGTCGTCTTTGGCAGCGGTCAGCGTTTTCAGCAGGGCGTTGAGATCGTCCTCGGCGAGCTGGCTGAAGGCCCCCTCAATTGCGGGGAGCTCTGGAGGCGGCGGCACTCCTTCGGTTGGTGGAGGCGCGGGGAAGTCGCCGCGGGCAATCTGGACGTCGCGGAACGAGAACCGCCCCAACTGAGGGTGTGAGACGAACGTGGCTTCGCGAAGCCGGCGGATGACCTTGTAGGGATCACCCATCGTGTCCGGCGGCGCGCCCATGCAGGCGAGGGCATTCATGCGCTCGGTGGGGTCGTTGTTGTCTTCGGGGTCGAGCCGGGGGAAATAGATGTCCCAGAACCGCTCATTGAGGCCGCGGGCGAGCTTGATTGCGGAGGCAAAGCCCGGGAGGCCTTGCTCGCGAATCTCGGCGACGGCGAGCCAGAGGAGGACGCGGACGTCCTTGCTCTTTGCGAACAGGTCCTCGGCCTTGGCGAGGACGTCACGCCAGTTGGGTTCCTCGGCGGCGACCTGGACATCGCCCATGTGCTGCTCGGCGGTGCCCTTGGCGAGGGTCTCCAGCTCGATGCGCGCGGGGTCGTAGGAAAGGTCCGGGCCGGAAGGGTCGGCGTCGGAGACGGGTTGAAGAAGACGTTCGACGTCCAATCGGCCTCCCACGGGCGCGCGAGGAATAGGGTTTGACCTGGCCGGGGGTGGCCATGGGGATGAATCCCGGATCGAAAGCGCGGCCCGGACCGAGAACATCGGTCCGGGAGCGGTGGGAGGTGAGAAAACTATCGGGACGCGCGAGCGGTTTTCGTGGAGTTGGCCCGGATCATGGTCTCAAACTGCTCGATGGTGCGGAATCCGCGGGGGCGGACGGAGCGGAGCATGCTGGCCTTTGCCTGGATGATTTCGCGGCTGGTGAGCCCAATCTGATCGAGCTTGTCGAGGAGAACCTCGAACTGCTGGACAAACTCCAGAGACTGGGCTTCCTTGGCGTCAGACTCCAAGAACGCTCGGAACTGGGCCGGATCGACATCGCCCTTGGCACCGGTGGATTCGAGATAGCGGCGCACTGAGGCGTTTAGGGTGTCGAGGATCTCCTTGCGGCGGTCGGCACGCTGGGCCTTGCCGTTCTCGTCGAGAACGGGGTTGCCGCCCTCATCGAGCAGGGGCTTGCGCATCACGTTGTCGTAGGTCAGGAGCAGATCAGTGACACGATCGGCGGGGAGACGGTTGACGACGGTGGTGAAGTCCTCGGCGGTGGGCGGAGAGCGGCGCGGGAAGTCGTCGAAGGTGGCGGAACCGGAGAGCTGATCGAGCAGTTCGCCGCTGGTGGGGTTGCGGGGGTTGATGCCGAGCTGCTTGATTTCTTCGAAGAGTGCCTGGCTGACAGTGGTGTCCTGCCCGACGTCGTTAGTGCGGGATTCGCGTGGGATGGCGCCGGCGATGGTGGTGGCGATGTTGGTGTTGGTGGGGCCTTCGCTCTTGAGATCGAGGGTGCGGAGGGTGGCACCGGAGGAGTTGATGAGCGTGGGCAGGATGTCACCGAAGGACTGGAAGAGGAAGGTGCTGAGGGTGCCACGGGCGTCGCCGCCGCCGTCGGTGGTACCGAAGGTGGGGTTGCGGCCGGTACCAGCAGCGACTGGGACGCTGGAGAAGTCGAAGTCGCCGCCGGAGACGAAGTCGAGGCCGACGTCGGTGCCGAAGCCGCCCTGGTCACCCAGGAGGCGGCCACCGACGCGACGGTTGAGGGTGATGGCGGGCGAGTTCACGCGGAGAGAGCGGAGGGTGACGATGTCGCCCAGGAAGGCGGCTGTGGGAGCCGTGATGGAGAGCCCGCCGCCGGCGGTGAGCTTCTCATTCTGGCCCATGCGGAAGGTGCCGGTGAGGTTGACGGTGAAGTCGGGGAGCGGATTTGGCGTGCGGACGATCGTGCCGTCGGCGGCGCGATTGCGGAAGATGATGGTGGCGACACCGGGGACGTTGGCGCGGCCGTTGGCCGAGGGGGTGTAGTTCAGGAAGAGATTGCTGAGAGCGCGGGACTGGCCGACGTTTCGAGCGAAGCTGATCAGCGGGAAGTTGATCGCACCCTCGTTGGTGGAGCGAGCGGTGAGGACGGTGAGGGAGCGTTCGGCGGCGGCATCGGCACCGGTGGCGACGAAGGAGTTGAAGAGGACGCCCCCGCCGCCGGCGACATCGATGATGGTGTCTTCGATGATGCGGACGGAGTCGTTGAAGGTGATGGTGCCGTTTGTCTGGATGCGGCCGAAGAGGCGGGTGGCGCCGTCTTCGTTGGTGGTGATGGTGAAGAGGCGACCCGAGGTCCCGACGTCGCCACGGAAGGTGGTGAGGCCGCCGCCGAAGGAGACGAGGTTGAGTGAGCGGGCGGTGGAGCCGGCGGAATCGACCTTGCCCAGGAAGTTGAAGTCGCGGCCAGTGAAGTTAATGGTGGCCGCGGAGAGCTGGACGTCAGAGGCGAGGGTGATGTTGAAGGGGCTGGTGATGGTGCCGCCAGAGGCGGGCGGGATGGCGGCGGCGAGACCACCGCCGAGGCGGATGAACTCACTGCCGACGCCGTCGGAGTTGCCGTCGAGACGCATGTTGCCGAGGTCGGTGAGGAGGTCGACATCGACAACCATGCCCTCGGACGCGCGGGCGTCGAGCTGGTTGAAGGTGGAGCCGGTGCCGTTGAAGGTGATCTGGCGTGCGACGAGGTTGGCGGTGCCGGCGATGGCGTTGGAGTTGGTGGCGGTGACGTTGTTGACGGTGAGCTGGGTGACGACCGCCGAGCCGATGGTGAGATCGGTGGCGATGATGCGGCCGAGTTCGGCACCGGAGATCGTCAGATCGCCGGTGGCGGACCCGAGGCCGATGGTTCCGGCGGTTGAGCGTGTGATGGTGAGCGAGCCGGCACCGGCGTTGATGGAGCCGTCGAGGATGGCGTCGGCGGCGGAGATGGAGATGTCACTGCCGCTGGCGTTGATGGTTCGGCCGGAGGCGAGGATGAGGTTGCCAGTGCCGTCGGCGTCCTTGTCGGCGCGGATGGTGGTGATGCCGGAGGTGGTGAGGTCATCGCGGAGATCGACGTTGCCGTCGGACTCGAGCGTGGCGGAACCGGAGCCGGAGATGCCGCCGGTCTGGGAGCGGAGGACGAGGTTGCCGCCGGAGGCACTGAGTGTGCGGTTGGAGGCAATGGAGATGCCGTCCTGAGTGTTGGCGGCGTTGTTGGTGTCGCCATTGAGGTTCAGATCGCCAGCGGATGTTGAGAGGTTGGCGTTGACGAGGATGCCGTCGACGGCTGTGGCGGTGAGGTTTCGGAAGGTGGAGGCGTTGGACTGGAAGGTGAGGGTCTGGCCGGAGATGAAGTTGATGTTGCCGGTGGTGCCGGCAAGATCGGAGAGCTGGACGCCGTTGACCGTGATGTTGCGGGTGCCGCCGCCACCGATCTGCAGGTTGTTGGTGGTGATGGCGAGGAGTTCGGCGTTGGAGAGGGTCATGTCGCCGGTGGCCTGACCGAGGCCGATGGAGCCGTCGAGGGCGCGGGCGATGGCGAGAGAGGCGCTCGAGGTGTGGAAGGAGTTGAGGATGGAGACGTCGCCAGCGAGGAGGATGAACAGCGCGGAGATGTTGGCGGTATCCATCGCGACGACGGAGTCGACGTTGATGGAGGAGATCAGCTCGCTGCCGAGGGAGAGCGTGCCGGCGGTGATGCGGGAGAGCTCGGCATTGGAGATCTGAAGATCACCGGCCCCGAGGCCCAGGCCGATGGTGCCGGCGGTGGAGCGGGTGAAGGAGACGGTGGCGGTGCCGGCGTTGATGGTGCCGTCAAGAACAGCGTCGGCGGCGGTGACGCTGAGGTTGTTGTTGGTGGTGTTGAGAGTCTTGCCTGCGGCGAGGGTGAAGGTGCCGTTGCCGTTGTTGTCGGCATCGGCGTTGATGACGGTGGGGCCGGCGTTGTTGGTGAGATCGTCGGAGATGGTGACGCCGTCGTTGGCGGAGATGTTGATGGTCTGGCCAGAGCCGGGGGCGTTGATGACGATGCCGCCGCGGGCGATGAGGTTGAGGTTGTTGACGGCGGAGATCGGGCTGTTGATGGTCAGCCCGGCGTTTGAGTTGATGACAAACGAACCCGCGCCGACGATGCCGGCGGCGATGAGGGATACCGAGCCGCCGGAGGGGCTGGCGGTGGAGATCGTGACGTTGTTGGCGATGGCGATGCGGTCGTTGTCGGCGTCAGTCATCGCGTCGGTGTTGGCGGTGAGTGAGAGGTTGCCCTGGGTCGCGGAGATGTCGGTGTCGACGATGATGGAGTCATCGGCCTGGGCGAACATGGCGCGGAAGACCTGGGCGGGACCCGCGAAGGAGACATCGCCGGTATCGGCGCCGGCGTTGAAGCCGATCTCGGTGATGCCGGTGAGGTCGGCAAGCTGGACATTGCGGACATTGATGCGGGTGGTGTTGGTGTCGCCGATGCCCAGGAGGAGCGCGGTGATGTTGGCGAGTTCGGCCTTGGTGATGAGCATGTCGCCGGTGCCTTCACCGACGCCGATGGTGCCGAGGGTGTCGCGGGTGATGAAGACCGACCCGGCGGCGTTGGAGATCAGGCCGTCGATGGAGATGTCGGTGGCGCGGATGTTGAGGTTGCCGCCAGCGACGGAGAGGGTGTCGCCGCTGGTGATGCTGAAGGAGCCGCCGCTTGCGGCAAACGTGGCGGAGCCAGCGGTGGCGGAGACGTTGTGGGCGATGCCGATGTTGCCGCTCGCGTTGATCTGGAAGCTCTGGGCGGTCCAGTTGCCGCCGGTGTTGAGGGCGCCGGTCGAAGCGAAGGTGACGATTCCGCTGGCGGCGTTCAGGGTGGCGTCGACCGAACCGGTGTGAGCGATGTTCACGCCAGTGTCGCCGGAAGCGGAGAGTGACAGAGACTGCGTGCGAAGGGTGTTGCCGGCGCCGATGGTGCCGAGGGTGGAAGTCAGGTTGATGGTTGTGCCCGAGATGTGGGGCGTGTTGTCGGCGGGTGCGGAGATGTCGCCGGAGGCGGAGACGGTGACGACGCCGAGCTGGCTCTGAATCGTGGATCCTGTCTGGATGATGACGCTGCCGGCGGTGGAGGTGATGTTGACGCCGCCGGAGCCCGCGGCACTGACTGAGTTGGCGAGGGTGATGTCGCCGACGGTGTTGATGATGGCATCGCCGCCGCCGGAGACACTGACGCCGGAGTTTGCGCTGATGGAACCGATGGTGACGGCACCAGACGAGGTGTAGTTGAACGAGCCGCCACTGATGAGGGCGGCGAGGGTGTTGACGGAGCCGGAGAGCGTGGCACCGTTGCTGGAGAGGACGAGGAGGCGGCCGTTGGCACCGCCGATGGTGACATCGGTGCCGGCGTTGGGGCTGACAACGCCATTGAGCGTGTTGATGGTGAGCAGGGAGTCGTCGGAGAGGGTGAGGCCGCCGTTGAAGGTGAGGAGGCCGCCGCGGATGAGCAGGTCATACGTGGTCATGGCGAGGTTGATGTCGCCGAGGGAGCCGAGGTTGGTGCCGCCTGTTCCACCGGCGCGGCCGATGGTGACGGTGCCGGTGGTGGAGATGTTGGCGAGGTCGGCAGCGGAAAGGGAGAAGTCGCCGCCAACGTTGTTGAGAGAGATGGTGTCGGTGTCGTTGTCTGGCTGGAGGGTGATGTTGCCGCCGGCCATGAGCGAGGTGGCGATGGAGAGATCGGGCGCGGTGATCTGGATCGAGGCGCCTGCGGAGCCGGTGCCGACGGTGAGGTTGCCGACGGAGGCGATCTGCGCGAAGGTGGTGGCGTTGAAGTTCAACTGTCCGCCGATGTTGACGGCGGCGTCGATGCCCGCGGTGGAGCCGAAGGTGGCGTCGCCGCCGGCGCCGGTGGTGGTGATGTTGAAGGAGGTCGCGCCGGAGAAGTTGCCGGCGGAGATGTCATCGCCGGAGCCCTGCGTGGCGAGGGTGACGGTGCCGTTGACGGTGAGGTTGGGAACGTTGAGGTTGCCGCTGGTGGTGGTGAGGGAGAGGTTTCGGCCGACGGTGGAGGCGTTTCCGAGGGTGAGGGCCTGGTTGTTGGTCAGGATGACGTCGCCGGTGCCGGTGGTGTTGACGGTGACGGTGCCGGCGGACTGGAGCTGGTTGAGGGTGATGGAGCCGCCGGTGGTGCCGGTGGAGAGATTCGCGGCGCCGGTGCGCACGGTGCCGGTGGAGGTGATCGCCCCGCCGGCGGTGGCGTTGAACGTGTTGGTGGTGGCGACCTGGCCGAGCGTGAGCGGGCCGGTGGAGACGACGGTGATCGGCCCGGCGTCGTCGGCGTTCGCGGCGGAGTTTCGGCTGCGGACGGTGAGCGTGGAGCCAAAGTTGTTGGCGGCGTTCGTCAGCGAGATGCCCGCGCCACCATCGAGGCGCGAAACGAACGTGGATGAACCACTGACAGTGAACTGATTGGTGGAGGTGATGGTTCCGCCGGAACGGACGTCCAGGTTGCCGGTGACGCCGGTGTTGCCGGTGAAGTTGATGGTGTCGGTGGTATCGAGGGTGAGGCCGCCAGTGCTGAGTGCGGCGACGCTGAGGCTGCCGGTGTTCGAAAGGTCGAGTGCGCCCCCGACGGTGGAAGCGTTGAGGGTGCCGATGGCCGCGTCCAGCGATGCGCCGCCGGTGGTGTTCAGGGTGAGCGAGCCGCTGGAGGATGTGAAGTCGGTGCCGACGTTGGTGTCGGCGACGCTGGCGACGTTGAGCGTGAGATTCTTGTTGTTGGTTAGCGTGAGTGCGCCGGCAAAGGTCGTGGCCCCGCCGCGGATCGTCACGTCATAGGTACTAGCGCCAAGGTTGACCGCGCCGGCGGAGCCGATGGAGATGTTCCCGGTACCGGTGGCTCGGCCGATGGTCAGGCGCCCGGTGGTCGAGAGATTCAAGAGATCGGCGGAACTCAGGGTGAAGTTCTGCCCGAGCGAGCCGATGCCGACTGTGTCGGCGTCATTGTCGGGCTGAAGCGTGATGTCGCCGGCGACGCCGACGGCTCCGACGACGGCAAGGTCCGGGGCGGTGACCGTGAGCGAGCCGGTGGAACTGGACGCGCCCAGTGTGAGCGGCGCGGTCGCCACGATGCCCGTGGTGCCGCCGGAGCTGAAGCTGAGCGTGCCGCCGACGGCGGCGTTGATGGTCATGTTGCCCGCGCCGGCGATGGTGGCGTTGCCGCCCGAGCCGGTGGTGTTGACGTTGAAGATGGTCGGGCCGGTGAGCGTGCCGACGTTGATGTCGTCATCAGTGCCCTGGGTGGTGAAGCTGGCGGTGGTGCCGCCGACGATCAGCGAGGGGACGACGATGTTGCCAGCGGAGGTCGTGAGCGAGAGATTGCCGCCGACCGAGGAGAGGCCGTCGATCGTGAGCGTCTGGTTGTTGGTCAGGGTGACGTTGCCGCCGGTGCCCATGGTGTTGAGCAGGACATTTCCGGAGGCCTGCAGCTGGGAGATGGTGACGGAGGCGTTGCTGGCATTCACCGTAACAAACTCGGCATTGTTCGTCGAAACAGTGCTGTTGGCGGTGATGTTGCCGGCGGCGTTCAGACTGAAGAATCCGGTCGTGGCGACCTGGCCGAGTTGGACGGCGGAGTCTGTGGCGACGAGGATGGACCCAGCGGCATCGGCGGACGAGGCGGTGTTGCGGCTGCGGAGCGTGAGCGTGGAGCCGAAGGTGTTGCCGCCGTTGTTCAAGAGAATGGTCGCACCGCCATCCAGTCGCGTGACAAAGACGCTGGACCCGGTCACGTCGACCGCGCCCGTCGCGGTGAGAGCGCCCCCGGTGCGGATATCGAGATTGCCGGTGACGTCGATGGTGGTGAAGTCGGCCTGAGCGGTCGAGTCGATGTTGAGGTTGCCGGCGGTGGTCGTGAGCGCGGCGAAAGACAGCGTTCCCGCGTTGGTGAGGGTGATGCTGCTGGCGGAGATTGCGCCGACGGTCAGGTTGCCGGTGTTGCTGATGTCGAGCGAGCCGGAGCCGGAGGAGGACAGGTTGGCGACGGCGGAATCGATTGAAGTCGCACCGGAGATGTTGAGCGCGAGGGTGCCCGCGGTGATGTCGGTGGTGCCGGTGTTGTCGGCGACGCTGGTGCCCGTGAGGGTGAGCGTGCGCGCGGTGTTGAGGGCGATGGCGTTGTTGAACGTGATCGCGCCGCCGCGGAGGGCGAGGTTCAGGTTGCCCGCGCTCAGGTTGGTCGCGCCGCCGGAGCCGATGAGGATGTTGCCGGTGCCGGTGGCGGAGCCGATGGTGAGGGTCGCACCGGCGGGGGCGCTGATGTTGGCAAGGGTGGCGGAGGTGACTTCGAAGTCGCCTGAGCCGTTGTTGATGCGGATGATCGCCGCGTCGTTGGCCGGGCGGAGGGTGACGCCGCCGGAACCGGCGATGACCGAGCCGCTGATGGCGACACTGGAGCCCTGGAGCGTGACGCTGGACGCGCCGCCGCCGGTGTCGAGGGCCTGGGTGATGGAGATCGCGCCGGTGTTCAGGATGTTGGCGTTGCCGCCGCCGGTGGAGATGTTGAAGCTCTGGGTGTAGTTGACACCGGTGGTGGAGAAGTTGCCGCCGTTGAGCTGGATGGCGGACCCGATGAAGACGTTGCCGCTGGAGAGGTTGGTATCGATGTTGCCGGAGCCGTCGGCGTTGGCGAAGAGGTTGAGGTTGAGAGCACCGGCGCCTGTGGCGGTAATGCCGGAGTTGATGTTGACGTCGTTGGCAGCGCGGAGGGTGAGCGTGACGGTGGAGGGCAGGGTGAGGTTCAGCGTGGTGTTGAGGCTGATGTTGCCCTGATCGGTGCCGACGGAACCGGTGATGATGCTGACGCTGGTGCCGCCTTCGAGGGCGGTGCGGAGGACGGAGGCGTCGACGATGGCGGGGCTGACGGAGTTGTCTGGGTCGAAGATGCCGCCAGTGATGGCACCGCCGACGGTGTCGTCGCCGCCGGTGGGATCGTCGATGTTGACGTTCACCGGGTCGAGCAGCCATAGGCCGCCCTGACCATTGCGACCGGCCTTGGCTTCGACCTTGGCGCCGACGATGTTGAGATTGATCTTGCCGGAGGTTTCGATGAGCCCGCCGTCACCGCCGCGGCGGCCGCCGTTGGCCGAGGCCTGACCGAGGAAGTTGGTCGTGCTGTCGGACCAGACGACGATGGTGCCGCCGTCGCCCTTCTGGGTGGCGTTTGCGGAGATTGAGGAATCCGCATCGACGGTGGTGTTGGTGGCGTTTCGGAGGGTGCCGTTGCCCTGGTAGTCGCCGCCGATGAGCACCTCGCCACCGCCACGACGCCCGTCGGCGTTGACGGTGGCATTTTCAAGGGAGACGTTCTTGGCGGTGACCTGGATGGAACCGCCCTTGGAGTTGCCAAGGCCGCGGGTGTTGGAGGCGTCGAGCGTGCCGGAGACCTGGACGGTGGAATCACCCTGGCCCTCGATCTTGATGTTGCGAGCGGCGACGTTGCCGGTGTTGCGCACGGCGAGGGAGTACATGTCGCCTGCGACCATGAGCGCACGGCCCTTGGGCGCGCTGATGGTGCCGGAGTTGTCGACGCCGACGCCGGCCTTGGTTCCGGGCGTGCCCGCCTCGGTGGGCGCGGTATTGATGCGGACGGACATGACTCCGCCGCGTTCAGAGAGGGTGACCTCGTCGCCCGCGACCATGGCGATGACGCCGCCGCGGGTGGCGAGGGCGCCGGTGTTGACGACGTTCTTGCCGACGAGGGCGGCGGCGAAGCGGGCGTCGATCTGGCCCGCGTTGGTGACGCTGCCGGTGACGTCGGTGAAGCGGTTGAGCCCGGCCTGGAAGTCGCTGTTGGAGATGTTGCCGGCGGCGGCGTAGATGCCGCCGACGTTGACGATGGCGGTGGGGCCGAAGATCACGCCGGCGCGATTGGCGAAGTAGACGATGCCGTTGGCCTTCAGCGTGCCATCGATGGTGGTGGGCGCGTCGCCCTTGATGCGGTTGAGCACGCGGGCATTGGCATTGGGCTGGACGAAGCGGACGGTCTCGTTGGCACCGATGTTGAACCGGGTGTAGTCGATGATCGTGCGATCACCGGCGCGGATGATCGTGGTGTTGCCGTTCTGTCTGATGGTCGCGTTGCCCGCAGCGACGTTGGCCCCTTCTGGACCGGCAAGGGCGGAGGCGGGAAGGATGGCGGAAAGAACGAGCGCAACGCCGCTCCCGCTCACGAAACGGAACTTGCCGAGGCCAAGACCGATCACCCGTCCATTGGTCGTCGGCCGAACGCTTGTCGTGCTGGTCATCGAATGCTCCGGTCTGTCCTGAAGCGGTTGTGCGATTCAGGGATGTATGCGCTGAAAACGGGGGGGCGGTTCACACACACTGCATGACGAAGTCCTGAGTATCCACTGACTTCGCGAAACCTGGCAAACTCCAACGGCAGGGTGTGCGGGGAAGAAGACGCTGTGCTGAGAACACTGCTTGAAGAGTCTGGGAGTCGAGTGCGGGGTGGGTCAGAAGAGGAGCGTGGCGACAAAGTGGACGCGGCTTGCACCGGACTTCACCTGGCCGTCGATCTCATCGAGGGCCCACCCGAAATCTGTACGAATGTTCAGGTAGCGCTTGTAGCTGAACTCGAATCCAAATCCGGCACCGAGGAGAGATTCGTCGCTCTCAAAGCTCTGGCGGTTGGAGTTGATGGCCTTTCCGGCATCAACGAAGCCCTTGGCGATGAGGTCCCAATCGGCTCGGCCGTAGGGCTGCTGGGGGGTGTACCGGAAGGTCTCGCCGAAGAGCTTGCCGGGCTCAGAGTCGTAGCCGAGGGCCTGGGGGATGTGGAGGCGATACTCGGCGGAGCCGAGGATGACGGTGTCACCCGCGACGATGGATTCCGGATAGCCGCGGACGGTATAGGCACCGCCGAGGACCTGTTCAAAGTTGGGAACCAGCCGGTTGTCAAAGGCGTGCTGGCCGCGGAAGGCGAGGAGGACTTCGTGGGCGAGGGTGGCGTTGCCGCTGGGCGAGGTGTCGTTCCAGCTTTCGCCGAAGATGATGGGGTCGAGATAGAAGGCGTGGGTGGCGTCCCACTGGAAGACGGTCCAGTTCTCATCGACCTGGAGGCGGCCGAGTTTTTCGATCTCTGTGCGGTCGGTGCCGATGATGTCGCCAGAGTTGAACTCCAGCCCGATCGACGCGCTGGTGGTGGCGGTCTGGGTGGACCGCTCAACCCGCAGACCGAAGTTGGGGAGGAGGAAGCTCTCTTCGCCCTCGATCCCGACGGCCTTGTTGTTCACGCTGACGTTCTGGTAGCGGAGACCGGCGTAGGCGTCGAGAAAGAGCTCGCGATACTGGTAGAGGTTGGCGACAAGCTCGCCGCCGAAGGTGAAGCCGTCACCCTCGAACTCTTCGCCGGCGAAGCCGACGTCGGAGGCGGTGAACTGGTTGTACGAGCCGAAGACGCGGCCCTTGATGACGTCGCCCCAGAGCGGACGCTCATAGGACAAGCTGACGGCATGAGAAGCGTCGAAGCCCGCGGTGACATAGTCAATCGACAGGATGTCGTCGGCACCGGTGAGTTGGTTGTTCTGATACCCGAAGCGCTCGCGCCACTCGTTGGTCGTCTTCGTGCCGGTGTTGGAGACCTGGAAGTAGAGCAGCCAGGGCTTGTTCTCGTTCACCAGGAAGTCCAGCGCGAGCTTGTCCGGCTCGGCGGCAGCGGCGATCGCGAGATCGACCCGGCGCCCCGGGTGACGATTCAGACGGAAGACATAGTCGTCCAGCACGTCCTTCTCGATGATGTCCAGACGCTCTTCGTCGTCGGGATGGAAGATCTGCACAGGGGAGAAGTCGAGAATCTTGGCATGTTCCTCGGCGTTCACGCGACGCTCGAAGGGAATGCGATCGCCGAAGGCCAGCGTGCGGAGTTCGCCCACGAGCGCAACCTTGATGAGCAGCGTGATGGCGGTCTGGCCGGGCTTGCGGACGTCTTTGCCCCAGGCCGGATCGTTCTCGCCGGGGGGCGCGAATTCGGTCTCGATCGGGGTGACGACGACGCCGATGATCCCGCGCTGGTTCATCTCGTCCAGCAGGGCCTTGGAAACTTCGAAGATGGCGCGGCTGGACCATCGCTGCGGGGCGCGAAGAGAGACCTCCTCGATGGAGATGGTCTCTTTCTCGACGTTGCCGCCGGGGCTGACATAGCCGGCATCGGTGCGGCCAAGAGTGACCTCGCGCTTGACGAGGTCATCGATCGACGGAAGCGAGGGATGATCCAGACCGTATTTGATGACGATCGCGCCGACGAGATACGCCGGGGCCTCGGGGTCGGCCTCCATCACGGGCTTGGCATTGTTGGATGCCGGAGCGGGCTTGGCTTCTGGCTCGGCCTTCTTGACGGCGGCTTCCGTCGGATTCTCGACGCGATTGGGCTCGGGCATCACGAAGTCGGGCTTGGGGGCCTCGGGCTTGCCCGGCGGGGGCGCGTCGGGGCGCGAACCGGGGGCCGTCTGCGCGAGGGTTGCGCTGGAAAGGAAAGAACTGGCGAGACCGGCGCACGCGAACAGTGCCAAGGCGTGGCGGGTGGAGAGACGAGCAGAGAACTTGAGGCCACGGGACGGGGTGGGCATGAACCGCTCCTTATCGCGTCGCCCATGATCAGGGGCGGCGACGCGGATCGCGAACACTGGGCAGAATCCTGAGACACAACGTCGCCCGCGCGAAGGTGCGCGGGTTTCCCAGATCATCACGAAGTGGCACACCGTACCGGATGGGACCCGAATCCGTCAAGTCCGGAGGCGGTTCAAAATGGATTTGGCTGGATTTCCCGAAACCGCAAATTCAGCGCACCTGGAGCAGGGGAAGCGGATCGATCGCTCGGCGGGCGCGGTCTGCCGCGCTCCCGACGCGCGATCCCCCACTGCTTCCAGTGGGATCGGCGGCCTGGGCAGCATCGGCGGTCGCTGTGAACGCGAGGCGGAAACCCACGTCGCTGTACCCCTCGCCGGCCAGAGCAATCTCGACGGGGAGTCGTGTGGCAAACTGGTCAGGGGCGGAACTGGAGAGTGCGCTGGACCCGATCACCGCAATCGAGTTTCCCTTCGCATTCACCCATTCATCGACCGCCCGAAACCGGTTGGTGGTTGAGGGCGGAGTGGCTGGGGCGTCGGGAGCGGGATCAAGCACGTACTCGGCAACATTGCCGACGAGATTCTTGAACGGGGTGCCGCACCCCTTGGTGACGGGCCAGAACCATACCGTGTCGTCGCTGGGCTGGGCGGGGTCGGCGGCCGGGCGGGCTTCCCCCGGGGCGAAGGCGTCCAGATCTGATGGAGAGATCCGGGCCTGAGCGGCAAAGGCGTCGAACGCCTTATCACGGAGATTGCAGGGGGTGGCGGGGTCACTGCGCGAAGCGGCGAGGGCGGCGGACCACTCAGCCGCTGTGGGCAGGCGACAAGCGACAAGATTTGCGAAATAGGCCGCCGCTGAGGGGGAGAGATACTGGATTGGGACATCCGCTGACGGACCGACGCGATCGGCGGAAGCGGAGGTGAGCCACGCGCTTGCGGGGATAATGGCGTCGCGGGCTTTGTTCCATTCCCAGGATCGCGGCCCGCGGCGGGGGTCGGAGAAGCGGTCGAATGAAGTCAAGGCGATGGCCAGCTCGCCGGTGGGTGAGAGGGCTGCGATCTGGGCGACGGCCTGGACAGAGACCTCGTGGATGCTGAAGTAGGTCAGCTTTTCGCGACCCGCGATGCGCACGGGGGCAAAGGTGAGGGTGGGGAGCTGGGCGCCCGAAGCGGGGACGAAGCGCAGCAACTCGCCGTCACGCTGAGCAAGGAACTGGCCGGTGGATGCGGGGCCGAGTTTGAGTGCCGAGTCGGGAGCGCGAGGAGCGGAGGCGCCGGTGCCATCGAGCGCGGCCCGGAGGCGGGTGAGCGTGGATTGGACCTCGGCGAGGAAGGCGATGCCGCCGGGGAGCACCTGAGCGGAAGTGGCAAAGGTATCGACGAGCTCGCGGGCCTTGGCGTCGTCGGCGGTGGCAAGATCGAGAGAGAGGCGGCGGAGCAACTCGTTGTAGCGACGCCGCGGTTCTTGGAAGGCGGGCTGGTCAGCGTCTGGAGCGCTTGAGGCGGCGGGCTGGGTGGTTTGGGCATGCGCGGCTGGGGCGAGAGCCTGAGCGGCGCTTATCGCCATGCCCGAAATGACCGCGAGGGACCAGAGATCCACCGGTGCGCGGAAGCGGCCAGCGGAACCGGCGGACTTTTTCAGGACCGAGGGAGGCGGGGGCATGATGGTGACCTCACCCAATTCGCGTCGGGCGGTCTTCCAAGCCGCAATGTCGGCAAGGAACTGGGGATCAAGGGTGTAGGGGATCTCGGTAGAAAGTGGGATGGCTTTCTCGGCGGCACGGAGGCAGTAGAGCGACTGGCCGGAGGGCTCGCCGACGAGAATGTCTATGAACGGCTTGTTCAGCGGGGCGATGAGGAGGGTCGGGGCCCAGGGCTCGAGCTTGGTGAGCAGGAGCTTGGCATAAGCGAGGAGATCATCGCCTGCGCCGGATCGGGCGGATCGATCGCTGGAGAGTTCGGGGACGCGGAGGTGCGTGACGGTCTTGTCTGGCGCGCCCATTTTGCTGGTGGGCATGGCGCCGAGGTGATAGTCACCGGCCTCGCGGCTGAGCTGGTAGAGGATGCGGTGGAGGCCCTGGGCACTCGGGCCGAGGGCGGAGTGGGCGGCGAGCTCGTCGATGAGCGTGGCGGGGATGGCGGTCTCGCTCCCGGAGTTTGCGGCGCTTGGGGTGAGCGCGGCGCGGAGGGTGGCGCGGGCGGAATCGATGATCGCGACGACCTCGGCGGCGGTGCTCACGCTCTGGCAGCGTTGCTGGACGCTTTCGAGTTCCGGAAGGATGCGCTGCACGGCCCAGTCGAGCGTGACGCCGGTGCACTGGGCGGCGACGACCATGGGGTATTTGGTGCGGCCTTTGCCGTCGGAGCTGGACCAGAGCCGCGCGAGGATGATGTCGCCGCGAATCCGTAGGAGGGCGACGTGGCCGAAGCCGTCGATCTGGGCATCGGGGTCGAGCTTGTCCCACTTACCGGCATCGACGGCTGCGGAGATGCCCTCGATGTACATGACGGTTTTGAGATCGACGAGTCGCTGGGTTTCGAGCCCAAGGTCGTCGATGTGGTCGTTCCAACCGGGGTGCTTGCCGAACGCGCCGAGATAGAGCTCGGGCGCGACGGGTGCGGGGGACTTGCCGAAGAGTTTGGCGAGCAGGGCGATGGGAGGGCTCCGGGACAACTGGTCACAGGCGTGAGACCCGTGCCACCAAGGCGGATGCGATTTGAGCGGGCTGGCAAAGAAGGAAAGGCTTACTTGAACCAGGGCAGTTCGGGGAGCTCCTTTTCAAACTCAATCTTGAGCCAGATGGAGCCGGGCTTCATGTTGCCTGCGCCGTCGGGAACGGGAAGTTCGACCTCGACCTCCCAGGTTTTGCGGGATTCGCGCGGGCGGGCGTTGTAGCGATTGATGAGCCACATGGCGGGCCAGCGGCTGGGGATGTCGAGGGTGGCGAGCTCGGCGTTGTTCTGGGCCTGGAAGCTGAGAACCAGGGGCTCGTCGGGAGAGCTGGTGGTGGCGAGTTCGGCTTCTTTGACGCCGTAGATGCCGACGCGTTTGCCGGTGCCCCCCTTGGGCTGAAGAGCGGCGATGGGGATGATCTCGGCAATTGGAAGATTGCCAGGCTTCGGTGCTTTCTCGATGAAAGTGATCGTGGCACGCTGGCGATCGGATGGGCTTGTGGGGAGTGCGGCGAGCATCTTGCCGATGCGTTCGATGAACTCGCGGTCGGCGTCGGTGATGGCGTCGCGTGCGGAGAGGCGGGTGAGTTCGTCGTTGATGTCGCGGTCGTTGACCTGGGGGATGGCGGGGCCACCGGAAGCAGCCCCCCCACTTGCTCCGGTGCCGACGGCGCTCTTGACCTGATCAAAGGCGGACTTGAGCGTGGCGAGTTCTGCGAGCGCCATTTCCGGGCCGGAGCCGGGGCGGGCGAGCGGGAACTTGAGATCGCTCTTGAGCTGGGCGATGGCCTGAGCGACGCCGCCGGCGGAGTCGGCGGCGAGGGACTTCAGGGCCTTGTAGGTGACGTCGCGATAGAAGCGCTGGACGAAGTCGGCGTCTTTGAGTTCGCCGGGCGTGAGCAGGAGGTGGTCCTGGATCCCGGTGGGCCCTTGGAGTTTGTTGAGGAGGAGGCGGCGTGCCGCGCCACCTTCGGAACCGAGGCCGCGCCAGTTGTTCAGGACACGATCGGCACGGGCGACGAAGGCCTGAGACGTGAGCGAGACCTTGGCCTGGGCGGTGAGGCGTGTGAGCGCGTCAAAGGCCTCGCTGGAGGGCTTATCAATCGCGGCGGGATCGACGACGGCGGTGAGTTCTTCGCTCGCCGACTGCACGATGCGGTGGACGGCTTCGAGGGCCTGGTTGATGACGTCGACGCGGCCGGTCTGGGTGAGGAGCCCTGCAAAGTCGGACCAGTTGGAACCCTGATTGACGGCGAGATCGTCGGCGATGCCGCCGGACCAATAGGCTGCGTATGCGCGGAGATACGCGAGAGCATCTTCGCCCATCGGGGTGAAGCGCTGGCGGAGCTCGGCGGCGCCCATGACCGGCGGCGCGGCGGCACTGCCAGCAGGAGCGGAGGGAGCACCGCCGCGGAGAAGGGCTCGAACGGCGAGATAGTCGCCCAGGACAAGAGCTGCGGGCTTTGGGGCGAAGCGTGCGTCGAAGGTCGGCTTGCGAGCCGTCATCGGCACATCGGGTCGTTGCGGGACGAGCGACGCTTCGGCAGCGGCGACTGCGGAGACCGCATCGGCCACCGAGCCGCGTGCGGAGGTGAGGAAGGCATTGACGGCATCGGCGCGACGCTTGAGATTGCCGAGTTCGACCATCGCGGTCGAGACGCGCTGGGCGGACTTCTGGGCGTCGTTGTATCGGGTAACGAGCGAATCGGCGCCGGAGCGCGGGCGGAGCTCGGCTTCGAGCTTTTTGGCGTCGGCGGCGGTGTTCTCGTCGATGGCTTTCAGCGCGGCGCGCGTCTCGCCGGGCTTGGGCTGTGCGGGGGATGCCGGGGGCACCAGCCGCTGATCGGCGAGCTGATACATGCGGAAGCGCGAGGCATAGGCGGGGTCCGCCGGATTGATGATGTAGAGCGCGTCGAGTTCGTCAAGCTTGGCCTTGAGATCGGCGATTTCCTTGGAGTCTTTGCCGAGGGTCTCGCTGCTGGAGGTGAGCAGGCGGCGGGCGGCGGTGAGCGCATCGACTCGGGCCGCGAGGTCGCCGGCGGAAGAGGATTCGACTTTGGCGAGCGCGGTGGGCTTGCCCTCGGCATCCACGAGTGCGGCGAGTTCCTTCAGCAGAGCGTCGTGCTGCTTGCGGGCTTCGGTGCGGTACTTTTCCAGCTCGTCGGTGAAGGCGACCTTGACCGTGCGACCCTTCAGATTCGCGGCGTCTTTCTCGATGCGTTCGGCGGCGGCCTTGACCGCGGCGTACTTGGTCCGCCAATCGACGGAGTTCTGATCAAAGTTCTGCGGCGCGCTGGCGAGGGCCCAGAGTTCGGCCTCGGCACGACCGAAATCCGCGAGAGCGTCGGCGAGGCGCTTGATCGTGAGATAGTCCGCCGCGGGACCGGCGGCACCGGCGGCGTCGGTCCAGCTCCTGGTGAACGACTCCAGACCCTTGGTGAGCGCGACGCGATTGGAGCTGGTCATGGATTCCGGTGGCCATGAGCCGCCGGAGATCGAGTACAGCGAGCGATAGGCCTCATCGAGGATCTTCAGATCGGTGGCGGCGTTCTTCTTGGCGAAGTCGTCGTTGCCGCGGAGGGCGTAGCGGAGCAGCGGCTCGAGCTCGATGAGCTGCGCGGTGGAGTTCTTGGGAAGATTGGCCATCTCCAGTCGCAGAAGCTGTGCGAGTGCGCCGGTGGCCTCGGTTGACCAGACGGCGTCGGAAGCGTCGCGATCAAGATTGACCTTGGCCGCATCGACGAGGGGGCGCAGGACGCTGCCTTCAAAGACGACGCGGGCGGCCTGGGTGCGCTGGGTTTCGGCGAGTGAGCCGGAGGTGTCGCCGAGGATCGCGGCGACGGGGCGGAAGACCCACGGGACGCCGATCTCGAGCTTGGCCTGATCGCGCAGGACGGCGGCCATGCCCGCGCGGGTGCGCTTCTCAGTATCGACGGGCAGACCTTCCAGCGGAACGGCGTCGGTGCCCTCGCCGCCACGGTATTTGAAGTCTTTATCGCCGGCGGCGGCCTTGGAGACAAGCGGGAGGAGTTGGATGCTCGGGGTCAGCGGCGGACGCTCGACATTGGCATCAGCGAGGTAGACCTGGCTGGTCTTCTCCCAGAAGACTGATGGCGTGACGATGGTGGTGTTCAGCGAGCGTGCGCCGAAGTAGGTGAATCCGCCGACGATGAGCAGGCCAAGCGTGAGCGTGGCGAGCACGATGTTGCGGCGCATGCGCTGGTGCTTGGAGGTGTTGACGGCGCGTGTGACGAGACCTTTCTCGCGGAAGACCTTCTGCATGAAGAGATCGCGGAGGAAGTACGAGCGATCCCGCTCCCAGACGCGACCCTCGGGCAGGCTCTCGACGGGGACGCCGAAGGCCTCGGCGAGTTCCTGGTCGAGTGCGGAGCCCTCGCGCATTGAAGAGGTGAAGTAGATGCCGCGGAGAAAGAGCGGCTTCTGCGACCACTCGCCGGCGACAAAGATCATTTCGAGATAGCGGCGCAGACGCGGCGCGATCTTGATCATGGCGTCGGGGAAGGCGTAGAGGGCGTCGACCTGATCGCTGCGACGGGCGCGCGGGTCTTCGGTGTTCACCGGGTCGATCATGAGCCCGAGGCGACGGCGCGAAAGGCGATCCTGAACGGTGCGGAGGTGCTGCTCGACGAGTTCGGGGTTGAATGCGGTGTCGAGAGACGCAGGGTTGGACCACCCGAGGATCTGGTGCTGGAGCGCGGGGTCGGCGAGTTCATCGAAGAACTCGCGGAAGCCGTTGATGAGGTCGCACTTGGTGATGATGACGAAGACGGGGAAGCGGACGCCGAGGATGCGCTGGATCGAGTCGAGCTGGCTGGCGATCTTGCCGCCCTTGCGTTCGAGGGATTCGGCGGTGTCGCGGATG
>JAIEOW010000013.1 GCA_019750095.1 Phycisphaerales bacterium
CCGGCGGGGGCGGATGCGGGGATTTCAAGCTCTCTGGTGGTGCCCGAGACGACGAGCATCGACCAGGTGAGGCCGTGGCGGGTCCAGACGCACCAGCGCGAGGGTTGTTCGCCTCGTGGGTGCCAGCGGACTGTTGGGGTGTTGCTGGAGGTGTCGATGGAGACCAAGGGTGAGCGCGGTGTGGGGCCGTCGGCGCACCAGTCCATGACAGGTGGGAGCGCGGGCTGGGCGTATGGGCCTTGCGCGAGTGCGTCGGCGAGGCCTTTGCGGTTGTTGACGATGGCGACCGCGCTGAAGTGGATGTTTCCGGCCGCGCCTTGGGCGGTGGTGGGGGAGTTGGTGGCGCGGGTGCGGGTGATCTGATTCAGGATTTCTTCGGGCGTCCAGGATTTCTCATCGCCCTCTTTGGCGGTGATGCGGCTGGCATAGTTGCCCACCAGCACGTGCCTGGGATGGGCCTGCGAAACTTGCGTGAGCCACCAATCCAGCAGCTTGGCGTAGGGCTGGGGCGAGTCGATCTTCCAATAGAGCTGTGGCGCGAGATAGTCGACCCAGCCGCTGCGGAGCCAGAGGGCCGAGTCGGCGTAGAGACTGGCATACGGATCAAAGCCCTTGACGCCCTCCGGGTGATTCGGGCGCCAGATGCCAAAGGGGCTGATGCCAACGCGGACGTGCGGGCGAGTGAGCTTGACGTTTGCGTAGACGGACTGAACGAAGGTGTTGATGTTGGCGCGGCGCCAGTCGGCGCGATCCTGCGTAGTTGCGCCGCGTGCGAAGAGGGCATCGTCGGGAAAGGGCTGGTCCTTCTTGGGGTAGGGATAGAAGTAGTCGTCGAAGTGCACGCCGTCGATGTCGTAGCGGCGGACGACATCATCGATGACACGGAGCGAGTGCTCGCGTGCGTCGGGCTCGCCGGGATCGAGCCAGAGATAGCCGTCGTATTCGCGGACAAGGTCGGGACGTGTGGTGGCGATGTGGGTTGCGCTCACCGGGCTCTTGGCGGCGGTGTGGCGGGCGCGATAGGGGTTGAACCAGGCGTGGAGTTCGATGCCGCGCGCGTGGGCCGCGGCGATCCACTCGGCGAGCGGGTCGTAACCCGCTGGAGGTGCGATGCCTTGTGTACCGGTGAGATACTCCGACCACGGCTCAAGCTCAGAGGGATAGATTGCGTCGCACGCCGGGCGGACTTGAAGGACGATAGCGTTGAGATTGAGGCGAGTGGCGGTATCGAGGATGCGCGTCATCTCGGCCCGCGCGTCGTCAACGGGGAGCGCGGGTTTGGAGGGCCAGTCGATGTTGGCAACGGTCGCGACCCACATGCCGCGGAACTCGCGCATGGGCTGGGGCGGCGTATCGCCGGCGACGGAGCAGCCGCCGAGCGAGAGCAGCGTCAGCGCAAGCGCTGCCAGAATTCCGGCTGGGAAGAAGCGTGCGGAGGGGCGGCGCGAATGAGCGTCCATGCTCGGGTCCTGGTTCAGTGTGGGCGTGATGCGTGCGGCGGGAACGCGACGATAATCACAACCTTCGCGTTTGCCAAGCGGAAATTCCGTGGGAGGATGACCGGTGCACGGCCTCTGGACAACCTTATGAGAAATCGGTAGGAAGAAGGCATCCGAACAGATGCCGTTTGGTGCAATAGCGGGTTGGGTGAAACGTTGAGCAGGATGGAACCGTAAAGCGTGAGGATTTGGTGGATCGCCAGCACCCTCAGGGAAGAGCCCAGACCCCCAAACCGACCGCCGAGTCAGACTCGGCGGGTCGGGCGGATGCCGACTTGACGGAGAGAAGCGAGCGGTTGGACGCGGGGAGCACTCCGGAGCCGATCGCCGAGGTGCTTCGTGCGGCGGGCTCGGGGGATGAGGAGGCGTGGCGGAAGATCGTTCATCTGTACGTGCGGCGTGTGTATGCGCTCGCGCGATCGCGACTTGGTGGGATCAGTGGCGGCGGTGGGGGTGGCGGTGGGGAAGTGGGCCGCGGGTCGGGGCATGATGCCGCGGAGGAGGTCACGCAGTCCGTGTTTGTCACCGTGGCGGCCAAGCTCTCGTCGGGTGAGTATTCGGAGCAGGGGCGCTTCGAGTCGTGGCTGTTCCGCGTGGCGATGAACCGGATTCGCGATGAGGTGCGTCGCTTGCGTCGGCATGCGACACCGACGGACCCGGAATCGCTGGATGCCGGTGCGGGACGAGCGGAGCGTGAGTCGGACCTGTCGCGAGATCGGGAGGACTCGGTGCGGCTGCTGCGGAACGCCATAGCGCATCTGGCGGAAACCGATCGCGAGGTGATCGAACTGCGGCATCACGCGGGGATGAGCTTCAAGCAGATGGCGGATCTGCTGGATGAGCCGCTGGGCACGCTTCTGGCGCGGCATCATCGGGCACTGCGGAAGTTGAAGGACATCATCGTCGCGTCGGGCGGAATGCCGACGTGGCTGAAAGACTCGATGGGGAGTTCGTCATGAATCAGAATCAACACAACCAGGACGCCTTTGGATCGCCCGATAGCGGGCACGAGGGGATGACGCATCTGGATGGCGATCTTGTGGGATTGTGCGGTGCGCTTGATGGGCTTGGTGCCCGCGAGCGTGGCGGTGCGGACGCGCTAGAAGATCGTGTGATGCAGGCGTCGTTGCCATCGCTTGGCCATGTTCGGGCGATGAGTGCGTCGCTTGGTGAGCTTGGCGCGGTGGAGCGAGCCGGGGGGCCGAAGACGCTGGAGCGGGATGTGTTTCTGGCGAGCCGCACGAAGCTGCGTGAGCTGGCCGGGGCGCGCGTGCATGGTGGAGCGCCGGGTCGCTCAACGCCCGCGCCGGGTCGGCGCGTGTGGTTGCGGCCGATGCGTCTCGCGGCGGTGGTTTTGTTGGCAATGACCGCGGGCATCGTTGTGCTTGCGGTGGTGCAGCAGGGCAATCGATCTCGAGACTTGGCGACGCGAACCCCGGAGCAGTTGAGCGAGCAGATTCGCGGGGAGATGGACGTGCTGTTTGCCGTGCTCGATGAGCGATCGCTGGCTGGCGAAGGAACAGAAGCGGCGAGTGACGGCGAAGCGCAGACGCTGATCGAGTGGCTGAGCGAAGGAGCCGCGTCATGAGCCCACGATTCGGGCGAAGAGCGGGCGTGATGGCGATGGTCGGCGTGGCCGCGGCGATGCCGCTGTGGCTCGCGACGGCGTGGACGGCCGCAGAGCCGCCCGCGCCGGCGAGCGAGCCAAAGGCCCAGGAACCAGCCGTCCGCGGCGATCCGGAGATGCGTCAGAGACTGCGCGAGGCGCTCCGCAAGCGGCTGGAGAACGCGCGCAAGGAAACCGATCGGATGGAGCAGCTCGCCAAGGCGCTCGATGAAGGCAAGTCCTTCGACGAGATTCGGCAGATGATGCCCGAGAGCGGGCGGTGGATGCGAAGTTCCGGCAGTGGGGCGGGTGGAGGAGCGGGCGGGGGCGGGAGGAGCTTCGGCGAGATGCTGCTTCGCCGAATCGAAGACCACAGAGGCGGCGACGGATTTTCAGAGGTTGACACTCTCGGGCCAACATCGCTGCCGGGCATGGGACCGAGGCCAGGGGGCGGTGGGGGTGCGGGAGCAGAAGGGGTCGATCGTCCGTCCGGTATGCCGGATCGAGCGTTGACCGATGAGGAGCGCGAGGCGGTCCGAGATGTCTTGACAGCGGCGGCTCCGGGCACGCTGAAGAAGATCGACGAGCTTCGCGCACTGGATCCTGCGCAGGCGGATCGGAAGTATGCCGAGGCCTGGCCAAGGATGAAGTTTCTGATGGAGATGCGTTCGCGTGATCGCGCGATGTACGACCTGACGCTGGGCGATGTGCGGGCCGGGCGCGAGGCGATGGAGGCCGCGCGGGCGCTGGTGGCGATGGAAAAGCGCGGCGTGCAGGCGGGTTCGGATGAGTACAAGAAGGGCGAGGCCGTGCTGCGGGGCGCGCTTGGGACTCAGTTCGAGCAGCGGACGCGGATCCTGCAGCATCAGATGGAGAAGATGCGCGAGCGGCAGGCGACGATGGCCCGGGATATCGCGACACGCTCGGAGCGAGAGGCCGACGTGGTGAACCGCAACGCGGCCACGCTCGTTGAACGCGAGCGGCGTCGGCAGGAGCGCGGCAGTGAGCGGTCGAAGGAGCCGGCGCGTACGGGTGGGACTTGATGGGTGACTTTGGAGATGCCTGCGTGCGCGAAGCCGTGGGTGCCCGGGCTTGCGCCCGGGCCTCGGATTGACGGTTAGGACACGATGGAGCCGGGGGCGATGTCGGCGTCGGGGCGGAGGACGATGACTTTGCGCTCGACATCGGGCTGGGCGGCGTCCTTGGGCATGTCGCTGGCGGCGAGCAGCATGCCGCGGGACTCTTCGCCACGAATCTTGCGTGGGGCGAGATTGGCCACGATGATGATGAGCTTGCCGACGAGCTGCTCGGGGGTGTAGTGTCCCTTGATGCCGGCGCAGATCTGGCGCGGTGTGCCGGAGCCGTCGTCGAGCTGGAGCTTGAGCAGGCGATCGGCGCTCGGGTGGTTCTCGGCCTGGATCACGCGGGCGACGCGGAGGTCAACCTTGGCGAACTCGTCAAAGGCGATCTCGGGCTTGGCTGAGCCGGCGGGTGCCGCGATAGGAGCAGGAGCGGGTGCGGCTGTGGGTGGCGGGGTTGGCGTGGGTGCGGTCGACATCGGGTGATCCTTGGAAAGAGCCGAGTGTAGGGTGCAAAAACACCGACGCCCGCACCAGGTGGCACGGGCGTCGGAGCACAGCGATTGAGTCGTGGGGAGCCCGCCCGCGATGAGTCGAAGCGGGGGGCACTCAATCGGATTCACGCGGGGGCCAAGAGACACAAGGCCCGCGCGGGGAGGGGAGGATGGCGACGGGTCGCAGCCGACGCGTCGCCCCGAAGAGACCCGCTGGGGACCAGCGGGCCACCCGAAACCGGACCCGCTGGGGACCAGCGGGCCACCCGAAACCGGACCCGCTGGGAACCAGCGGGTCACCCCGGCAGGGGTCAGTCGTACAGACCGGTGGTGGTCGGGAGCTGGGCATTCTCCAGACTGATGGTCGTGTCGATGCGGACGTTGGACTGAGTCACGTGCCGCTCGGCGAAGAAGAGCTTGAAGGAGTAGCGCTGTCCGTCCTGGAGCCAGTTGAGGCGATCGAGCTCGATGGTCTGGCTGATGGCGGAGTGGACACCGCCGATGTCGACGACGAGCTTGCCGTCGATGAAGACCCAGACGTCGTCGTCACCGGTAAAGGTGAAGGTCTGGTTGGTGCCCCGTCGGTAGACGAAGGTGGTGTCGAGCTCGAAAGTGAACCCGAAGTTCTTGGACTGACCCGGGGAGTTGCCGAAGAGGTCGCCGTTGATCGGGAAGAACCCGCCGCGTGAGGAGTAGAGGGAGTCGGTGCGGTCGGAGAAGGAGTAGAGGTTGGAATCGCCCTGACGGACCAGGGTGATGGGGATGGTCTTGCTCATGTTCACGCCGGAGGAGTCGCGGAACCACTGGCGGAAAGCGTTGGCGGTGGTCATGGCACCACCGGCCGTGGTGGCGACGCTCCCTGTGCGGTCGGATTCACGAGCCGAGATGTAGCTCTTGGCCACGGGCATGCGATTGCGACCCTGTGCGTCGACCGCCTGAGAGTTCACCTTGAAGCCGGTGGAGGCGAACTGCGGCTTGCCATCGGCGTCGAGCGTGTCGGCGACCTGGCCGACATAGTGGCCGAAGCCGGCGGTGGGCTGGCGGTTGAAGTCCGGGTGGCCGTTGGTTTCCGAAGCCCAGCGGAAGTCTCGGCAGACGCCGTTGAGGGTGATGGACGGGGGAAGCTGCGCGAGGGTGGCACCGGCGGGCTGGCCGCCGCCGGTGGTGGACTGCTGGGCATTGACGGTCCACACCGCGCCGCCGGTCACCAGGGCGGCGCCGAGCAGACCGGAAGCGGTAAGCACTCGGAGCGATTTGGAGTTCGTATTCATGGGGCACGTCCTGGTGAGGTGGGCAAGCGTCCGCTGGCCGACCGGGGGATAGGAGTTCACGGGCACTCGGGCCGCATCCGTGCGGCTCGGGTCCCCGTCAAACGAACGAGGACCGACACATCAGAATGTGCAAATCAGCGTGGGTGGTTGCCAGCGATGCCAACTCGCGTTCGCAAGATTGATTTGCGGGCATGCGGGGTGTGCGGCGTGGGGGAGTTTTGCGGGGTGTGCCGAGACACGCGATGATCAGCCGATAAACCTGTGGCCCGGAGGTCGGAATCGCCGATCTCGGCGTTCCCGATCGTCGGCCACGTGGGAGGCCGAGCGGGACAACAATCATCTTTTAGAGCTCGCCAGTGAGCGGAGGCTTTGCGTGGATCAGTTCGTCATCAAGGGTGGTCGGCGGTTGTGCGGAAAGCTCACGGTGAAGGGCTCGAAGAACGCCGCGCTCCCGCTGATGGCGGCCGCGCTGCTGACGGATCGGCCGGTGCTGCTCCGCGATGTCGCCGATCTGGCGGACATCGGGAACATGGTGCGTCTGCTGGCCGAGCTGGGGTGCAAGGTCGAGCGGACCAATGCCAGCTCTTCGGACGCAGCGGGCGGGATGATGCTGATCCACGCCGAGGACGAGAGCCAGAGCCACGCGCGGTACGACATCGTGCGAACGATGCGGGCCAGCATCTGTGCCCTTGGGCCGATGCTTGCTCGGCGCGGGTTTGCTCGAGTGAGCATGCCCGGTGGGTGCGCGATCGGCGATCGCCCGGTGGACCTGCACCTGCGCGGGCTTGAGGCCCTGGGGGCCGACATCACGCTGCATCAGGGCGACATCGTCGCCCGGGTGCCTGGCGGCAAGGGTGGTCGGCTGAAGGGCAATCGCGTCTTCCTGGGCGGGCCGTTCGGCTCGACGGTGCTGGGCACGGCCAATGTCATGTCGGCCGCGACGCTCGCGGAGGGACAGACGATCATCGAGTGTGCCGCGTGCGAGCCCGAGGTGGTGGACCTGGCGAACATGCTCAACGCCATGGGCGCGCGGATTCGTGGCGCGGGCAGCCCGCGCGTGGTCATCGATGGAGTTGAGGGGCTCAGCGGCGTCGATCATCGTGTGATTCCCGATCGCATCGAGGCGGGGACGTACATGTGCGCCGCGGCGATCACCAACGGCGATATCACCCTGGAGAACTGCCCGGTCGACGCGCTCATGGCGGCGATCACCGTGCTGAATCAGGTGGGTGTGCATGTGGATGTCGGGGCCGACTGCTCGCAGCATCCGATGCGTTGCACGGCACGGGTCACCTGCTCTCGGTTGCTGCGTCCTGTGGAACTGACGACGCAGCCGCACCCGGGTTTCCCGACGGATTTGCAGGCACAGTTCATGGCCCTGCTGACGCTGGCCGACGGGAACAGCATGATCACCGAGCGGATTTATCCCGAGCGCTTCGGCCATGTGCCGGAGCTTGGGCGCATGGGCGCGCGGATCATGCGGCAGGGGCCGACGGCGGTCGTCACGGGCGTGCGCAAGCTCATCGGTGCACCGGTGATGGCGAGCGATCTGCGGGCGTCGGCCGCGCTGGTGGTGGCGGGCCTGGCCGCCGAGGGCACGACGATCGTGAATCGCGTGTATCACCTGGATCGCGGGTATGAAGTGATGGAAGAGCGGCTGCGGTCTCTGGGTGCGGAGATCGAGCGCGTGAGCGAGGCCAAGTCGCCGGCGAGCGCGGCCGAGCCGGCGACGGTTTGAAAGCCGATCGAGAGAGTCAGAGCGGCTTCCAGCGGTCCGGCGATTCCGTCGCCGCTGAGAGCTGTTTCATGTAGTTCTTGTGGGAGATTTCCTGAACTCCGAATCGGAGCGTGTGCTCGTTGGCCATCTGCACGTCCAGAAGGGAGTACCCGCACGCGCGCAGATGATTCCAAAGCGTGATGAGCGCGAGGCCCGATGCGCCCGAGCCATCGAGATCGAGACGGCTGAACATGCTCTCGGCGAAGAATGCCGCGCCGATGCTGACGCCGTAGATTCCGCCGACGAGCGTGGGCTGGGTGTGGGAGCCGTGAGACCACACCTCGATTGAGTGGGCGTATCCGCGTTGGTGCAGCAAGCCGTAACAGCGGACCAGCGACTCATCGAGCCACGCGCCGACGCGTGTTGGGCTGGGGCGAGCACATCCTCGGATGACGCGATCAAAGGCCGCGTCGCTGGTGGTCGTGAACGTGGCCTTCTTCAATCGGCGCGAGAGCGAGCGAGGGACGTGCAGCCCGTCGTCATCCAGAGAGATCACGCCGCGGGGATCGGGCTGGTACCAGCGGATCGACCGGGCGACTGGGAGCACGTCGGGGTCGCCAGAAGCACCACTTTGCTCTGGCAGGTCCGCCATGGGAAACGCACCGTCGCGATAGGCAGCGAGGAAGAACCCGACGATCTCGTCGGCCGAGGGGGGGGCGTCAGCAGGGCGTTTTTTCGGGGGGCGAGGCATTCGGAGTCTGTGGCATCGTTCGCGGGTGACCGAAACCCCGGAGTCCGGGTGGCGGCAGGGGTGAAACGAGCCCCGAAAGGGTGGCACGGGTGAAATCGCCGTACCATAATTACCAGAGACTCGACGGGACCGGGAGTTGTTCATGCCTGACGGATCGCTGCGCCTGGATGTCTACCTGCCGACGCTCATCGTGGGCGGGTTGCTGCTTTGGGCGATCGTCCGGATGGTGGGGCGGGTGCTGATCGTTCAGGCACGTGAACGGTCCCGGCGCGAGATCGCGGCGTACATCGCCGAAGGATCGATGACTCCTGATCATGGTGAGCGATTGATGAAGGCGGGGGAGGATCCGGTTCGACTGATCTAGGGATAGCGGAGGATCTTGAGCCATGAACGCGAGTCAGCTTCCGGCGATAAGGCTTGAAGGCGAGCACATCAAGATGCTGCTTGTTGGCATCTTCATTGTGGGCGGGATCCTCGGGTATGCGATCATCGCGGCAGTCTCGAACATTCTTCGGGTCAGAGCTTCGGAGCAGACCAAGCGAGAAGTCGCCGCGTATGTCGCCGAGGGCACGATGACCCCGGAGACGGCCCAGATGATCCTCGGTGCGGATGCCAAGAAGCCGTGGGAGCAGCAGGTGGCTCAACTGATTTCTGAGGGCACGATCGACACAAAGGAAGCGGAGAAGCTGCTTCGGGCGGGGCCGAAGTCTGGAGTGGCGGTTGAGGACCTCGGCGCTCACCGCCAGACGGTGTCGACCTGATCAGGAATTCCCTGCGTGGTTCTGGCTGAAAAGTCGCGTACTGCCGCGGCAAAGCAACAGGGCTCCGGTGGCCGACCGGTTTGCGCCGGCACTACACTGCCGAGCGGAACATCGGCGACCAGGCATCGGGCCGGCTTGTCCACGGAGGTATTCATGCGATCGAGCAATAGCGTTCGGCGTTCGGTGTGCACAGTGGGTTTCTTGGCTCTGGCGGTTTTGGGTGGATGCAACACCGCGCCCTCCGGCCACACCGGCGGCGTGATCGATTCGCGAACTCGCACCGGGGCCGATCGATACGACCGGGCGGCGGATTCGGTCTCGCTGGTCGAGTTTGCGAGTGATGTCGGGCAGAATCTTGCCGCGGACTTCATGTCGATCCCGAACATTCAGCAGTCGCAGTATCGGGTGATCCTCGAGATGGGGAGCATCCAGAACATGACGCAGACGCCGTCGTCTGACTTTGCGGCGTTGCAGCGCAAGGTGTTCTTGACGCTGCAGCAGTCGGACTTTGTCCGTCGAGGGGCCAAGGTGGTCGAGCGGCGCGACCGGATGGATCGCGACGCGCAGCTCGCCGGCGCGACGGGCAATGTCGCCCAGTACACCGTCGGCGACACGTACTTTCTGCAGGGCACGTTCAGCGAGCTTTCTCGCGGCGGCGGCTACCAGAGCACGTACCTGTTCGATTTCACGCTGACGAGCGCCGAATCCCGCGAGATCGTGTACGCACGTCAGTTTGAGTTCAAGCAGGTGCGTTGAGCATGCAAAGGGGCGTCGGACCATCGGCAGCCATCGCGCTCGTGAGCGCGTTGGTCTGCATCTGCGGATTCGGGTGTGCCGCGACCCAGCGCACGACGCTGCTGCGCGGGAGCGATATCCAGCTCAGCACCCAGCGCATCATCGATCAGCTCGCGGCGAGCGAGTGGCTTGCGGGGCGCTCGGCGAGTTCGCCGCGGGCGGTGCTGCGTCCGGAGCGGCTTGAGAATCTGTCCGACAACCGGCTCTCTCAGGGCGATCAGTGGGCGGCGATGTCGATGGTGCTGCTGAATCCGCGCATGCTGGAGATGCTGAGATCCAGGAACGTGATCGTGCAGATGCCGACGCTCCGCAGCGACGCGATCGCTCGTGCCGGACTGACTATCAACGAGCCCGCGGCCCAGTTGACGCCGACCCATCTGTTCCGGGGCCGATTGCGGTCTCTCTCTCGCGCCGGCGGCGGCGCGAGCGTGGATTCGGATCGCGTCGAGCGCCGCGACACGTTCATCTTCGAATACGCCATCGCGGACGTGGAAACGCGGGAGATCAAATGGTCCGGACAGACCGAGCTCTCTCGGCTGGCGCATGGGTCGCTCATCGACTAAGCACTGGAGTGGTTGCATGCGGGCGGTTGCAGGAGCCATGCTGACGGGATTCGTGCTGATCGCACTCGCGATCGCGGGATGCACGCCCGGCTATCGACGCGATGGACAGCTTGTCGCGCTCGTGAATCAGGGTGAGTTCGGGCGCGCACGCGTGCAGGCCGAGGCCTCGGCCACGCGCTCGCCGCAAGATCGCTCGTACATGCTCGACCGCATGAAGATCGTGCAGATGGCGATGGCCGAGGGCGTGCCCGAGCAGGCCGAGCCGGTCGCCGATCGGCTTTATGACTTTCTGCGCACGCAGGGCGTGAACTCCGGCAACGGATTCGGCGCGTTTGTCTTCGGCGAGCAGAACGCGCGTGTCTGGAAGGGCGAACCGTTTGAACAGGCCCTGGCCCTGGCGCACATCGCCGTGCTCGACGGCATGGGCGGCGATTGGGGCAATGTCCGTGCCTCGGCCAACAGCGCGCTGTTTCAGATCCGCGATGTCAGCCGACTCATCGAGCGCGGCGGCACCACGGGCAGCGATCGCGAGCGGTTGATCTCCGGGCTCTCCGATGACCGCCGCGTGCTGGAGCTGACCACCCCGGTGCCCTCCAACTTTGCTCTGGGCTATGTGCTCAAGGCGATCGCCACGCGTCAGCTCGCGGGCGAGTTTCCGGGTGAAGCCGACGAGGTCACGCGACAGCTCGCGCTCGTCGCCCCTCAACTTGGCCAGTTCGTCGAGACGATCCGATCCGGCTCGTACAACACCGTGCTGGTCGTGGACTACGGCATCGGCCCGGAGAAGTTCCAGACTGGTCCGGATGGCGCAATCGCCGCGTTTCGACCGGGAACGCGCTCCGATCAGCGTCCGCTGCGCGTCAGCGTCGGATCGCAAGAGGGGTTCTTCCCCGTCGTCTGCGACACCAACGAGATGGCGATGGACCTGCGCTGGAACAATCTTGAAGACATGCGGCTTGCCAAGTCGTACATCGGCAGCGGCCTGCTCGTCGGCGGGCTTGTTGCGGCTGGCACCTCGGACAACCGCAACGTGCAGGCGGCCGGGCTGATTCTTGCCGGCATCGGCGCCGCAATGAAGGCCGGCGCGGGCGCCGACACGCGTCACGTTGAGACTTTGCCGCAGCGCACGTATGTCGCACTGCTCGATCTTCGTGAGTCGGCAAGCACGATCGAACTCTCGATCGACGGCATCGCATCGTCGCGTCTCACGCTCGCCGCAGTTCCCGCGCCCGGGGCTGGTCAGGTGCAGATGCGCTACGTCCGCATGCCCGACGCGATCGGTCGCTCATGGGCGGGTTCCGGCAGCGTCCTTTACGCCAGTGATGAGACGGGGCCGGCGACCGGCCGCAACTTTCCGTACATCCTTGGTGGGCGCTGCGTCAAGACGCCGAATGAAGAGGTGCTGACGTCATACCAGCGCAGCGGCTATCTCAAGGGCTTCACCCTCAACGACCTCATCGATCTGTACAAGGAAGAGGGCATCCGCATCGCCGGCCGAGACCCGGGACCAATCGGGCTCCATGTGCTCGAAGGTGGCGATGGGCTGTACTCCCCACGCGCTGGCTCCGCGGGGTTCGCCCGGCTCTTTGGACAAGACCACCCTCCCTATCGACCGCGCTCGGCACGCGTGCGACAAGTCGCCGACGAGCTGGCCCGATCTGCCGCAACGAAATAACGCTCCGCCATCACGCACACACGAGGACACCATGAAGAACGCACTCATCACGTTGGCTCTGTCGGGAATCGCACTCGGTTTCGCCGGTTGCGATTCCGGCCCGCGTGGCCCTGCGGGCGCACGCCCCGACCCGATCGTCTCGGCGGCCTATCCCAACATCACCGTCGATGGCTCGCTCGCCAAGTTCATCGCGGTGGATTACGACGCGATCGTGTTCCAGGCGCCCACAACGGACCGCCCGCTCTTCGTCCAGGTGCCCGCTCGCTCTCAGGCTGACAACGAGTACAGCGTGCAGTACAACTTTGAGTTCTTCTCGGCCGATCGCGTGAAAGTCGGCGAGACCGGGTACAAGACGATCACGATCCCCTCTCGCCGCCAGGTGCAACTCACGGGCAACGCGATCACGTCAAAGGCCACGCTGTGGCGCCTCGACATCCGTTCGGCCCGATGATTGATGGAGCGATCGACGGCTTACCGACTCATCCGCCCTGGCCGTTCGACGGGCCCTGCTCCAGCGAGAATCCCGCCGGAGTGGACGCCTGTTCGTTCGGCACGGGCGGCATGAACGGCACATAGTCCAGCCAACGCCGCTCACGCCAGAAGACCGGATACACATACGCTCGGCGATTGGCAAACGGTTTGTCGGTCGCCTTTGCCCATTGCACCCATGCTTTGCGATCCGAGTCCAACTCATCGTTGCCCGTGATCGTCCGCAGCGACTGGTGAGCGTTGGTGTTCACGAGCAGGCTTGAATCTCCAAGTGCCGCGATCAGGGCCTGCAGCACACCCGTCTCGGCATACTGGCCCAGTGCGCTCGCGGCCTCGGCGCGAATCTCCGGTTCCGACTCCTTCACCGGGTCCAGCCGTTCGATGAGCGCGGGGATCACCGCCTTGTTGTGCAAACGCTGCAACGCCCGCGTGGATTCCAGGCGGACGAGGATCTCCTCGTTCTTGGTGAGTGCGGCGATCTTCGGCGCGTCTTCGGGTTGGCCGTGCAGGCCAAGCGCCCGGCACGCCACGCCGCGTACCGGCGCGGAGGAGTCCGTCAACCGATCGCGGTACATCTTCAGATACGCATCGGCTCCGCCGAACGGGGCGTTGGCCAGCAGGTTCATCCCGCGTGCCCGCTTGTCGGCGTCATACGGGTCCGCGGCCCACGCCGCGGCTTCCGCGGGCGTCGTCTGCTTGAAGACTGGCGCGAGAATGCTGTCCCGCTCGGCCATCATCCGCCGCTGCTCGTTCTCGATGCACCCGGAAAGACCAAGCATGCCGACGACCAGCAGAGCGATCGTTGCGCATGGGCCCATGCCTCGCGATCGCCTCGGCGTATCCTGTGTCCCGTGTGCCATGATTCCAAGTGTATCGGCTCCCACGTTCAAACCCCTGTATTCGGGGCCTGCCACGCCGCGGGTGCGTCAAACGCCTTTGTTCGGGTTCTGATGGTGTGCGCCCTTGCGATCGTCGGTGCCATGCTGGGCGGTTGCCAGGGGGGCGCGATCGCCTCTGCAGATCGTCCGGCACCGGTCCTGGATCGCGCGGCGCCAAAATCCAGTGCACCCAAAGGGGCTGGCCCGAGCAGTGCGACGATCACGCCCACTTCGCCTCTGTCTGCTGAAGGGCTCAGCGTCAAGGTCTCGCGCACGCTCATCTATGACGTCATGGAACCCGCCGCCGGCGGGATGCGTGTGGTGTTGCGCGATGCTCCGCCGGATTGCCATTGTGCCGGGCGCACCTGGTGGGTGCGCGAGTATGACGCCGACGCCGCGGCATTTGCGATGGCGGGAGCCAAACCGCCGTCGCCCGCGCTGACCGAAGCCCGCATGATCATCGATCCCAGCGGCTATGTGGCGATCGCCGAGCGGATCGATCGCGAAGAGAAAGTTGAAGTCGTCTTCACTCCCGCGCTGGTCGTGCTGCCGAACAACCTTCCGGGCTCAACCATCGGCGGCGCGGGTGCCAAGTATGAGCAGGAACTCACCATGACCGTGCACCCGCTGGGCGACCGCACGCGAACCAAGGCCTCGGGCAAGGCGCGCAGCACGATCGTGTATCAGGGCGATGAGAAGCTCACGACGCCCGCCGGAACCTTCACCGCGCGCAAGATCGTCTCCACGCTCTCCGCCGATCTCGCACCTGCAAAGGTGAATAACCAGAACGAGCTCTGGATGGTCGACGGCGTGGGCATCGTCGCCGAGCGCGACCAGGAGCGCACGCTCGTCTTCGGCCTGCCCTCGCGCAGCAACGCGATGACCAAGCTGCTCAACGCCCACCGCCCGTGAAAGACCGTTCGTCGGTGGCACAGGCGTTCCGCGTGTGTTGTTCAAAAACGCTAGCACACCGTTCCTGCGCGTCGCTCATGGTCGCACCCCGCGACCGATAACCGCCGCTCGGCCCGCGACTGCTCGCATCAACCCGACTATTCCGGCATCAACCCGCACTCTCGCCGCCGGATGCCTTGCCTGCGATCAACCCATAAGCCGTCGCGGTCGATGAAGTTCTACCAAGAGCGGCCTGGGCGCATCCGCGCACCCGCTCTGCGCACTCGGAGGCCCGGATGGACAAGGCCAGCGTCATCGGCTCGATCGTCATGACCGTCTGCTGCATGGTCGTCTTCTGGAAGGCGACGCACGGCAATCTGATCGCGCTCTGGTCTGACAAGGGCGCCATCATGGTCATTGGCGGCACCATCGCCGTCATCTTCATGGCCATGCCCATGAAGAAAATTGCCAAGGTTCCCGGCTACTGCCGGCGCTACTTCTTCTTCAATGGCAAAGAGGCCGCCGAGATCGCCGAGATCATGTACGCCCTTGCCGAGAAGGCCCGCCGCGACGGCATCCTCGCTCTTGAGACCGAGCTTCAGAAGATCAACGACGAGTTCCTCGCGCAGGGTCTGAAGATGGCGGTCGACGGTTCGGACCCCGAGACCATCGAAGCCACGCTCCGCATGCAGCTCATGGCCATGCAGGATCGCCACAAGGCCGGCAAGAAGTTCTTCGACCTCATCAAGGTCTATGGCCCCGGTATCGCGCTCACCGCCACGCTCATCGGCCAGATCGGTATGTTCCAGGCCCTCGGCGGCGCGATCGAGATCATGGGAAAGATGCTCGCCGTCGCTGTCGTGGCGACCATGTATGGCACCGTTCTTGCGAACTGCATCGCCGGTCCGATCGGCGACAAGCTCGCGATGCGCTCCGCGGAGGAGATTCTCAGCCGCGAGATGATGATTCAGGGCATCCTCTCGATTCAAGCTGGCGACAACCCCCGCGCCACGCTCGACAAGATGGCGGCCTTCGCGTCACCCACCGAACGCTCCAAGATCAAGGTTGCTGCCTGATCCACGCACGCTGAGTTTTTCCCATGGCCGACGATCACAAAGAACAGCACGGCGACGGCGGTCATGGCGGCGGCCACGGCGAGCACAAGCCGCACAAGAAGCATGCCCATGGCCATGGTGCGCACGAAGAGCACGAAGAAGGCGTCCCGGAGTGGGTCGTCTCCTTCGCCGACAACGTGCTCTTGCAGATGGGCTTCTTCGTCATCCTTCTAGCCATGAACCTCGGCGTGAAGGCCAAGGGTCCGACCGACGATGGCGACAAGACGAGCGCCAAGGCGCAGGACGCCGCGCTGATCGACTTTGCCATCGCCGTGCGCGAGGCATTCAACTCGCCCGTTGATCTCTCGTCGACCAAGCCCGAAGACCTCCCGCTCATCAAACGCATCTTCGAGAAGCGTGCCGAGTTGGAGGGCCAGGGTCAGAGCCCCGAGAAGGGCGTGACCGGTGATGACAAGAGCTCGCAGAGCATCCGCACCAGCGACATGCGGACCCCCGCGGCGTATGTGGACTTTGATGATCGGTCCAGTGAGCTGACGGCTCCGGCCCGCGACGCGATCAGCGATGTTGCGAAGAAGCTCGTCGGCACGCGCTGGATCGTGGAGGTGCGCGGGCATTCCAGCCGACTGGAATCCACCCGGGATGTGGGTGAATCCCGCGCACTGTCGTATCAACGGGCCTTTGCCGTCGCCCAGGCCCTTGTGGAAAAGGGAGTGGACTGGCGTCAGATCCGGGTGGTGGCGATGGGCGATTCCGATCTGCCCACCCCTCGGGCCAGAAGTGCCCAGGAACATCAGGGCAACCAGCGGGTTGAGGTCATTCAGATGCCCGAAACGCTGCCGCCGGACCCGTTCAAGACGTCCAGTAGTGACCAGCCAAAACCCTAATACTTTGTAAATCCAGCATTTTCCATGCTTGCGTGGGCTGCGGACTTGCATTCTTCCGCAAAATCCTGCAAACTCTTGATCTGTCCGCGGCATCGGTTCTCGGTACCGCTGGGGTTGGGTCGTGCTCAGGTCATTCTGACTTTGAGCGTCACACCGCAGGTTCGGAGGCGTTGCATGTTTCGCATCGCTCTGGCTCATCGCGCATTCACCCTGATTGAGCTGTTGCTCGTCATCGGGATCATTGCGCTGCTGATTTCCATTCTGTTGCCGTCGATCGGCAAAGCGCGTAAGGCAGCACGCGTGTCGATCTGTATGAGCAACCAGCGGCAGGTCGCCGCGGGCAACCACAACTATGCATCGGAATGGAAAGGTCGACTGTGCGCCTACACGTGGACGCCCACGACGGTGCAGAGCAATTGGGGCGAACTGAACGCCCACACCGGCGACTTTATCCAGGCCCACGCCAATCAGGCCGTGGACATCGTTCGCCGACGAACCGGCAACTCGACCTACTACGGCGTGATCAACAACCGCATGGTCGATCGCAACTTCGGGCATCTTCCGCTGCTTGATGGCGGATACCTGACCGAAAAACTGCCCGATCCCGTTGCCGCGTGCCCCGAAGATCGCCAGACACTGGCGTATCAGCGGAACATCGAGAACTACCAGGCGGCGATCAACCTCGCCGGCGACATCGACCCGCCGTCGGAGGTGAACTACAAGAAGATCTATCCCTTCTGGATGACCTACCAGTATGTTCCGAATGCGTGGTCGCCGGAAGTCGGGCAGTATGTCATCCGCCAGGCATCGGGCGCGCCCGGCTATCACATGCTCTATGAGGTCTTCCCGGGATTGACTCCCTTCGTATCCAGATCGATCGATGACGTGGCGTTCCCGTCGCAGAAAGTCTGGATGTTCGACCTCTTTGATCGCCACTATTTCAAGCGTCCCCTCTGGCACGCGTATCCAGTGGCGTCGCAGCCCCTCATCATGTTCGACGGTTCAGTCGGGTTGCGGAAGTCCCAAACCGCCAACCTTGGGTGGAGGCCCCCAGCCAACAACAACGCCGCCCTCGCGGCACCGGTCCAGAACTACACCTACTACCCCGTGCCAGGTCAGGAGCCAGCGACCCTGAGCGGTGCGGCTCAGGAAACCGTCCAAGGACGATTCCGCCGGACCCGAGCGGGAATCCGCGGCATCGACTTCGGCGGCGGCGAAATCCGGCGCTGAGTCGGGCAATTCTTGCAGATTCTTGACATTTCCGGGAAACCTGCGGCAGAGACGGCATTTTGTGCGATACTTGCGGGGTCCAGGGGCATCCAGAGGTCAGCCATGTCTCGAAACTCATCGATCCGTCGGGCCTTCACGCTGATCGAACTCCTGCTCGTGGTGGCGATCATCGCGCTGCTGATCTCGATCCTCTTGCCCGCCATCGGCAAGGCGCGGAACAGCGCGCAGATGTCCGTGTGCATGTCCAACATGCGCCAGATGGTCACGGCGTCGTTCACTTATGGCGCCGATGCCAAGGATCAGATCGCAGCTCTCAACTGGACACCGGGCACGTACAACGATCCCAATGTGCTCACTCCTGCCAACGACGGGATCCTGATCATCCAGGGAAGGCAGGCCAAGGCCATTCTTGATCGGCGCTCGGATCAGAATCTGACGCTGGTCCAGAACCGCTACTTCAACCGCAACTTCTGGCATCTGCCGCTGGTTGATGGGTTCTACCTTGGCAACGCCAACGCGATCGTCCCTGCGGTGGGATGCCCTTCAGACAGTTGGGTCAAGATCTGGCAGAAAAACGTGGGTAACCGCGGCGTTCTGACGGGAATCGGGCCCGAGACGACGGCCCAGCCCAACGGGGCGTACGAAATGTACCGCCCCTTCTGGTCCACCTATCAGATGGTCCCGGTGGCCTTCAGCGTCGACAAGAGCGCGGGGCCGACCGTTTATCCCGCGTATGCGTATTCGAACTTCCACCACATCTTTGAGAATGCAAGCTTCCCGATCGGCAAGCGGAAGTTCCTCGATGTGAACTTTCCTTCGCAGAAAGTCATGATGTTCGATGTCTTCGACCGCCACGGCTACAAGCGCCCGATCTGGCACGCGTACGACATCGCCAGCCAGCCCCTCGCTTTCTTCGACACCTCCGTGCGATTCACACGAAACAAGAACGTTCAGTACGGCTGGAACCACACACGTGCAGGCCCTGGCTCACCCACTGCGGCAATCGATCCGCGCGATGGCCGCCGGGTGTATGCCTGGACGACCTACGACTACAACCCCGCCACCGGCTTCCGTGGGTACGACCACCCGACGCTCAGCGGCCAGCCGATCGATCGCGTGAAGGGCTATTTCCGCTGGACCGCCTTGGGCCTCAAGGGCTACGACGTCGTGACCGCTCGGTAGCGCCTCAGACGCCAACTCAGGCCTGTGCCGCGGGCTGCCTTCGGGCAGCCCGCTTCGCTTTCTCGCTCGCGAATATCATCGTCTTGCGATGTCAGTAGCCCACCTCGACGTCATCATCATCGGCGGCGGCCACGCCGGCGTCGAAGCCGCCTGGGCCGCGGCGAACCTCATCCCGCGCGCGCACGCCGTCGCTCTCGTCACCCTCGACCCCGCCAAGATCGGCGTCATGAGTTGCAATCCCGCCATCGGCGGGCTTGCCAAAGGGCAGATCGTCCGCGAGATCGACGCGCTCGGCGGGCTCATGGGGCTCGCCACCGATGCCACGGGCATTCAGTTCAAGGTGCTGAACACCTCCAAAGGGCCGGCCGTCCATGGCCCGCGGGCGCAGTGTGACAAGCACGCGTACGCCCAAGAAGTCCAGCGTCTGATCGCCTCGCGCCCAGAGATCAAGATCATTGCTGGCAGTGTTGAGCGGCTGATCGTCGAGCGTGGCGCGATTCGCGGTGTGGAGATCGCTGATCCCGCTGGTGCGTCGGTTCTGCTCGCACCCGCCGTGGTACTCACCACCGGCACGTTCATGCGCGGGCTCATGCACACCGGCGAGCAGAAGACCTCTGGCGGGCGCTTCGGCGAAGCACCCGCCGTGGGCATCTCGGGAGCGCTGCGTGAGCTGGGCTTTGAGCTTGGGCGCCTGAAGACGGGCACGCCGCCGCGGCTCAAGAAGTCCACCATTGACTGGGACAATCTGCCCCCCGCGCCGGGCGACAAGATTCCCACGCCGTTCAGTGATCTCGCCGAGATCGCCCCGTCATTGCGCCGCTTTCCGGTGCTGGAGCAGATCGATTGCCGCAGCACGTCGACGAATCAGGCGGCTCACGACGCGATCCGCGCGAATCTGCACCGCGCGCCGATGTACTCCGGCCAGATCGAATCCGTCGGCCCGCGGTATTGCCCCAGCATCGAGGACAAGGTCGTGCGCTTCGCCGACCGCTCGTCCCACGGCGTCTTCCTCGAGCCCGAGTCGCTCATCCCCGAGCACAGCGAGTGGATCTACTGCAACGGCGTCTCCACATCGCTTCCCGCCGACGTGCAGGACCAGATCGTCCACGCCATGCCCGGGTGCGAGCGTGCCGAGATCCTGCGCTATGGCTACGCCGTTGAGTACGACATGGTGCGTCCGCATCAGATCCACGCGACGGGCGAGACCAAGCTCATCCGCGGGCTCTTTCTGGCTGGGCAGATCAACGGCACCAGCGGCTATGAAGAAGCCGCCGCCCAGGGGTGGATCGCTGGTGTGAATGCCGCCCGCCGTGCGAGGGAGCAGGATCCGATCACCCTCGGGCGTGATCAGGCATATATCGGCGTGCTGATGGATGATCTGGTGACCAAGACGCCGGTGGAGCCGTATCGCATGTTCACATCGCGTGCCGAGCATCGCCTGCTGTTGCGGAGCGACAATGCGCCCGAGCGATTGACGCCGCTGGCGCGGGAGCTTGGTTTGCTTGATTCGACCGAACTTGGCCGACTGCGCGCCCGCGTCTTCGGTGCCCGCACAACATTCATCGCGCGGCTGGGCGATGAAGTCGATCGCATCCGCATCCCGATCGACGGCCACCCCACGCCGCTGCGCGAGCTGATCCGCCGGCCGGACTATGCGTTCGAGCAGTTCCAGATCGACGCCGCCCCCGCGATCGCCTGGGCCCGCGCCGGGCTTACGGAACTCACCGATCGTGCCGCCCGCAGCGCGATGTTCACGCTGCACACCGAGCGGTTTTATGAGCCGTTTATCGCTCGCCAGCGGATCGAGATCGGGCGAGCGATCGAGATGGAGCGGAAGACGATTCCCGCGGATTTTGACTATCACCCGCACAACGCGCTCCGGGCCGAGGCCAGGGCCGCGCTTGCGCGGTTCCGCCCCGCGACGATGGGTCAGGCCGGTCGACTCGAAGGTGTCACGCCCGCGGACCTGACTCTGCTCAGCGTCCTGATCCATCGGCATCGGCGCGGGCCTCAGCCCGCGGCGGCGAGTTGAGCGTGAGCCCGTCGCCGCGCCCGTGCTGCGAACCCCGATACGATCCGCCCCTGTGATGGACTCATTCGACTTTCTGACCCTCGCGTCCAGCGGCCAGCCCGCCAAGCTGGTGCTGGACATGCTGGTGATCCTCGGTGCCGCGGCGATCATCTCGATCCTGCTTCGGCGGCTGCACCTCGCCTCGATTCCCGGCTATCTGATCATCGGCGCGATCCTCGGCTCGTTGCCATTCGGCATCATCAGCGACCCGAGCAACGTCTCGCAGATCCAGGACATCGCGATCATCCTGCTGATGTTCACGATCGGGCTGCACCTCGATCTGGACTCCATCCGCACGGGCATGGTCCCGATCCTGATCGTGGGCGCGGTGTCGACGATCGTCGGGGCGCTCGTGCTGTGGCCTGCGGGCATGGCCTTCGGGCTCTCTGCACCGGCCGCGCTCGCGGTGGCGATGGCTTTCAGCATGTCCTCGACCGCCGTCGTCCTCGGCATCCTGCACCAGCACCGCGAGGTGCATCTCGTGCAGGGTCGGCTGGGCATCGGTATCGCCATCATGCAGGACCTTCTGGCGATCGGGATCCTCGCGTCCATGCCCGTGCTCGCCGCCTGGCATGGCGTCAAGGCCGGCGAGGGTGACGAGCCGTCGGGCATTGCGCAGATCGTCGCCAACGCCTCGCTGGGCATCGGCGGCATCCTCGCCATGCTCGGGTTTGCGCGCTATTTGCTCCCGAAGCTCCTGCGTGAGGCGGCGTGGGGGGGCAACACCGAAGGTCTTCTGGTCGCATCCGCCGGAGCTGGACTCGGAGCCGCCATGCTCACTGGCTGGCTCGGTTTCGGACCGGCGCTCGGCGCATTTCTCGCCGGGTTCATGCTCAGCAACACGCCCTTCCGATTCCAGCTCACCGGCCAACTTGGCCCGATGCGGGACCTGTTCATGGCGGTCTTCTTCACCGCGGTCGGCATCAATCTCAACGTTATCGAAGCTCTGCAGTATTGGTGGGTCATCCTGATCGCCGTGCCCCTGGTGATGATCGTCAAGGCAAGTGTGACGGGCGCGACGATCTGGGCTGGCGGCTCGACCGCAGCCGCCGCGCTCGTCGCCGGGACGCTCCTGGCGCAGGCCGGCGAGTTCAGTCTGGTCGTGCTCAGCGAAGCCAAACGCAAGGGACTTGTCGGCGATCGCGAAGAGGGCGTCGCCATCGCCCTGGTGGTCGTGTCGCTCATGGTCACGGGCTCGCTGTACGAATATGCCAAGAAGAACACCGCTCGCGTCGCGTTCATCAAGCCCGCCATGTGGTTTGCCAGCCCCGCGCTGCGCGGATCACCGATGCCCGCGGTGGCCGCTGCCGGGGTCTCAGACCCGGGGGGCGACCACGGTCATCCGGCGTTGCCGTCTGGTCAGGATGAACACAACGGTGCGGTCGCTGGCTCGGAAGCGCCCGCGGTGCCCAAGCAGCGCCATGTCATCATCGCTGGCTACGGCATCGTCGGTCGCAACCTCGCCGAGCACTTCGCCGCGTCGAACATCAGCTACACGCTGATCGATCTGAACTCCGACACGGTGATGAAGCAGAAGAAGCTCGGTCGCAACGCGGTCTATGGCGATGCCACGAACAAGGACGTGCTGGAGTCGGCGGGGATCCATCACGCCGAGGCGGTGGTGCTGACGATCCCCGACGATGATGCCACGCTGCGTGCCTGCCGGGCGATCCGCGAGATGCGCGAAGACGTGTTCATTGCCGTGCGCACGACGTTTCTCAGCCGCGCGATCGCCGCCCATGAGCTGGGCGCGGATCACGTGACGATCGAAGAAGTGGCGACGGCCCAGGACATGGCCGTGAAGGTGATGCTTGAACTGAACAAGCGCTTTGCGCCCAAGGGCGACAGCGTGCCGCATCTGTGACCGACGGAGGCGGTGCGTGATTCAGCACCCCGCAAACCAGAGATTCAGGAAGTCAAAGATGTCGTTCACATCCAGCGGCCCGCCGTTGATGTTGGCGCTGGGCAAGCTCGCGAACCACGCGTTCAGGAAGCCAAAGATGTCCTGCGTGGTCACCTGGCCATCCAGATCAAAGTCCGCGATGCAGGGCTTGGCATAGAACAGTGCCTGGCGCGCCACCACGGGAAAGGTCGCCGTCTTGGCGAAGATCACCGTCTCGCCGGGATCGTTGAAGTTCCCGTTGTTGTTCGCGTCCGTCGCCACCACCACTTCCGCCGCGCTGTTGCCCGAGACGGTGCCGTTGGAGCAGAGTGCGATCTTGCTCGGTCCGACGGCAAAGCCCTGCGAGGTCGCAAAGAACGAACCCGCCGGGATACTGGCCTCTGACCAGATCACGCTCAGTTCGCTGGCCTGGTCGATGGCGTTGGTGGCGTCGGAATCGCTCAGTCGCACGGCGAGCTGAGGGTTGGTCGATGCGGTCCGGTCGTGCGTGTAGATCGCCACGCCGTCGGTCACGCACGACTGCACGAATCCCGATGTGCCGCCGAAGCTTCCGGTTGTGTGATACGCGGCAAGCTCGGTCGCGTCGATCGATCCGCTCGCGTCGGTGTCAAACGCGCGATAGATGCGATCCGGTGTTGCACTGTCACGGTTGTCGGCGATATAGATCGCCCCATTCAGCGCGGCGATGTCGAACGGGGAGCAGATCGTGCCATTCACGATCGTGTTCAGGTCGATGTACAGCGAGGATTCGGCTGCGTCCTGCGCGTTGCCGTCTCCGTTGAGATCGCGCACGCGGAACACCCCGTCCTGCGGCGACGCTGCGCCCGAACCCGCGTTGCAGACATAGATCCAGTTCGCGTCGCCCGCGATCCCGTTGGGCGTGGGCAGAAGGAACGAGTTCAGGTTCAGGTCGCTGAAGAACAACCGAAGCTCGTTGGCATCCAGGGCATCGCCGTCTCCGTTCAGGTCCTTGGCGGCATAGACCGCGCGGGTGTCTCCATCCCCGAAGTAGACCGTGCCGTCCACCGATTGATACATGCTGAAGACGGCTCCGGTCCCAAGCAGGCCGGCGGCGTTGGTGCCATCGACAAACACGGTGATCTCACCCAGGTCGTTCGCGTTGCCGTTGTTATTGAGGTCGCGGCAAAGGTAGATGGCATTGAGCGTCAGATCCGCCACGAGGATTCCGGCCGTGCGCCGTGCGATCGGCATCGGAGCTGTCCCCTGGGCACAGGCCGAGCCCGCGGCAAGCATGAGCGACAGGGCGGCGATCGAAACACGGGCGTGGCGCATGGACATCGGGGACTCCTGAAAGCGATCTGAACGAATCGGGTTGCTTATGAAAGATAGACCAGTCCGGAATACTCGCAAGGAAACCACCAAAAACGCCGCACCCCCGGCCGAACAAGCCCGGGGGTGGAGCGCACATCTGGATTCGATGATCGGCGAAACGCGCCGACGGATTCAGCGACGGCGACGCCCGCCGAGGATCGCCCCGCCGATGAGCAGCATCGCGGAAGCGCCCGGGGTGGGGATCTGGCTGAACTTGATATTGTCGATGCCCACGCGATCGACCTTGGATCCGCCCACAGTGATGAGTTGGGTCAGGTCGATGCGGATGCGGATCTGCTGGGCCCGCAGCGGATTGGCATCCCAGTCAAACCGACGGCTCCGCAGCGGCAGCGTGCCGGGAAGCAGCGTCGAGGGCGGGTTGTTGATGTCGTAGTCCTGTCGGAACAGCTCGACGCCCGCGCCGTCGGTGACGATGATGGCCTTGGCCGGGAGATCTTCGCCGAAACCAGTGACCGAGTTGTACACCGCGGCCATGTCAAAGTAGTGCAGGCTGACGAGGAAGCCCGCATCCGCGAAGAGGTTGATCTCAAGAATGCCCGGCGAGAAGCCCGGAGCATTGCGATCGCGGTACAGCACGTTGGTCAGATTGCCGAAGACGCGCGTCGGGTCTGCGGGGCTGTTGCCCGCACCCAAGCGCAGCACGGGCTTGTAATCGACCTGCACGTTCGGGGTGATTCCGCCCGCCGAGCCATAGGAAAAGGCCGGTGGCTGAAAGACGTTGGGATCGCCGACGCGATCGCCATACGAGTCGAGAATTTGGGTGCTATTGGTGCCCCCAAAGTCGAAGGTGAGCACTGTGGCCGAGGCCTGAGCAGTCAGACCGGCCGAAACCGCAAGTGCGGACAACATCCCAAGAGCACGAAACGTCATGAGACCGCCTCCTGAGCGGGCGATCGAGATGCCAACAGACGGCAGCGCGACCGCACGCACGATGTGCGAAGCCAACGGTCTCTCTCTGAAATGTCCCCCTCCCTCTCTCCCCCGAACCGGGCATGAACCCGTCCTGATAACGTATCACATTCGCCAACTGGATCAAGGGGAAAACAGGAAAATCCTGCGCCCGAGGTCCCCTTTTTGAATGTTCCCAAACAAACGCGGGCCAAAGCGGCCTCGCTTCGGGTCAGATCGTCCGGAATCGCCCCTAGCATGACCGCGATGCCGCTTTCGCCCCTTCCAGAGTTGCTCGACGAGCTGCGTGCGGGCCGGATGATTATCCTGACGGATGACGAAAATCGCGAAAACGAAGGCGATTTGGTCGTCGCCGCTCAGTTCGCGACTCCTGAAATCATCAACTTCATGCTGCAGGTCGCACGCGGGTATCTGTGCCTCTCGCTGACGGAGGCCGACTGTCTTCGCCTCGATCTGCATCCGCAGTCGGCGACCAACACGTCGGTACGCGGCACGCCGTTCACAGTCTCTATTGATGGTCACCCGAAACATGGCTTCACCACCGGCGTGAGCGCGCGCGAGCGTGCCAAGTGCATCGCGCTGGCGATCGATCCCAAGAGTTCGCCCGCCGACTTTGTGCGACCGGGCCACATCAATCCGCTGCGCTCGCGCGATGGCGGCGTGCTGGTGCGGGCTGGGCAAACTGAAGGATCCGTCGATCTCTGCCGACTCGCGGGGCTCACACCGGCGGCGGTGATTCTGGAAATCATGCGCGACGATGGCGAGATGGCCCGCATGCCCGACCTGGAAATCCTAGCCAAAAAACACGGAATCAAGATCGGCACCGTCGCCCAGATCATCGAACATCGCGTCGCGCGAGAGTCGCTGGTCCGCCGACTCGAGCCCGCGGCGGGCACGCCGATCCGCACCGAGTTCGGCACGTTCAACCTGATCGCCTTCCGCACGCTCGTCGATCCGCTGCCGCATGTTGCACTGACGTTGGGCGATGTTGGTGCACTCGACAGCCATGGGCGCGTGAAGCCCACCGACGCGCCCACACTCGTACGTATGCACCGGCGGCACCTCTTGGGCGATGTGTTCATGGACATGGACTCGGCGAGCGACGGGCCAACCGGGCGCACGCTGCATCATGCGATGCGGATGATCCAGGCCGAGGGCTCGGGCGCAATCGTGTACCTGCGACCAGAGGGAGCCCCAGATCAGGTGCCTGGCGCGTCCGGCGGGCTCGAACAGCGACTGCAGACGATCACCATCGCCGGGCATGACAGTGCCGCGGTTGAGCAGTCCCCGGTTGCGGGGATCAGTGGGCCTATGCGGGATTACGGCATTGGCGTGCAGATTCTGCGTGAGCTCGGGCTCCGGAACCTGCGGCTGCTCAGTAACCACAAGCGGGGGCTGCCCGGTCTTGAGGCCTTCGGGCTGAAGATCTCCGAGTATGTCCCGATGTCTGGCGGGTAATCCGTACAAAGCGCAAACATTTAGGAAACCGAGGGCGTAGAGAGCTACTCTTGGCCCTTGGTCGCCTTTGGAATGGGGGCATGTGAACTCGGGAGCGACGATGCTGGGCAAGGTCTTCAAGGCGTATGACGTTCGCGGGACGTATCCGGATCCGCTCGACGAAAAGATGGCGTGGCAGATTGGCTATGGCGTGAGCAAGTTCCTCCTTGCTGACGCCGCCCATGCCGGCGACACGAGCCCGATGATGCACAACATCGTGGTCGGGCGCGACATGCGCAAGAGCTCGCCCTCGCTGTGCAAGGCGCTGATCCAGGGAATCTGCGATCAGGGCGGGAACGTGATCGATGTGGGGCTGGTGGACACGAGCTTCATCTACTTTGCGGTGAATCATCTGGATTGCGCCGGCGGTGTGATGTGCACCGCGAGCCACAATCCGCCGCAGTACAACGGGTTCAAGGTCTCCAAGCGCAAGGCCAAGCCGGTGGGGGAGGCGACCGGGCTGGCGGAAGTGCGCAAGCACGCGGCGATGGTGGACAAGCAGACGATGACGCCCTTGGGCGGTCGGAGTGAGCCGCGGAACCTGTGGGAGGCGTACGCCAAGCATGTTCGTCAGTTTCTGGATCTGTCGCCGGACTGGGAGAAGCGCGGCAAGCTGAAGGTGGTCATCGACGCCAGCAACGGGATGGCGGGGACGATGATTCCGATGGTCTTCGGTAAGAAGTCGCCGCTGGGCCCGGTCGCTGGGCTTGAGATCGTCGAGATCAACTTCGACAACAGCAAGGGCGAGTTCGTGCACGAGCCGAACCCGCTGGTGGCGTCGAACCTGAAGCAGGTGCAGCAGAAGGTTGTGGAGATCGGGGCGGACATCGGGTTCTGCTACGACGGCGACGCCGACCGGTGTGTGGTGATCGATGAGACCGGTGCGGCGATCGGGTGCGATCACCTGACGGGCGTGCTGGCGCCGTACTTTGTGAAGCGCCACGGCAAGGGCTCGGGCGTGGTGTACGACCTGCGCTCGACCAAGGCTGTGCACGAGGAGATCACGCGCGTCGGCGGCGTGGGCTATCGCTCGCGCGTGGGGCATGTGTTCATGAAGGCGATGATGGCCGAGAAGAAGTGCGTGTTCGGCGGCGAGCTGAGCGGGCACTTTTACTTCAAGGACAACTTCAACGCCGACAGCGGTGCGATCGCGATGTGCGTGGTGCTGACGATGCTCAAGAGCAGCGGCAAGACCATGAGCCAGCTCGCGGCGCCGATGAAGCGGTATGCACAGAGCGGCGAGATCAACTTCCAGATCGAGGACAAGGACGGCGCGCTGGCGACGCTCCGTCGCCAGGCGCAGACCTGGGCCCCGAGTGCCGAGATGGACGAACTCGACGGCGTGACCATCGACGCGTTTGAGAAGAGCGGCTGGTGGTGCAACGTTCGCAAGAGCAACACCGAACCGCTGCTGCGGCTGAACCTGGAAGCGAAGGACAAGAAGACGCTGGACGCGCTGCTGGGGAAGATTTCGCCGCTGCTGGGTGTGAAGGTGGATCACTAAAAAGTGACGGAGTGACGGAGTGACGGAGTGGCGGAGTGAGGTTGGTCATTGGAGACGCTTCACATGGGCAGGGCGATTCGGACGTTTCGCGACCTGATCATTTGGGAGCGTGGGATGGAGCTGGTGAAACTGGCGTATCAGTTTTCGAATAGGTTGCCGTCGGAGGAGAACTTCGGATTGAAATCGCAACTGCGCCGGGCGGCGACCAGTGTGCCGTTGAATGTTGCCGAGGGGTATGGGCTCGGTTCTCCCGATCAGTTTCTGAGGCATCTCCGCATCGCGCGAGCTTCGTGCATGGAGGTAGACACCGCGGTCGAAATTGCTGCGGGTTTGTATGGCCTCGTGCCCGATGATCAGCTGATTGAGATGATCGCCGAGACGGATCGAGTGCTGCAAGGGTTCATCCGATCCATCGAGAGACGCAAAGCCGCGGACAAGTCCCCACCGGGTGCACGATAGTTTTCTCGGCGATTGGGCTCTCGAACTCCGTTACTCGCCAACTTCGTGACTCAGTTACTTCCCTCCCCCCATGAATCTCCAACAGTTTCTTGACCACTGGAAGATCGCGGAGAACCCCTTTCGAGGGGAAGAAGCTCGGCAGGATCCGGTGTTTTTGCGGCTGGAGGCGGTGAGCCAGGGTGGGGTGGCGGGGAATGCGCCGGCGGCGGTGATTTCGGGGATCATCAAGCCGGGAGCGACGACGCACTCGGACTTTGAGAAGATCGCGGGGGACTTTTCCCAGCCGTCGACGGCGATCGTGTTCGGGGAAAAGGGGAGTGGTAAGACGGCGATTCGGTTGCAGCTTGCCGATCGGCTGAATGCGTACAACGCTGCGCATCCGGAAGCGCGGTGCATGTGGATCGGGCTGGATGATCTGAACCCGGTGCTGGCGCGATTTGTGGAGCGGACCAAGGTCGAGCGCAAGGCGACGGTCGCGGACACGCTTGGCAAGTTCCGGCTGGTGGATCACATCGACGCGATCATGACGGCGGGCGTGGCGGCGGTGGTGGATGCGACGATCAAGGAGCGGTCGCCGACAGTCGGGGCCGGAGCCGCGGCGGTGGTCGAGCCGCGTGAAGAGATCCGCAAGATCATCAAGAAGATGGATGGCGCGACGCGGCGCGATCTGCTGGCGATGCAGGTGGCGTATGACGGGGCCTGGGCCGCGAGCGGGGGCGAGCAGCGCACGCGAAAGCTTCGGCGGACGCTGCGGATCGCACCGCCGATCGGGGGAATGGTGTGGTCGCTGCTGGCGTTTTTCGGGTGGGTGCCGGCGGTGGCGGTGGCGGTGCTGCAGTGGCGGGGCGGGCAGATCACGACCGATCCGATGCAGTTCACGCGGGCCGAGAGCCCGGTGTGGGTGGTGGCGGGATTGCTTGCGGCGTGGCTGATCGTGCTGGTGAAGCGATCGGTGTATGACCGCGTGAAGTATCTGACGCTGGGGCATCGGCTTCGCAAGCAGGTGCGTGTGAGCGCGCGGAGCGACACGAGCTTTGGAAGGTCGCTGCGCGCGATCCCTCAGGCGCTGGTCGACCCGGCGGTGCTGCCGATCACGGGGGCGGATGAGACGCGGTACGCGATGCTCGATCGGCTGAAGCGGGTGCTGAAGCACTTTGGCTATGCGAGCGTGCTGGTGGTGGTTGATCGCGTGGATGAGCCAACGCTGATCAGTGGCGATCCGGAGCGGATGAAGAGCGTGGTGTGGCCGATGCTGAACAACAAGTTCCTGCAGCAGCCGGGGCTTGGGGTGAAGATGCTGCTTCCGATGGAACTGCGGCATGCGTTGTTCAGAGAGAGCGCGTCGTTCTTTCAGGAAGCTCGGCTGGACAAGCAGAACCTGATCGAGCGGTTGAACTGGACCGGGGCGATGCTGTATGACCTGTGCGACGCGCGGCTGCGGGCGTGCCGAGTGACGGCGGCGGAGCCGATCACGCTGCTGGACTTGTTCGCGGAAGATGTGACGAAGCAGGACGTGATTGATACGTTGGATCAGATGCACCAGCCGCGGGATGCGTTCAAGCTGTTGTATCAGTGCTTTACCGAGCACTGCGCGAGCGTGACGAGCGATCAGGCGCAGTGGCGGATTCCGCGGTTGACGCTGGAGAGCGTGAAGAAGGCGCAGGTGGAGCGGGTGAAGCAGTTGTACCGCGGAATCCGCCCCGCTTGAAGACGCCCATTTGAATTGCGAAGTACCGCCAGTTGCGAATGGTCTGAGCGACGAGCTGCGTGGTGCCGCATTCTGGGCAGGTGACCGACGGTGCTTTGTCTGCCTTAGGCAGCGGGTAGCCGCACTTGTCGCACATCAGGAATGAGGATGCGAGCGCGTCATCCGTCCACCGGCGACGCTGGCGAAGCGTGAGTGTCACGAACACGCTCAGAAATCCGAGGGTAAGCACCCCGACGGCTGCAATCCTCCAAGGAGAAGTGCGAGCGGGGGGGTAGAGCGATCCTGAGATGTTTGAAGCAATAGAGACGAAAGCAACCGCCGAGATGTAGAGCAGTACGGCCCGGCACATGGAACGGACGACGAGGCGCGGAAGTTGACGGCGTCTTGGCATGGGTGATCGAAGCGTCAGCAGTTGAAGAAGGGAGAGTCTGCTTCAGGGCTGTTGATGGTTGGCACGAACTCGATGGGAAAAAGACCCACAGCGCGAGCTGGCGGAGCCCGGCAAGCAGGTCGCCCGCATGGTCCGAGAAAGCGAGCGCTGATGGGTGACTCGATCGGCCTATGCAGACTTTGCGGGGCGTCCGGAATCGTCGACTCATCGAACGCGATCGGTGATCATCAGGCCGCGATTGGTTGGCGATATGGCGTGAGACGGCCGGTGGGCCATCGAACGCCATGGGCACACTCTCGAAAAACCTCTGGAAACGTGCGGGGATCGCGATGGTCGGCGTGATCGGGGCGATCGTGTTTGCGCCGCGGGCCGAGGGGGTGGTGGTGGCGGGATTGTCGCCGATGGCGCGGCCTGCGGACGGGTGGGTGGGGAGCTGGAACGGGTCGTCGTGCGTGGCGGTGGGGCGGTACTGGTTTATCACCGCGAAGCACGTGGGCGGGAGCGTGGGGCAGAATGTGACGATGCGCGGGGTGGAGTATCGGGCGGTGGAGGTTCGGCCGCATCCGATGTATGACGTGCAGTTGATCCGCGTGGCGGAAGCGGTGCCGGGGTTTCACAAGCTCGCGGTGAACGTGGGTCTGGGAGATCCGGTGGTGGTGGGCGGGTATGGGGTGACGGCGGCGGCGGCGCTGCCGGGGAGTGCGGGGTATGACTGGAACGGCCCACGTCAGGAGACGTGGGGCGCGAATGTGATCGAGGGGGATGGGAACCTGCTGGCGATTCGGTTTGATCCGCCGAGCGCGCCGAGCGCGGTGCCGGAGGAATCGATCTTTGCGGTGAACGATTCCGGCGGCGGGTTGTTCACGTATGGCGCGGATGGGTCATTGGAGCTCGCGGGGATCGCGGTGAGCGTGACGAACTTTGGTTCGTCGCCTTGGAGCGCGAATGGGTTTGCGTTGAACATTGATATGTATCGCGTGTGGATCCAGCCAATTGTGGATCCGACGGCACCGATCTCTTCGGGCTCGGGCGCGCCGCCGCGGGCGATGATGGGGGTGCCGGGGCTGCCGATGTGGGCTGGCGGTGTGATTGTGTGCGGGGTGCTAGCGGGGCTGCGGCGTCGGCGGTGAGATGAGTGTGCGGTGATCCGTCGCCGTGCGGTCGAGCGCGCGTGAGGTATCCAGCGTGGCACACCTTCGGCGTGCGAGAAACTCAAGCACATGAACAACTGACTGCGGTGGGCCTCCCGGGGGTGGCTCGCCGAGCCGAGTCACCCCCGGCTACTGATGGACAGCCCTTCGGGCTGAAGACCTGAGCGTGATCGTGAACTGCGAGCGCTGCGGCGGCAGGGTAACGATGATTGACCGGAGATCCCGTGTCACTGGCCTGGCAGGTGTTTGTCGATCCAGTCATCCTGGCGGAGGACTTCGGCGCGGCTGACGCGGGCGCGGTGTTCGGCGCGGCGCTGGGCGTAGGTGAACAGTGCGAGAGCGGCGGAGCGGGATGAGCTCGCGAGTTCGCCGGTGGAGAAGCCGGGGAGGGAGCGCATCGTGCTGCCCGGAGAACGAGCGTAGAGGCGGATGAGTTCGTCTTCGAGTGAGACGAAGATCTGGGATGAGCCGGGGTCGCCCTGTCGGCCGGCGCGGCCGATGAACTGGCGATCGATGCGGCGGGCGCTGTGCATCTCGGAGAGGATGACGTGCAGGCCGCCGGCGTTGCGGGCCTCGGGGTCGAGCTTGATGTCGGTGCCGCGGCCAGCCATGTTGGTGGCGACGGTGACGGCGGAAGTGCGTCCGGCGTCGGAGACGAGGTCGGCTTCGTCTTTGTCAAAGTTGGCGTTGAGGACGCGATGGGGGATGCCGCGGGCGGTGAGCTTCTGGCTGAGGATCTCGCTGGCTTCGATGGAGCGCGTGCCGACGAGGATGGGGCGTTTCTGGGCGTGGACCTGGCGGATGCTGTCGACGATGGCGGACCACTTGGCTTCGAGGGAGCCGAAGACGCGCGGGGACCACTTCTCGCGGATGACGGGGCGATTGGTGGGGATGATGGAGATGGGGCGCTGGTAGACGCGGGACATCTCGCCGGCGGCGTCTGCGGCGGTGCCGGTCATGCCGCCGAGGTGGGGATAGGAGCGGAAGAAACGCTGGAAGCTCATGCGCGCGAGGGTCTCGCGGTCGGCGGTGACTTCGAGGCTTTCTTTGGATTCGACGGCCTGATGGAGGCCGTGCTCCCAGGAGCGGTCGGGGAGGAAGCGGCCGGTGTATTCATCGACGATGACGACGCGGCCGTCGACGATCTGGTATTGGTGGCCGTTGAGATAGCAGTGGCGGGCGACGAGGGCCTGGCGGACGAGTTCTTCGGCGCGGCGTGTGGCGCGCCAGATGGGTTGTTCGAGGCCGGAGGAGAGCTCGCTGAGGCGGTGACGGCCGCGGCGGGTGAGTTCGGCTTTGCGGCGGAGGTGATCGATGGAGTAGTCGGCGCGCTCGTCGAGTTTTTGCGCGAGCCAAGTGGCGTCTTTGTAGATCTTGGCCATGTCATCTTCGCGGCGTGAGCGGGCGATGATGAGGGGGACGACGCCTTCGTCGATGAGCACGGCGTCGGCTTCATCGACGAGCGCGGCGCGGAGGCCGGGGATCATGGGGCCAGCGCCGAGACCCGCGCCGGGGCCGAGCTGGCCGCCCAGAAGGCGACGGCCGGCCCAGGGCGTGCTGAGCTGGCCGAGGCGGATCTGGTCGCGGAGCCAGTCGGCGGTGATCTGCTTTGGTGTGCCGTAGACGATGGGGCGGGCGTAGACGTCGAAGCGGGCGGACTCTTCGAGGGATTGGACGATGGCGCCGACATCGCAGCCGCAACGGCGGTAGATGCAGGCGCGGCTGTCGGCGTCGCGCTGGGCGAGGTAGTCGTTGACGGTGAGGATGTGGAGGTAGCGGTGTCGCCAGGCGAGCAGCGGGGCGGCGAGAGAGCCGGTGAGGGTTTTGCCCTCGCCGGTGACCATCTGGACGATGCGGCCGTGATAGAGGGCGAGCGCGCCCATGAGCTGGACGAGATAGGCCTCTTCGCCGGTTTCGCGGCGGGCGACTTCTCGGATGGCGGCGAGGGCGCGCTGGATGGCGGACTCGTCTTCGCGGCCGCAGACGAAGAGTTCACGCAGCTCGCGGACGTGCTCGTTGAGGGCGGCGTCGGAGTGGGAGCGGAGGTCTTTGGTGTGGAGTGCGGCGCGCTCGGCATGGGCTCGGAGCCAGCCGAGCGTGTGGCGGGAGTGCTTGATGCGCGTGCGGATGACGCTGGCGACCATGTCGAGCCCGCGCGGATTCTCCGGCTTGCGGCGGCGGGCTCGCAAGGACTCAAAGAGGGCGTGGTAGCGGGTGACGGCGGAGGACATGGGGGGAAGTGACGGAGTGACGGAGTGGGAGAGTGACGGAGTTTTGAGCGAATACACACAGGCGGGAGGCCTGTGCCACCAGATGCGAGGCGTACTTAGATGTTCACCCGGCCTTGGATCTCCTTGCGAAGGCGGTCGATCCATTGGGCGAAGAGCGGGCGGGTCGGGAGTTTGAAGCGGACCACGACGCGTTCGCCGGGGAGGACGCTGCTCGCAAGGTTGTCGCCCGCGGCGGGGTAGATGTAGACGTTGAACTGGGGGCGTTTGGCGACGCGGCCGGATTGGTCCTGGGGATCGACCTCGAATCGACCGCCGCCGGAGAAGCCCAGGGCCGCGCTGGGAAGCAGGCGCTGGCCGGCGGGGACGGGTTCGTAGCGGTCGGCGGTGACGATGGTGGAGACGTTGGAGATGAGGCGGATCTGGCAGATGAGCGGCTCGCCGCGTTGCTCGGCGCTGGTGAGGAGCCACTCGGCCTGGCGCTGATCGAGCGTGGCGGCGATGCGGATGGCGGCGGGATCAACGACGGTGCAGACGGGGTCGCCGCGTTTGACGAACGCGCCGAGTTTCTGCGCGGGGTCATCACCGGCGACGACGCCGGCGTGAGGAGCGAGCACGGTGAGGTCGCGGATGCGGCGGTCGAGTTCGGCGAGATTCTCCAGCCCGATGCGGAGGCGTTCGGCGGCGAGGTCGGCGACGGCGGGGTCCCCCTTGGCGACGCCGTCGCGGATCATGACGCGGATCTCGTCGACCTGGGCGAGCAAGCCGGTGCGTTGTTCGATGAGGTCGCGGTTCTCGAGCGTGGCGAGCGGGTCGCCGGCGTTCACGCGTTCGCCGGGGCGCTTGTGGACGACGGCGACGAAGCCGTCGGTGCCGAAGTAGATGTTGGTTTTGGCAAGGGAATCAACGACGCCCGAGCCGTGGCGGCGATCGGGCATGGGGATGACGCCGACGGTGATGACCGCGAGGGTGATGAGCGCGACGGAGATGGCCACCGAGCGGGTGCGGTGCTCGGAGAGCATGGGGCTGGAGGCGAGCCAGTGGACGAACTTGCCGATGGGGATGAGGAACCACGCGGCGGCGGTCCAGACGGCGAGGACGAGCCCGATGGCGAAGAACTGTCCCAGGACGTAGAGGGTGATGGAGATGAAGAGGAAGATGCGATAGGCGAAGGCGAGGATGCCGTAGACGATGAGGATGAGGCGTTCGTCGGCTTGGGTGGTGGGGGGGGTGAGGTTCTTGAGGCGATAGACGAAGCGCTGGAAGAGATGCAGGAGCATCTTGTTGGAGCGGTTGGCGAGGTTGGGGACTTCGAGGAAGTCGGCGAGGATGTAGTAGCCGTCAAACCGCATGAGCGGGTTGGCGTTGAAGAGGACGGTGGAGATGCCCGAAGTGACCATGATGTTGAAGCAGAAGCGGGCGAGGACGCTTTCGCCCTGGCCGGACTCTTGCTGGGCGATCCAGACGAAGCACGCGATGGCGGCGACGACAAGCTCGAACATCATGCCCGCCGCGCCGACGGCGACGCGCTGCCACTTGTTGCTGAAGGCCCATGCGGATGAGGCGTCGACGTAGGGTGAGGGAAGGAGGACCAGGAGCATGACGCCGAACTCGGGCACCTGGCCCCCGAGACGTTTGCAGACGACGCCGTGGCCGAACTCGTGGATCGCTTTGGTGATGATGAAGGCGAAGGGGATGAGCCAGAGGAACTGGGGATCGAAGATGTGCTGCTGGTTGAAGTTGGCGGCGAGCTTGTCCCAGTGGGGGATGACGCTGATGAGTGCCCAGAGCACAAGTGCGCACCAGGCGAGGAAGCCCCAGCGGTTGAGGATGGGCCTGAGCACGGGCTCGGCGGCGGTGAGTAGGCGATCCGGATTGAAGAGCCGGATCTTGAGGTACATGATGCCGATGGCCTGGGCGATGGCCTTTTTCTTCACGCGTTCGCGGCCGCGGCGGAGGAGCTGCTCGGTCTCGGGTGAGGCGTCGCAGGAGAGCAGGTTGGATTGGTAGAGCTGGCTGATGAGCTGGATGATCTCGTTCTGGGTGGGGGCGAGATCGCCGAACTTTTCAAGCGAGGCGTGCCATGCGGCCTCGACTTCGCGCGCACCGTCGAGCATGCCGACGAAGTCATACGCGACGGGGTTGAGCCGGAAGAACTGGTTGCTGGTCGGGTCGTGGATGACGTGCCAGCGCCGGCCGCGGTAGTGCTGGCGGGTGATCTGCACGTGGGAGCGCAGCTTTGGGCGCATGGTCCGCACGCGGTGCCAGAAGGGGGAGAATGTTGGGCGTTCGTTCATGGGGAAGTGACGAAGCGGGGGAAGTGACGGAGTGACGAAGTGGGGGAAAGTGATGGAGTGACGAAGCAGGAGACGAGTCTTTTCACAAGTGTCGGCGAGCGGTCTTCTCCTCCGCACTTCGTTCCTTCGTCACTCGGTCACTCCGTCACTTCCTCCTCACCACCACAGCCATAGGCGGGCCTGGTCGAGGATTCTTCGGGTGCCGATCCAGAGGAGACTGCGTTCGACGGTGTCGAAGCGGGCGATGCCCTCGACGCCGGGGCTGAACCAGTCGGGGCGGCCCTTGAGCGATGCGCGGACTTCGAAGACGTTCTTGCCCTCGACGGCTGAAGAGAGCGGAACGATGCGTTCGATGGTGATGGGGAGGGCCTCGTCGGGCTTGGCCTGGCTGGCGACCTCGCCGAAGCCCTTGCCGGCGTCGAAGGCGTTTTTGATGAGCCCGATGTCGCGTTCGTCGACCTTGGCGACGACGATGATGTCATCCAGCGGGGCGATCTGCATGAGCAGGTCGCCGGTTTTGATGGTAGATTTGATGCGGTCCTTGACGTCGCCGGCGATGATCGTGCCGGAGATGGGGGCCAGGATGCGTGATTGCTTGATGCGGAAGCGATAACGCTCAACTTCCGACGCCGCCCGTTCTTCCTGCTGCTCGGCCTGGGCGACCTTGGACTGGTCCTTGGCCTTGCGTGCGGCGGAGGCCTGGGTGCGGGCCTGATCAATGCGGCCTTCGGCGTCCTTGAGCGCGAGAACCAGCTCGCTGGTATCGAGCTCGACGAGCAGATCGCCCTCATTGACCGTGCACCCGGGTGTGATGCACGGGCCGACGCTGCTGACCACGCCTTCGAAGGGTGCCGAGACAAAGCGGCGGACGCGTGGCTCGAGCGTGGCCTCTGCACCCGGGCGATAGGTGGTGGTGTAGAAGGTGACGAACAGCATTGCGGCAAGGGCGAGGATGCCGACGATCTTCCAGACGGTGTGCTTGGTGCCGACGAACCACGAAGCGGCTCGCTTGGTCGAATCCCACGCGCGAAGCGGGAGCATGCGATCGTCGGAGCGGCGGATCTTCAGCACCGGGGCGACGAGGTCCATCGCGGCCTGGATGAGCTCGATGGTGGCGAGATCGATCGGGCCGTCGCCGGCGGTCTCGAACGTGCAGACGCCGATGACGTCATCGCCCTCGCGCATGGGGAGCGAGCAGACCTTGAGCTTGGCGTTGCCCGCGGCGAGCTCGCGGTGCGAGTGGACGATGGCCTGACTGAGCAGAACGTCGGAGCCCTCGCCGGAGCTGGGCGGCTGGGGGAAGACGACGGGTTGTTCCTGGTCGAGGCACTCATCCATCGCCGCGGCGACTCTTTGCACCATGTTGGTGCGGTGGTCGAAGTGCTCGACGTCGCTGATGGCCTTGACGCGGATGACGTCGTTGTTGACCCAGCCGAGGGCGACGCGGTCGAGGGCGAACTGTTTGGCGAGGTCGTTGCAGAGCTGCAGGCACGCGCCCTTGAAGTTTGTCGCGTTGTTGATCGAGGCGATCAGGCGGGCGGCGAGATCGAGGGCGAAGCTGGAGGCCTGGGTCTTTTTCAGCGCGGCCCGCGCGTGGTGGCCGGCGACATAGCCCGCGAGCACCTCGGCCATCGCGAGGGTCGAGCGCACGGCATCCTTGGAGCGCGGCTCGATGAGCAGGGTGACGGCGGCAAAGGGCACTTCGCGCGTGGGCGAACCGGCGGGGCTGGGCTGGGCGGCGCGCTGGCCCAGGGGGATCGCGAGCAGATAGCCGCTCTGCGAGGCCTCGCCGTAGAAGACTTCGTCTTTATCAAGGCCAAAGGCGCGGGCCTGGGCGGTGGAAAATGCGCCACGGGCGGCGGTGCGGGATTCGTTGCCGAACTGCACCTGCGAGGTCTGCGGCGAGACGGCGCTCGCGGCGCGCTCGGCGTCTTTGTCGAGTTCTGAGGGTGGCCAGACCATATCGACGCGCGGATCGACGTCTTCGCCATCGGTGCGATCGGGGAGATAGAGCACGGCCTGGCGTGCCGCGCTGACCTGGGCCAGGATGCGGAGCAGACGCTCGAAGTAGACGCGATCATCCGGGGCCGGAGCGTTGAGCTCGGCGACGACGCGCTGCCATCCGACGGCTTTGAGTTGAGACAGGTCGATCACTCGCTCGCCCTCCCGGAGGTCTTTGCCGAGATCGTGGTCTTGAAGGAGCCGCCGGGCTCGCTGAAGCGCACGAGGGCCTGCGTGCCGGCGGGCCAGTTCTGCGGGTTGTCGATCTCGACGCGCACGCGGCGGGTCTGGCTGACGCTGTCGGCGACGGGGGAGACGTAGAGGACGTTGCCGCGGACGACGCGGGCCTCGCCGGGGAGATCGATGAGGACCCACGCGGGGCTGCCCTGCTTGAGGCCGAGCTGGAGGGTTTCGTGTGTGCTGGCGTAGGGATCGAGCCAGAGTTTCTGGGTGTTGACGATGCGGAGGACTTCGTCCTGCTCGGTGACGCCCTTGCCGACTTCGACCATGACTTCTTCGATGACGCCGTCGAATGGGGCTTCGAGGTAGTAGCGTTCGAACTGACCTTCGAGCTGTTTGAGGCGGAAGGCCTGTTGTTCCAGGTTCTTCTTGGCCTGGTCGCGCTGGACCTTGGCGGTCTCGGCCTCGATGCGGAGCTGTTCGAACTCGGTGGGAGAGAAGACCTTGCCGCTCTTGAGCTGGTTGAACTTGAACTCGGCGAGTTCGAGGGCTTTCTCTGCACCCAGAACTTCGAGGGTGTTGTCGGCGAGTGCACGCTGCTGATCGACGGCGGCCTTGATCTCGGCATCGCGAGCGCGGACGAGGATCTCGCCCTGCTTGACGCGTTGCCCGCCGACGATGCTGAGCTCACGCACCTCGGTGGAGAAGGAGAACTTCATGGTGACGTCGTTGCGCGGGCGTGTGTCGGCGCGATAGCCGCCGAACTCCTTGGCGGTGGCCTCCCACGCGGAGAAGCCGGAGATGGGCGCGGACTCAGCCCCGGGGGGCGTGGTGGCCACGGGCGACTTGGGGTCTTGAGCGACGGCGGCCATGCACGCAAAGCCGCCGGCGGCCAGAGCGATCATGATGGCGGGCCGAGCCAGCGACCGAGTGCGGAAACGCGGGTTTGGTTGGCCGGGGCAGCCGGCTTTGGCGAGAGCGCGAGACTTCATATTGGTCATCCTAGATGCATCTCCAGGGTGGGTGCCGTCAGGCGGCTGGGGGATGTCGCAGTGATCGGTCTTTGGTTGGTATTGGCGGATGGGGATGGAGGAAGTTGGTTGAGAAGCCGCAGTTGTTGCGCGTTGTCGCCACCAATTGATACGAGTTGGAGGGGATGGTGCTGCGCGGGCTGGAGTTTGTGGCGATGGGGCATCAACAGCCGAAGTACCCGTGTGCCGACTCGGACCGGTGGTGCGCCGGGGGAGACGGATGGGGCGGGGCGTCGGCACGTTGGCTGGGGCGGAGCCCCGCTGAAGAGGTATACGTTCGGAAAGCGTCGGCGGTTGAGCCGGATCGGTCCTGCGTGGAGCGGCGGGCGATCTGAAATGTTGGATAGATGGACACACACACGAGCCGCTCCCATGTCATTACGCCAGAATCAGCTTGGTTCAAGCCCCTCGATGCGTGCCGGATCGAGCGTTCGTCGAACGGCACGGCCATTGAAGATCGATCTCACGCCTCCGGGAAATGGCGATCCGCTGGCACCAGTGGCGCCGTGGGGTGTGGTGCCGGGGTGGTCTGGGAGAGGCGGAAGTGGTGAGGGTGCGGAGTTTGGCGGCGGGAGTACGCCGCCGCTCGCGGATGTGGTGGATCGGGCCTCGGCGCAGCTGGTGATTCTGCGGAAGGCCGTCGAAGAGGCGGGTGCGGCGGATCGGGCGATTCGGCAGCACGCGGTGGAACTGGCGCAGCGTGTGCAGCAGGGGCAGAGGTTTGCATCGGAACTGGATCAGCGACTGGCGGCAGCGGGGATGGCGGCGGGTGTGCTGGAAAAGGCGGCGGGGGCGCTGGGGGCGCTCGAGCGCGTGCTGGAACAGATGCGCACTGCGCAAGCCGTGGTGAGCAAGGCGATGGAGCAGCGGCTGGAGCGCCAGCAGCAGCAGTTTGACCGCGCGCTGGAAGAGCAGCGGGTGCGGTTTGAGCAGCGGTTGTCGGCGATGGATGCGGTCATCGAGAAGATGATCGGCGAGACGCAGGCGCGATCGGCGGCGGCGGTGAGCGAGGCTGAAGGTGTAACGAGAGCGCTGGTTTCCAGCGTGGAATCGCTGGCGGGCGAGGCCGAGCGGGTGATTGAGCAGCGGCAGCGCACGATTCATCAACAGGTCGATCAGGTGGTCGCCGCGGCGGATCGCCAGGCGGCGCAGGTGCAGGCGCGGGTCTCGCTTGTGCTCGATGGCGCGTCGGAGCGGCTGGACCTGATCGAGCAGCAGGGGCGCCGGCTCGGGATCGACGCTCAGGAAGCGATCGATGCGCTCTGCGAGCGGGCGGCGGCGGTGCTCGGGCACGATCCGAGATCGGACTTTGGCTCTGCGCCCAAGCCGGGCTCGCTCGCCGAGCGCGTGGAGAAGGCGGAAGAGATGATCCGGCATGTGGATGATGCGGGTGTTCGGGTGGCGGCATGCCGCGGCGAAGCGATGAGCGTGATGGATCGCTTGATAGAAGCGGTGCAGCAGGCACGCACGATCGCGGAGCTTGGGGAGCCGAAGATCGCGGAGTTGAGCGAGCGGATCGACCGGGCCGAGATCGAGGGACAGCGGGCTCGTGATGCGCTGATCGAGGCGGCGGCGGCGCAGCAGCGGGGGGCCGAAGCAGCGCAGCAGGCCAGCGAACTGCTCGCGCGGCAGCGTGAAGATCTGGCAGCGGTCGCCGAGGCGAGCCGGTATCACGTGGAGCAGGCCCGCGCTGCTGAGCGCGAGCTGCGCGGCGTGATCGACGAGGCGGCGGGCCGTGGGCCGGAGCTGGAGCGGTCGGCGCGCGAGGTGCGGCGCGAGGCCGAGCGGCTGGTGCAACTGGCGCGGGACGCGTCGGACGTTGCGCGACGAGCGGGACTGTCTGAGCAAGCCGAATGAAGCCCCGGTGAGAGCCCGGAAAAACCGATGGGTTTGGTGGCGACTCGTTCAAATCCACCGAACAAAGGGCGATCGTTTGCGTTCAGGCGGCGTGAAGTGCGCCTAAACTCTTCGCCATGATGACTGCTGCTGCTTCGCCGTCTGCGTCGGCTCTGCCCCGAACCTCTGGCGCCGCCCAACTGGCGATCAACGGGGGCACCCCGGTGAGCCCGACGGCGATTCCGTTCATGTACACCGCGCTGGCGCAGGCCGACATCGACGCGGCGACCGCGGTGCTCAAGAGCGGCATGCTCCGGGCCGCGACGCGGTGCGAGGAGTTGGAGAAGCGGTTCGCGGCGATGACGGGCGCCAAGCACATGATGACGTGTGCGAACGGAACGTGCGCGCTGCAACTGGCGTATGAGCCGCTGTTCAAGGCGGGGGATGATGTGCTGGTGCCGGCGTGGAGCTATATCGCGACGGTGAGCATG
>JAIEOW010000073.1 GCA_019750095.1 Phycisphaerales bacterium
TCTGCGGGGATGACCAGGAGCATGCCGTTGACCGGGCAGTTGGGGCGATTCTTCTTCAGGAGCTTCAAGAACTCCTGCCACTCGCTGGTGGAGCCGGGCTCGACTTCTTCGAACATGAGCCGGCCTGCGGTGTCCAGAATGATGGCGTAGTTGGTGAACCACCAGTTCATGTTGAGCGTGCCGCCGACGCCCTGGAGCTGGTCTTGGAGGCCTGGTGGAAAGCCGACGTTGCAGTGGCGGATGGCCTCGGTCTTGCCGGAGCCGGGCTCGCCGACGAGGAGATACCAGGGGAGGGCGTAGAGGTTCTTGCCGGCGGCCTTGAACTTCTCGACGCCGGTGTCGAAGTTTTTGCGGAGATCGTCCACGCGGGCGCGGCGGGCGGGCTCGGTGATGCCCGTGGGCGCGGCGGCGGCATTGCCGGCGATGGACTTCTCCATGGGCGCGGCCTTGCGCTTCTGGAGCATCTTCAGAAGCAAGACGTAACCGGCGAGGAGGCCGCCGATGACAACGAGCCCGGCAACGATCACGATGAGGGCCGTGGAGGAACCGCCAAAGGCGGCGAAGAGACCAGCTCCGCCGGCGACGACGACGGCGACGCCGGCGACCTTGGCGGGCATGGGCAGCCCGGCGATGGCTTCAGCGATACGGCTCATTTACGCGCCTCCCTTGGCGGGCTTGGATTCGCCGACGATTTCGGTTTGTTTCTTCATGAGCGCGCCGAGAGCGTCTTTCATGCGTCCTTGCTTATCGAGATAGAGTGCGACGTTGGCGGCAAAGAGGGTGAGGGTGAGGCCCACGAGGACGATCGCCACCGCCACGAGTGTTCTGGCCGGGGGCTGAACAAGGTCTGAGGTGTTGACGTTCTCGTAAGACTCGGGGCAGATCTTGGCGGAGCGATCGGCGTCCATCATCCCGCGCAGGCGGCTGGCGACTTCGAGTTGTTTCTTGCGGAGATATTCCGGCTGACCGGTGTACCACCCGGTGAAGCCGAGGCCCAGGCAGGTGTAGTAGACGCCGAGGCGTTCGGTGGCGTTGTCGGAGGGGTCTTTGAGGGTCTGGTCGAGTTCGTCGAAGAAGTCCTCGTCGCCGGCGAGCTTGTTGCGCTCGTGGGCGAGGTCGCGCCACTGGCGGGCGAAGCTGAGCTTGCTCTCTCGGACCATGAAGTCGATGAAGTAGAGCAGGATGATCTCGACCTTGTCGTACGCGTCGCCCAGGCGATTCGCGGCGGCCTTGGCCTTGCACTCGGCGAGGAAGCCTTTGAGGTCCGCTTTCACCTGCGCCATTTCGGGGCTGACGCCCTTGCGCGCACTGCGGTTGAGGCGACAGACATATTGAAACAGGGGTTCGCAGCATTCGACGAGGGTCATGGGGGCCTTGTCGGGAAGTGACGGAGTGGGTGCGTGACGAAGTGACGAAGGGGAAGAGGTCGAGAGGCGAAGAGGTCGAGTGGCAGAGTGGGGCGCGTTGCAGTGGGTTAGCTGGTGCTGGGGACGGTCATATAGAGCGTGCATTGGAAGTCGGAAGTCTCAAGCCCTGGCCAGCGGATGGCGAGCTCGCGTTCTTCCTTGATTTTGTCCCACATGCGCTGGCTCTCGGCCCGGCCCAGGCGGAAGTAGTGGAGCCCGGCCTGGCTCGGAAGTTCCAGCGGGGGGTGGCGTTCTTCGATGAGCTTTACGCCGAAGATGTTGCGCTGGACCATGCTCTTGGCCATCAGCTTGAACTCGTCGGCGTTTTCGACGAGCGTGGCCACGGCGCGGGCTTCTTCTTTCGTCTTGACGCCGAGGAAGTACTCATTTGGGCGAGTGAAGTGTTCGTCGGTGAGGGCCGCGACCAGGAGGTTGTCGGTCTTGACGAAGTCGGCCTTGAGGAAGTTGGGGGCGACGGTGCCTTTGAGCAGGCCGCGAATCTTGTTGGAGACTTCCTGGAAGCACACCATGGGGGCGTTGTGGTCGTAGGGGGCGGTCTCGGCCTGATCGCGATCGGGACGGAGGGAGGCGAGCTCCCCCAAGAGGCCACGGAACTCGACGAAGAGATCAAACGGCGTGATGTTCGGTGCGGCGATGAGTGCCGAAAGGCGATTGGCGGCGGAGGCGATGGAACGCAGGCGGAGCATCTGCTCGAACTGGATCCCGCGCATGGTGTCGACGCTGAATCCTCCGCGGGAGATCTGGATGACGAGTTCCTTGCGGCTGGCTTCGATCTGATTGATCAGGTCGCGGGCCAGTTCCCGCAGCGCGGGCGAACCGGCGAGAACCATGCACGGGGGGACGAAGGCGGAGGCGATCCGCGGCATGCCGACGTCCTGACCCGTAGCGTGAAGAACGCGGAGCAGCGGGAGGACTTCCAGATCGGTGCGATCGTCGTCAGGAAGCAGAAGGCGTGCGTTGATGCGGCGTGTGAGGACCGTCTGCGGATTCTCGCCGGTGTTCTCGTCGGAACGGGTGAGTTCGCTGACGCGGTAGAGCCGCTTGACGCGGGCATCGGCGTCTGGCGACATCTCCACGGTGTTGGCGCGTGAGGCGTACCAGACGGGAACGCCGAGTTCGATGGAGATGGGCTGGGTGGTCGCCTCGAAGACTTTCTTGAAATCGAGCGGGGGAAGCTCGGCATTTTCAGGGAAGGAGACCTCGACGCCGCTGGGCATGATCACGCGGAGCTTGTCAAAGCGGATCAGGAAGTTCTCAAGGGCGTCGGTGCTGACGCGGGACTCGACCAGGCCATAGGGGTAGGGCGTGAGCAGCCGCCGCAGTGCGGCATGCTGATCGAGCGCCACCCGCTGGGCGAGCTGGAGGTGATGGGGCTGGAGAAAGAGCCCCTCATGCCAATGAACCTGTCCGCTGGTGGCCATGCACTTCCTTTGCTGCTGAGACTGATCTTCCGTGGCGGAAAGGTAAAACGACTGGGAGCGACTTTAGCGTGCGACGCCTTTCATGAGGCTTTCGGCATAGGCCGCGATGGCGTTCAGCAGGTCGCGCTCGATCGCCTGGGCGTCAACGGGGCCGGCGAGCTCCACGTATTTTCGCCAGCACTTGACTTCCTGGCTGACGAGCAGCCCGCCGGAGCTCAACTTGGCCAGATTCTCGATCTCGGCGGGGGCGAACTTCTCGATGTGCTTCTGGGCGAACGCTCGTCCGGCTTGATTCACGCTCGCGGTCAGCGCGGCGGTGAGTTGGCGAAGACGTTCGAGATCCTGCTTGACCTGTCCGCGGGGCGTGTCCTGATCGCCCGCAGCGAACTTGGACATGGTCACCTTCACCGAACCAGAGCGTTTGATGGGCGAAGTCGGGGCCACGGCCTTCCAGGTGTTCCACACGACCTGGTCAAGACTGCCTGCGAGTTCGACGAGCAGCGTGGCAAGATCGAGCAATCGGGCCGCGTCGAGCGTGTCGGCCGGGTTCATGCCCAACGCAAGCATCAGCGCCTTGGCCTGGGCTTCCGGGAGGGTGCCGGATGAGGTTGTTTCGACGATGCCGACGCCCTTGAGCGCGGCGGCGGCGGCCTTCTTGTCCTCTGCGGACATCTTGCCCCCGACCTCGACCAATCGCGCGACCAGAAAACTCGGATCCTGCAGCTCGCGCTGGTCCATGATGGACTGCACAGGCGCCTTGCTCTCGACCGGCGGTACCGGCGCGGCTGCGACATTGGCGTCCCAACTCGGGAACTTCTCCGAAAGGATGGCCAGGAGTTGATCTCGCTCGGTGGGCGCGACGGTGGCCAGCACGCGCTGGATCTCGTCTTCCATCTGCTCCGTGCGCGCTTCTGCAGGCTCGTCGGCAAAGTCGGCCTGGACGAGGCGCAGGCGGTTGGCCAGTGCCGCTGCTTTCAGTTGAATGTCGCCGCTGATCGAACCCACGCATCTCTCCATGTCGCGGGGAGTCGCCCGCCAAGCTACACCCCCACCCTGCCCCCCCCACTGCTGACCGGTCGCTGCTGACCATCCGCTGCCAAAGGGGGTGGACTTCACACCAAGTCCGTGAGCTTATCGGCCTCCTGCACCAATCTGCAAGCACAGACGGGTCCGGGAATCGGGGAAGTGTTGCCATGCCGAGCGGTTCGGGTCGGTCGCTCGGGGTCAGAATGTGCAGATGGAGAGGAAGATTCGGTTGGTGCGGCGACGGCCCCCGAGTTGGGCGATGGTGCATGCCCATGAGCGTGAAGGCCGTCGGAGCATGACCCGATCAACTCCAAACCCGGCGGGCGAGCAGGCCTGGCCACACGGAGACTCACCATGCGTCAAGCCAAGTCTGTTGTCCGAGCGTTGTCGGTTGTTGGGCTGGTTGCGATCTCCGGCACGCTGCTTGGGGGGTGCATGGACAACAAGTCCCCGGCGATGCGCGCCTGGGAACGTTCAACGACCGCGCAGCGTCCGGCGACCGGGCAGTACATGACCGCATCGGACTCATTCGGCCGAATGGCCTTCACACCGATCGATACGGGTGATCGAACCGTGGCCAATGCGCCGACGGAATGACCGCTTGCCGCGGTTGTGGCACGGGCACCCAGCTTGAGCGTCCAAACGGGCATCGCCGCAAGCTCGAATCTCGTGCCATCGCGCAACGCTATTCTCAATCCACGCGAGTGAAACTCCAAACAGACATCATCCAGGCCCTTGTCCGGACCATTGAGCTCAAGGACCGGACGACTGCTGCGCACACTTGGCGCGTCGTGCTCTATACCCGTGCGCTTGCCGAGGTCTTTGGGCTTGATCACGAGACGATCAGTCGCCTGAGTGTGGCGGCCGCACTGCACGATCTGGGCAAAATCGACGTGCCCGATCACATTCTGCAGAAGCCCGGAAAACTGACGCCGGAAGAGTACGAGATCATGAAGACCCACACCGTGCTCGGGCATGAGCGATTGGTGAGCATGGGCGAAGATGATCCGCTGGTGCTCGAACTGGTGCGTCATCACCATGAACGGGTCGATGGGCAGGGGTATCCAGACCGACTGGTCGACGCACAGATTCCGCAGGCGGCAAAGATGTTCGCGGTTGTCGACACCTTTGATGCGCTCACCAGCAACCGCCCCTATCGACATGAAGTCGGCGAGGCCGCGGCACGATCAGCGGCCGAGGCCTTGGGCCTTGATCGCGGGACACACTTTGCCCCCGAGTGCGTCGACGCGTTCGCCGAGCAGCTTGCCAGCGGCAACCTGAACTGGATCCTCGAGAACTTCAGCGATCTCAGCGAACTGCCGACGTTTGATTGTCCGACCAAGGCCGAGCAGATGGCCAAGCTCCTGCGTGCGAAGTAATCGCACGGGCACTCCACCAACGCAAAAATGATGCAGCCCTCCTTGTGGAGGGCTGTGATTGGTATCGCCACTCGAACTTGGGACTATTCGTCCGCGACGTTCAGCGTGCGGCCAGCGGCGCGCTTGCGGTTGACCATCTTGCGACCGGCGCGGGTCTTCATGCGAGCGCGAAAGCCGATGCGGCGCTTGCGGGACTTTCGGCTGAAACGCTTGGGATAATGCATGCCCATGGGAAATCACCTGCGAAGCAAAGGACGTTCAACGAACGGCGGCCCGATGAAGCCGGGATCCTGCCGGGGGTCGAAATGGTAGGCCAGACAAATCGAAAAGCGATAAACGGAAAGCGAACAGGCACTGAAGACGTGAAAATGGGGTTCATCTCAAAGTAATCAGGGCTAGAAATATCCGTTCAGAATACGAACAATCGATGACGGCGGACCTAGTTTCCAGATGCCTGTATGGGAACGCACCCACTTTAGGGTATTTCGGGTCAGCTCGCAGATTCGTGGTATAGTGGATGCGTTGGGGTCTCGTGCGACCCTGAGACGTTGTGGGTGCGATTGCTCGCCCGCCGCCGCCCTGAAGGTTTCAGGGGTTCGACGGGTCGAGCAAACGCGCCCGCCCGAATGGGCGGCAGACATGGTGCTGGCTTGGTTGGCACGGAACCACGGCCGGTGTCGGAGCGCGGGCATGACTCCCGATCATTTTGAGGCGGTACAGGTGCGCATTGGGCATCGGTTCGCCGACCCTGAACTGCTCTCTCGCGCGCTCACGCACGCGTCGATGACGGATGCTCGCAAAGACTCGAACGAGCGGCTGGAGTTTCTGGGTGACGCCGTGCTGGGGCTGATCTGCTGCGAGCTGATTTACACCTTGTATCCGGAGCTGCTCGAAGGCGAGATGACCAAGATCAAGTCGACGGTGGTCTCGCGCCAGACGTGCGCGGCGATCGCTCGCGAGCTTGGGCTGGATCAGTACCTCGCGCTCGGCAAGGGGATGCAGGGGCACAGAGTCCTGCCGCAGAGCTTGGCGGCGGCGACGTTGGAATCGGTGGTGGCGGCGATTTACTTTGACGCCGGGCTCGGGGCGGCGCGGGCGTTTCTGGAGCCGATCTTTACGCCGCTGGTGCATCGGGCGGCGAACAGCGGGCACCAGGAGAACTTCAAGAGCGTGTTGCAGCAGCTTGCGCAGCAACGGTTTGGATGTTCGCCGGCGTATCACGTGCTGGACGAGAAGGGGCCGGACCATGCCAAGTGCTTTGAGGTGGCGGTAGAGATTGATGGCAAGCGGTACCCATCGTGCTGGGGCGCGAGCAAGAAGCAAGCCGAGCAGCAGGCGGCGCTGAATGCGCTGGGGGTGCTTGGGGCGACGGTGACGGATGGGGATGGGAGTGTGCGGGTGGTGAGTGGGGTTGAGGGGGGAGCGGGGGTGGAGCGGGGGGCGGTGGGGTAGGGAGTGGTGGACGCAGGTTGTCTGCCGGCAGCACAAACCGCACCAACTAGCTCGAGGCCATGAGGTGATGACGCTGCTAATCATGACAGGCGAGTTCGGACCACGCCGCTGACAAGAACTCGAAAGCGACGTGTAGCTCAGCCAAAGTTTGGCAAAGGGCTTGACCCAACTCGGGCCCCATGTTACCGTATTTTGGATCTTTGACTGCACCCTTTGAATCAAGTCATGGAGCTAGAGCATGTTTCGCACCGCCGTGATCCTGATCGCGTCGATCGTGTGTCTGTCGCCATGCATGGCAACTACGGATGAGCCGATGTTGCCACTTGGGACCTATGTGCAGGGTCTGGTTGATTCAAGCGCGCCTTCGTCAGTCCCGCCAGTCTTTCCAAGATGGGGGAATTGCGGGTTCGTTCGTACAACTGTTCAAGATCCCAACTGGGTGCTTGCGGTCAGCAGTGCGTTGCTAACACCTGATACGTGCGTTTTTTACCACCGAGAGTATGATGGGTTCTTCTCTGTCAACCCCATTGTGGGTAGCAGTGATGGATTCTACGCCAACGTGTTCGATACGTGCAATCCACGTGCAGTGACTACATATTACAGACTTGCACCGGGAGCTACTGTTGGCGTGGCCATTGACGTCCAAACTCTCGATGGGTATGAGCTCAGAAACCGCGAATCGTGGTTTGTGCGTGCGCCCTTCGCTCTTCTTGGTCCAAGTGGTAATAGTCTGGGCACATACACCGCGAACACTCCGATTTACTCAAGTTTTTATTACGATTCACTCGTAACGTCAGTGCCCTCTAGATTGCCGCTTATGATCAGTCCGCTTTTTCCGGCTGGAGTAGTTCGATACAATACGACAAATCAGTTTGGCGGTCCTAGCAGAGACGGCCTTGCTGATCTCGGCATCATCATCGGAGCCGAACCTTCCATTCGGACAGCAGATTGGAACTCGACGCACAACGCGACCGCGTCCGCGACACAGCAATACCGAGTCCAGAGTCGATTTGGAAACAGAGTTATTCCAGCAGCTTCCTCTGTCTACGAAATTGTGCGGCGAGGTGTTGATGCCACGGAAGTCCTCCTGGAAATCGATCCTAGTTTTGGTTCCGGGTGCCACCAACTCGATTTAGTGTTGCAGCTTCGGGATGCTCCCGGATCTTCTTCCGTTACTCTTCCGATCCAGCTTTCATCGACCGGAACGGGTTGGAGGGCTTGGGAAAAAGCGAATCGGGAGATCGTAGGTTCGGGTCCAAATGCACGGCTTCGTCTGCGCGTCGGATTGGCGATCCCCGTTGCCGCAGCTATAGGTCAGTATGATGCTCATATCGCAGTCCGCAGGCTCATTCGCGGTGACGAACTGACTCGCTTTGTGCTCAAGCCGCTTGTTGTTCTCTTCAATCCGATGAACCCAGCTGACTTGTGCTACGTGGCGAGCACCGGCGATCGGCAGCGGTATGTGTTCGGCAATGATTTGTCATATTTCAGTACAAATGTACATCCAACAGACGGCACAGTGACACTTCCCACCGGGATCGTGCTAAATAAACGGGAGGCGAATCAGTTTACCCTTCCGGTTATTCAAGGTTCCTTGCGTCTTCTCACTGGACTCTCCGCCATGGCAAGGGCAGATCCAGCACTAGTGTCTAGGCATGTTCTTTTTCAGGCGAGCGTCTTTGAGACTCTTCCAGAAGAGCCGCTGCTTTCCGAGTGGGTAGATGGGAATATGCTTGGGCTTTTCAGGCCAATCGAAATGGCTGCATATTATGACCGCTGGCTGAATGCTCTTCCGGGCTCGAAAACATCACGGGCACAGTGCTTTGTTTATTCAAACGTTCTTGCGAGTGGTCTCCGATCTCTCGGATTAGCAGCGCGGAACGTTTCATGTACCGGAGCCGCGAATGACTTAAATGACGATGGTAAAATCACGAGGTTTTGGCGATTTGCTGGATCTTCCTCCGGGCCAACTCCGAGGCAGATCATTCGTGACTCTGATCGCAACATCGAACGCCGTTGGAACTTTCACGTCTGGACGGAAGTGTTCACATCTCGCGTGGATCAGTCAGTCTCTGACGGTTGGCAGGAGCTTGATGCAACAGTCCTTAATCCAATCACTTTTGGAGCACAGGCCCCAGCAAATCGATTGCCGCCGGCAGGCCCAGCACCAAGAACTTCCGTACAACTTCGACGCTTGGGGGGGTTTGATGTTGCGGGCTTTGTGACTCGAGTGGATGCGGGAGTAGAGAATAAAGTTCGCCGACGAGTTGCTCCATTCGATGACTTTGTTATCCAGAGAGCGAATAGGCACCTGATTAGACAAGTGGATCTGAATGGTGGTCCAAACGGTGCGGATCGCATGACCAACTTTGTCATTCTTGACGATGTTACTCCGTTCGCCGCTCGTGACGCAACGCTTGAATATCGACTCCCAATCCCTCTTCCTGTGGTCAATGCCGGAACCAGTCCGCAAACTGTGATTCCGACGGCGGTGGGACTGGGAGATGATCTGGAGTTTCAGATCATTCTTGAGAACGCCGATCCAGTTGAGCGAATCTATGACGTGTCCTCCCACCTCGTCGGTGGAGGCAACGGTTTTTCAACTGGAGAAGTCCAGCCACCGCAGTTTCACACTGTTGTCGTGCCCGCTGCAGGTTGGGCAAGATTAACGCTCACGTTCCCAGCGCAATCGTTGCGACCGCTTTTCCAGACTTCGGTGAACGTAGAGTTGTCGGTGGGCGCGTGGTGCGAAGAGTTGGAAATTGCCGATGTGCTCGTGGCACGAACTGCCTTGAAGCTCCCAGAGCATTCGGCATCTGTACAGCCGGAAGCAATGCGACCGACGGGTTGGCAGAGGGTGTCGTCTAGCATCACTGCACCAGCGAACTCCGCCCTAAGCAATGTGACCGTCCGGACGGGTAGTCGCGGAATGGTGGTCTTCGAAGGAGGCCAAACTGAGGTTGTTACGACTATCGGGAACATCCCCGCAGGTGAGACACGCCAAGTCTCATTGTGGGTTCGATCGGTGGTCCCTGATGATGGTCTCATGACTTTGAATTTGCCGCTGATGGCATTGCCTTTGAACCGCTCACAAGTAATGTGCGTGTCCAAGGATGCTCCTTTGACTTTGATGGCGGGGGTTCTGGCGGCACTGAAGACTTGTTCGCGTACATGAACCAGTGGTTTGTGGATTCCGCACTGCCCTGTTCATGGGGCCTGTCCGCAGATTTCAATGGAGACGGCTGTGCGAACCAAATTGATTTGTTCGATTTCCTTAATGCCTTCTTCGCGGGGTGCTGAGTGACCAGCCAAGCTTTGTACTGCAGTGTTTGTGTTCTTGCTGTTGCCTTTAATGCTTCGGCTCAGTCTGTGGTTTTCCAGAACCCGAACTGGTCTCTCGCGGCGTTCGTCATACCCGGCATCGTCAACCCGAACATGCTTGGTGGTGGCCCTGATCCGCGGACGGGCGTGGCGATTGTTGATGACGTGCGTTTGGCGATCACTCGTGAGGTTTCGGGAGGTCGCGTTCGACTTGGAACGACAGACATCGAGCCACTTGGTGCACTTAAGTGGGCGCTGTATTCGTCATCTGGCTCACTTTTGGAGCCGGTCCCGGGATCGCCCTTGTTCTTCGGCTCGGTGACCCCAAGGGTGATTTCTCAGAATGCGGTGTTCACAGATGTCGCTTTTGATCTTGGTCAGACGCTGACGCTGACCGGTGGCGAGAGATACTTTTTCGGCGTTCATGTTCCATTAACAATCGGGAATGAACTCGGATGGCGTCTTGGGCATGCACGGACGGCGGCCTCTTCGAGTGTCACGCCATTTTATTCTTGGATTCGACAGCCGCTCGGTCTTCCAGGTGGTTGGTCGCAGCACACGCCATCAACGGTAGTTGACGATGACGGCACGACGTTTGAACTCGGTCAACTGGCATTCGCACTTACGATTCCCGCTCCAAGTCCGGTAGCTTTCTTGGTGCCAACAGTGGCAGGGTTGTGTTGTCGACGCTGTCGAAGCCGTTGCTCTCATTGATTGGCTTGCACATCAGGACAATCAAACTGAAATCCCCGCCCTCACCAGCGCGAGGTCATGGGCCCAGTCATACGCCTTGGCCAGTTCGTGCCAATCAAACTCCCAGCTTCGGCGCTCGACTTCGTTGCGGAGCTGGATGCGTTGGCGGCGGTCCATCGTGCAGAACGCCGTGAGGTGATCAGCGAGGTCGCCGGCGGCTTCGTGGAACGTTCGGCCTCGGCGCTTCAGGACGCAGAGGCCGCTGCTGATGGATGCTGGCGCGGCGGGGTCGTCGTGCATCGCTGCGGAACCGGCGGGGCGGGCGAGGTCGGGGAGGGTTTCTTCGACGTAGCGGCCGAAGCCGGCGAGGTCGCTCGTGATGCTCGGCACACCCATGGCCATGCACTCCAAGGGTGTGTAGCCCCAGGGTTCATAGCTCGAGGGGAAGACGCCCATGTGGCAGCCGCGGACGAACTGGTCGTATTCGATGCCCCAGAGCGGATTCGTCGGCGTGATGAACTCGGGGTGGTAGACGATCTTCACCGGGTCATCGGGGCGATTGAACATCCAGACGTTGCGGATCTGGTTCAGCACGTCGTCCTTGGCGTCGTCTTCGAGCAGATGCGTGACGACCATGGGCAGCTCTTGCGTGCGGAAGGCGTGCTGAGTGCGTCGGATGCGCAAGCGCCAGTACTCACTGATGAGATCATCGAGCTTTGGGCGTTCTGAGGAGAGGGAGGCGGAGGCGAGCTTGCGGAGCCAGGGCTCGCCGACTTCGTCGATGACTTTTTGCGTGACGTCCTGGAGTTGGTCGAGCACGCCTCGGCTATGCAGGACACGCGGGTGGAGCGAGCGGGAGGACTTCTGGGTGATGATGAAAAAGACGACGGTGCGGTCGCTCCTCATGGCACGGAGCTTGGCGTTGAGCTGGGCCATGGCCTCGATGCAGAGATCGAAGCCCTTGTTGCGGGGCTCAAAGCGGCCGCTGGTGAAGAAGTAGAGCGTCTTGTCGAGATCGAAGGAATACGACGGGAAGAAGTGGCCCATCGTGAAGCGATGGATGCGTTCCTTGAACGTGGCGTGGAGGGTCTGGAACTCATGGCCGACGTTGAAGTGCTCGATGTTCAGCCCGTTGGGCGTGTAGAGATCGGGCGTACGGCCCAGGAGGTGGGTGCACTCTTCGCCGGTGATCTGGCTGACGGTGGTGAAGACGTGTGAGCCGTGGACGCAGGCACGCTCGGCGTAGTGCTGGGTCTTGACGTTGCAGCGGGCGGCCTCGGCGGCGTGATCGATGAAGGGGAGGTGGTCATAGAACCACTCATCGCCCCAGGCGAGCGTCCGGCCGAGCTGAGTGGCGTGGGTGGTGAAGACTGTGGCGATCGGCGCATGCTCTTTGCGGAGCATGGGAATGGCGAGCCCGCCCATCCATTCGTGAAAGTGTGCGAGGGTTCGGCGTGTGCCGGTGTGGGATTTTTCAGCACCTGCCGTGCCAGTCGCGACGGTGCCGGCGTGGTCTTCGTCTTCCGCGCCGCCAGCGGCCCAGTTCAGTGCGAGTGACCAAAGGACGCGTCGGCTGGCGTCGGCGAAGGAAGCGACGCCATCCACGAGCCAATCACCGGCGGGAAACTCAACGCCGTGGTCGGTGTAGAGGCGATACTTGATCGCGTCGAGCTCGGGGGTGGGCACCCAATGCTCGACGAGAAGGACTTTGGGGCGGCCTGGGATGAGCCAGTAGCCGTGGTGGACGGTGAGGCCACCTTGCTTGAGTTGCTCGAGCGTGCGCGCGATCCAGGTGCCGGGCTTTGGCGCACGGGGTTCGAACTCGAGGGTGGCTTTCTGCGGGTTGTAGGGGCCGAGCATGTAGAAGCGGTTCTTCCACCGCTGGACCATCTTCGGGGCTTTGCTTTTGATGACCTGATAGATGCCACCGAGCTGGTTGCAGACTTCCCAGGCGACTTCGACGAGGAGCGTGCCCGAGGGGGCACGCTCTGGGTCGGGGCGTGTGGTCGAGCGTGAGGCGTCAGCGTGTGATCCGTTCCAGCCCTGCATAGGAAGAGACTGTACCGCGCCGTTTGCCGGTGCGTCCGGGGTCAGTGCGGATCGGGGTCGTTCTGCGGGTTATCGGGACCGGGGATCAGCGCGGGTGAGGCCTGGAGGGCGGCGGCCGACCAGGCACGAACGCCGGGAATGTCGGCGTCGGGGACGGGATTTCGGAGGGGGATGCGGCCGAGCTGATAGGGCATGGTCCGAGCGATGGCGGCATCCAGCAGGGCGAAGTCCCATGTGCGGACGATGCCGTCGCTGCCAGCGGTGATGATGGATCGGCCGTCGGGAAGCGGGCGGATGGTGGAGGTCTCGCGGGTGGGCGAAGAGAAGGTGGCGAGGTTGTGACCGGCGCGAGGGTCCCAGACGCGAATGGTGGAATCGATTCCGCCAGAGAACAGGATGGACGAGGAAGCGTCGAAGATGACTTCGACGACCGGCCCTTCGTGGCCCCTGAAGGTTCGGAGGACTTCAAAGGTGCGGGTATCGCGGACTTCGATGGAGTGGAAGTTCCCACTGGTGGCCATGAGCGTGCCGTCGGGGCTGAAGCGTGTGCGCATGAAGCCGAAGGGCGCACGTTTCTCATAGATCGTGGAGAAGTCGGCGGTGGAGCCGACCCAGAGCGAGGGCGACGAACCGCTGATGGCGACGATGCGCTGATCGGGGGAGATGCCGAGTCGGATCGCACCGGTGGTGTTGGGCTTCTCCTGGACGAGGCGTTCGCGCACGAGCGTGCCGTCGGATGAGAAGCGGCGGATGTGGCTGTCGGCACCGACGGAGATGATGTCACCGCCGGAAAGCACGGCGAGATCGAAGGTGTACGTGTCGTGAGCGCGGAACGCGCTCAGCGGTTTGAGTGTGGATGCGTCGAAGACTTCGATATCATTGCTCTGGCCCCCGACATACAGCCGCTCAGTGGCGGGGTCGAAGGCGATGGTGCGGACCGCGCCCTTGCCGCGGTGCTGGGCGACGATGGTGCGGGTGGCAAGGTCCCAGATGCTCAGTACGCCGCGCGAGGTGCCCGTGGCGTACCGCCTCGCGTCAGGGCTCAGGGCTGCGGCGAGGATCCAATCTTGACCGGCTTCGGCGGCCGAGGTCCATTCAATAGCCAGTGGATTCTGGTGCGCGGGGAGCCACCTGGGTGAAGGGCCGAAACCGAGCGTGTAGATGCCGCGGCCGGCTGGCGCGATCGCGATGGCGCCAGCATCTTCGTTCGTGAGTGTGGCCAGCCGGGACATCGAGCGTGGGTCGATGATGCGGATGCCCGCGGATCCGCTGACAAAGAGCTTCTGATCTTCATCGGCGAGAGCGAGGGCGCGGAACCCGTCGCCAACTTCGATTCGTCGGGTCAGCATCCAGGAACGTGTATCGATGACACTGAGGGATCCGCTGTCGCTGATGACCAGAAGAGTTCCGCCATCGCTGCTGAGCGCGAGATTGGCGATGGCCCCCGGGGCACAGGAGAGGACTCGTTCCACGCGCTGACGCACGATGTCGATCACGTGGAGCTGGCCGAGGCGCGTGCCCACGACCGCAACCTGATGATCGACGCCGAGTACGGCGGTCGGCGAGGACACGTTGGCGGCGATCAACAGAGGGCTGCCGGACCGAGCATCGTGCACGGTCACATCGCCCGTGCTTCCCGCCAGGAAGAAGGATCGCCCGTCGGGTGCGAAGGCGATGATCTGGTACAGGAGCTTCGGACCGTCAACGCGAAAGACCTGTTGCTGGGCGGCCAGATCCCAGCAGGCCAGGGTGCCTCCAGCGGAGCCGATGACGATCGCGCGGCCATCCGGTGATACCGCCGAGGCGGCGAGTGTGCCGCTGAGCTTGGTGTCGATCGAGGCGATGGTGCGGTCCAGCGCGGGCGTGAGCAGATCGATGGCCCCATTGACTTTGCTGACGACGACGGCGTTGACCGCGCCGGAATAGGCGATGCGATTGGGCACGCCGTCCATCATGGGGCCGGCGGCAAAGAGCGGTGTTCGGGCGTAGAGCTCGCGCAATGCCCATTTCGTCGTGGAATCTCCGGGGCGACGCACCCATTGCTGCCAGAGCATGTCCTCGCTGAGCGCGGTGTTGCCGGTGGCGGCGGTGAGGCGGCCGCGTTCGATCCGGCTTTGGTGAAGCTCGTCGGCGAGGTTCGCCGCGAGCAGGCGATTGGCCCGGGCCTGATACGCGGCGATCACGCCGAAGGCGACGATGCCGCAGAGCGAGATTGTGGCGAGCGCGACCGGCAGCTTGTGGCGACGCACCAGCTTGGAGAGGACATACGCGGTGGAGTCCCGGCGAGCGAGGATCGGCTGGCCGGAGAGAAACCGGCGAATGTCCTCGGCGAGCGCGGCGGCGGAGGAATAGCGGCGCTCGCGGTCTTTCTCGAGCGATTTGGAGACGATGACTTCCAGATCCCCGCGGAGCGTGCGGTTGATCACGCTGAGCCTGGTTGGCGTCTCATCACGAACGATGCGGGCGACTTCGGGCAGGGGACGATTGGCGAGTTCCAGCGGCAGCCGACCGGTGAGGAGCTGGTAGAGAATCACTCCGAGCGCATACACGTCGGCGCGGATATCGATGTCGGCGGAGTCTGCGCCTCCCCCACTGCCGACGAGCTGCTCGGGGCTCATATAGGCGAGGGTGCCGATGATCTGCCCGACGTGCGTGTGGACGGTGGTGTATTGCTCGCGCACGTCCTGGAGGCGGGCGACGCCAAAGTCAAGCACCTTGGGCTGGGGTCCGTGGTCGGTCGATGCAACGAGGATGTTGGCGGGCTTGAGGTCGCGGTGGATGACACCGCGCTGATGAGCGTGCTGCACGGCGTCGCAGACTTTGAGCATCAGGTCCAGCCGCTGCGAGGTCGGGAGTGCGTTGGTTTCGCAGTAGGTGTTCAGCGGCAGGCCGTCGACGAACTCCATGACGAAGAACGCGTCGTCGCTGGCGCTCGCTGAATCAGCATCCTCGGCGGCACCCGCCTCATACACCTGTGCGATACCCGGATGCTGAAGACGAGCAAGGACCTGGGCCTCGTTCTGGAATCGCCGCAGGATGCTCGCGCCTCCGATGCCGGGCTTGAGAGCCTTGATCGCGACCCGACGGCGGGGAAAGGCCTGCTCGGCCTCATACACGATCCCCATGCCGCCTTCGCCGATGACACGCATCAACCGGTAGTTGCCGCTGAGCGTGCTCACCGGCGTGATGGGCTGGCGCGGCGGGAGGGCACCGGACGGCCTGAAATCAGAACCCGCTGCGAACGCGGCGAGCCCAGCGCCGGTGACCACCGGGTTTGCGTGCGACCCACCACGGCCACCGGCGGCGTTCACCGCGGGCGAGGCACCGATCAGCGCTCGCAGCTCGGCGACGAGTTCCATGTCTCCTTCGCACGCCCGATCGATGAACGCGAGCCGCTGATCCTCGGGCAGTTCGATCGCCCGCTGAAAGAGCTGCATGAGTTGCTGGAACTTCTCGGGAGACATAGCGGGATCAACGGATCGAAGAGGACGAGTTCAGATGGTCGAAACAAAGAGACCGCGTGGCAGGATGAAGTCTGACGCGGGACTTTCCCTGATTGTATCGGGTTTTCTATGCTTTCTCGGGATCTTCTGGCCGGTGGATGGCCAGGTGTCGCATGGAGCATGAACCATGAAGCTGACGCGTCATCCTCTGCTCCTTTCGGCCGTTGCGGGAAGATTTCCGACTGACGCATCGGTGGTTCGGAAACTGGAGGTCAGCAGTGGCCTTCTAGAGGCACACGCCGAGGCGTTTTCGTTGCGGTTCTACGAGCAGCTTTTCGCGGCGTATCCAGGGCTGCGCGGGATGTTTCCGGAGGATCTCACCAAGCTGCGAGTCAAGCTTTTTGATTCACTCAAGCTCACCGTCGCGCTCTTGCGCGAGCCAGAGAAGGAGCTTCGTCACCTCGCCGAAATGGGGGCTCGTCACGCCGGATACGGCGCCAAGCCGGAGCACTATCCGATCGTCGTGAACCTGATGGTCAGGGCGATGGAGCACGCCGTCGGGCCGGCCTGGACGCCGGATTTCTCGACCGAGTGGACCACTGCGCTCGGGCTGATATCCGAGATCATGATCAGTGCTGCGGAATCCGGCGGTGGCCAAGCTGCGACGGCGTGATGAACGGTTGCCGTTCCGGATCCGGGTGAAGAACCGATCGCTTCCGTCTCGGGCCTTTGCCTGTGCATAGGACGGAGAGCGATAAAGTGCGATCTCGGGAGGTTATCGAGACCGGCAGCACAGGGTGTCATCAGAACATGCCGAGCCATCAACGCATGCCGATCATGGCCGTGCCTGTCTCAGCAGTTGGCATATGGGCCACTCCCGTTCTGTTCATTCCCCCCGCACCCTCCCCCACTGCTGCTCAAGCCGCTTGGGGGAGACGGGCATCAGCGTTGCTTGCCGACCGTCGGCATCGCCCCAGAGGGCGATGCGATACTCCTCGATCATCCAGCGGTAGTGGATCAGTTCTGGGTCGGAGCGTGCCGCGCTTCCGCCCTGTTCCACACGGGTGCGGAGCTTGTTCCACCAGGGCGTGAGTTCATTGAGCAACTTCAGTTCGCGGGCCGGCCCGCCGTGGCCGCTGGCGTCGAGAAGCGTGAGTTTGTCGAGTCGGCGGCGGATGCAGCCGAGATAGCGGGGATACTGCCAGAGCCAGGGGAGCGGCGTGGATGTCCAGAATCTTGGAGCGAGCAAGTACGCGAGTTGGACGCGGAGGTCCAAGACAACGGCGGGGAGCAGACCCGCGTTCTGACCCAGTGCTGAAGAGAGGCGTGCCAGTTCATCAGGGCCCTGAAGCTTTGGGCCGAGCAAGAGACCGATCGTGGCGACCTCTTGCAAGATGCGCTCGGCGAGCGCGAGCGTGTCGCGGCCAGACTGGCCGATGCGGTTCCAGCGCTGATTCACGGCAGCGTCGAATGCGTCTTTGGTGCGTATCGCGGCGTCGCGCTCGGCCTGGGCCGCGTCGATGCTGCTTGCCGGACCGGAGACCTCCCACGCGCGAGCGGCGATGAGTTCGGCGAGCTGCTCTCGCAACGCACCCTTCTTAAGCCCGTCCACCGAGGCCGCGGAAATGCAGCCGGGGACGGCCTGCTCAGCACTGATCGCCAGAATGTCGAGTCGTTCGATGCCTGGAGTGGTACTGACGAGTGATCGGCACTCGCGGCGCACCTGGATGAAGAAGAGCTTTCGGAGGCCCAGACGATGCGCGTCTTTAGAGCGGGCAGTATCGGAATAGAGACGGATCGACACTTCTTCGAGCGCACCCTCGTCGGTGAGTGCGGGGAAGAGGTTCATGGTTCGCCCATGCGCAGGCACGGCGACATCCACGCTCTCGGGAAGTGTGCCAAAGTCCCAGATCAAGATGCCCGCGCGGTTGTACTCGCCATCGGGGAGCTTGATGAGCGAGGCCTCGTCCTGGCCACGGAGCTCGCGACGGATCTTGGCCAGATCGCGCCCCTGGCTGAGCACACGCTTCTGCGCGTCGAGCACGCGCAGGTTCATGAACAGGTGCTGCGGGAGCTTGCTCATCGCGATCGCCCAGTGATCCTTGGCGACGAAGACGCCCGTGATCTCTCTGAGTGCACTGGTGAGTGCGTCGAGCAGATCGCCCTTGGCAAACGGCATGCGGGCGAGCGCGGCCTCGGCGTGCTTCCCGACAGGCACAAAGTTCACGCGGACGGCTTTGGGGAGCTCGCGCAGAAGCGTTTCGACCTTCTCGCGCAACAAGCCTGGAACGAGCCACTCAAGCCGCTGGACGCTCAGGGCGGGGAGCAGATCGACGGGAAGCGTGAGCGTGACGCCGTCGTCAGGATGCGCCGGATCGTTCTTGTACTCCAGCAGCAGATCACGATCGCCGACGCGCAGGAGGTCTGGGTACTGCTCCGGCGGCGGCTCGACCTTGCCGGGGGCGAGGAGATCGCGTTTCTGCATGATCAGCACGGCGTGATCTCTGGCCTCGGCTCGTTTGCGCCACTGCTCAAAGTCCTTCACATTCGAGACGTCTCGGGGGAGCCGCTCGTCGTAGAACTTGAAGAGTGCGGCATTGTCGGCGAGCAGGTCGCGGGAGCGGGCTCGCTCCTGAAGCTCTTTGATCTGGGTCGCCAGGCCGTGGTTGTGGGCGAAGAACTTGGCGTTGGTCATGTACTCGCCGCTCACGAGCGCATGATGGATCAGCAGGGTGCGGCTGACATTGGGATCGATGGTGGAGAAGTCAACCTTGCGGCGTGCGACGATCTCGAGGCCGAACAGGGTGATGGTCTCGTACGCGCTGGCGCGAGCAAGATCGGCGTCCCAGTGCGGCTCGGCGTAGGTGCGCTTGATCAGGTGGGCACCGAGTTCTTCGATCCACGCGGGCTGAATCGCGGCGCAGGTACGGGCATAGGTGCGGGTGGTCTTCACGATCTCGCCGGCCATGATCCATCGCGGTGAGCGCGGCTTGGGCTCGGGCGGCGGGCCGCCGCGTTTCTGCGGCGTAGGAGCCGAGTCACGCTGAAAGAGCACCGATCCCGGAAAGATGCTGCAGCGCACACCCCGAGCACCGTCGTACTCACCCTCGCCGGCCATGATCTCGGCGCGTGAGCGATCCGAACGCTTGCCGATGGAGGAGAGCAAACCGGTGAGCAGGGCGCGATGCACGCTGTCCGGTCGCCCGGGGCGATCGTTCGGCCGCAGGCCCATCTCGTTCAGCAACTCGCGGAGCTGGTGATGGATGTCGTGCCATTCGCGGAAGCGCAGATAGTTGATGAAGTGCTCGCGGCACCAGCGGCGGAATGCGCTGCCGCCCAGCCGCTTCTGCTGCGCGTGCAGCTCGCGCCAGAGCTTGAGCGCGGAGAGATAGTCGGAACCTTCCTCACGAAAGAGCGCGTGCTTGGCGTCGGCCTCGGCGGCGCGATCGATCGGTCGCTCGCGCGGGTCTTGGGTCGAGAGCGCGGCGGCGACGACCATCGCCTCGGTCAGGCATCGCTCGTGCTCGGAAGCGAGCAGCATGCGCCCGATGCGCGGGTCGATCGGGAGCTTGGCGAGTCGCCGACCGATCTCGGTGAGCGTCATGCGCAGACCGCCAGACTGCAGGGCATTGATCTCCAGCAGCGTGTCGTATCCGTCGCGGATGTTGCGCGGATCGGGGGGCTGGATGAAGGGGAAGTCCTCGATGTCGCCGAGATCCAGCGCGTGCATCTGCAGGATGACCGCAGCGAGATTGGTGCGGAGAATCTCCGGGTCGGTGAAATCCGGACGCGCGTTGAACTCGGCCTCTGAGTACAGGCGAACGCACACGCCGGGCTCGACGCGGCCGCAACGACCGGCACGCTGATTGGCGGAGGCACGGCTGATCGGCTCGATGGGCAATCGCTGCACCTTGATGCGCGGGGAGTAGCGACTGATGCGAGCGAGCCCGGAGTCAATCACGAAGCGGATGCCGGGCACGGTGAGCGATGTCTCGGCGACGTTGGTGGCCAGGATGATCCTGCGACGACCTTTGTCTCGTTGAAAGACGCGTTGCTGCTCCTCGGAACTCAGACGTGCGAAGAGTGGGATCACGTCCACGCGGTGAGCGGGGCGGAGCTGGTGCTTGCGGAGGGCTTCGGCAGTCTCACGAATCTCGCGTTCACCGGGGAGAAAGACCAGAATGTCACCGGGGTCGGACCGCTCGCCGTCGAGCAGGCTCAGTTCATCAACGGCACGCAGAATCGCCTGCTCAAGATCAAGGTCTTCCTCGCCCTCGTGTGGAGACTCGAGCGGGCGATAAACGATGTCCACCGGAAACGTTCGCCCCGACACTTCGATGACTGGGGGGCGCGCGCGGCCGGGCAGAGCGAAGTGATCGCTGAACCGCTGCGGATCGATCGTGGCGCTGGTGATGACGAGCTTGAGGTCTGGGCGTCGTGGAAGCAGTTGCCGGAGGTAGCCCAGCAGGAAGTCGATGTTCAGTGATCGCTCGTGGGCCTCGTCGATGATGATCGTGTCGTAGTTGTTGAGATAGCGATCGCCCTGCGTCTCGGCGAGCAAGATGCCGTCGGTCATCAGCTTGATCAGCGCGTGGTCGCCGGTGTGATCGGTGAATCGCACCTTGTAGCCGACGAGTCCGGCGGGGCCGATGGGCGTGCCGATCTCTTCGGCGATTCGTGCGGCGACCGAGCGAGCGGCGATGCGCCGGGGCTGGGTGTGCCCGATCATGCCGCGCACGCCGCGGCCCATTTCCAGCAGCATCTTCGGGAGCTGCGTGGTCTTGCCAGAACCGGTGGCGCCACAGATCACGACCACTTGGTGCTCGCGCGCCGCGGCGATGATCTCATCGCGCCGGCCTGCAACGGGGAGCGACTCTGGATACGTGATCGCGGGCACGGCGTCACGCCGCGCTTGCAAGTGACCAGCGGCCCGATCGATCTGCTCACTGAGCATGGAGAGCTGAGCATCGAGCGATGCTGATCCGGCATGCTCGCCGGAGGCATTATGGTGCCGCAGAGTGCGTTCAAGATGCTTCAGCCGCGCTCGAATGCGACGGGCGTCGGCGATGGCCAGGTCATCCAGCCGATGGACCAGCGCATCGAGGCGGACATGTGGAGGCGGAACAGACACGTGCAGACGGTATGGGGATCACAAGCATTCGTCTGTGTCGCGCGGTACGCTGTGATCACAGAAATCGCGAACCAAGACAAGGATTTTCCCGTGGCCAAACCATCGCCCGCCTCTACTACAGCCGTTGCTGCATCGGAAACCGCCAAGACGTCGTATGCCCCGCCACGCGGCGTGGAGCGGGCGCTGCCACTCCCGGGCGGCGGGCGCACGCGAACGCTCCGAGCGAGCGCGGATTGGATTCTTGTGCGCGAGCACGGCATCCCTGCCGCGGAGGTGTTCTTTACTGCGTATCAGCTCGAGCGTTCCGGCGGAGCGAAGTCTGCGCAGCGTCCCGTGATGTTCCTGTTCAACGGCGGGCCGGGCGCCGCATCGGCGTTCTTGCATCTTGGCACGGCGGGTCCGATGCGGGTTGGGTTTCACTCCGACGGCCGGTCGCTGCCGCCGCCGGTACGGATGGAGCAGAACCACGAGCATTGGCTCGACTTTGCTGATCTGGTCTTTATCGATCCTGTGGGCACGGGGTTCAGTCGCACAGTGCACGAGGCGCGGCTGGAGCAGCAGGGACTTGATGTCGACGAGGAGAAGCGAGAGAAGCGCACGAAGGACTTGCCGGGAGTCACCAAGACGTTCTTCACGATCAAACGCGACATCGAGGTGCTTTGCGAATGCGTCTCGGCATGGCTCAGCCGATTCAATCGGTGGGAGAGCCCGGTGTACATCGCCGGCGAAAGCTATGGCGGGTTTCGCGTGGGCAAGCTGATGCGGGCGCTCCCCGAGCGGGGCGTTGGTCTGACGGGGGCGATCATGGTTTCACCGGCGATCGATTTTCTGTCGATCAACGGCACCGACTATGACGCGGCAACGTGGTTCACGAGCGTGCCATCGATGGCGCTCAGCGCCGCGGTTCATGGCAAGACCCGCGGGCGATTCGCACGGATGAAACCGGCGGAGCTTGCGACCACCGCCGAGAGCTTTGCGATCGATGAGCTCGCCCCGCTGCTGCTGCATGGCGATCGTGCGCCGGCGGCGCGGCGCGATCGGACGCTGGGCACTCTGGCCGAGTTGATCGGGCTCAGTGCGGAGTTCGTGCGACGGAGCGGCGGCCGCATCAAGATCGATCAGTTCGTGCGCGAGTTGCTGCGTGAAGAAGGCCGCGTCTGCGGGTACTACGACGCGGCGATCACCGGGCCGAATGTCTTTCCTGATCGCGAGGGTGACGCGAGCCCCGATCCCACGCTGGCCGGGGTCATGTCGGCGTTCACGGCTGGGGCCAACGCGCTCTTGCGCGGGACGCTGGGCATCTCGACTTCTCGCGAATATGTGCTCGTGAATGATCAGGCATGGAAGTCCTGGGTTGATGATCGGGCCGACGGGTACTGGGCGCGGCAGTTGGATTGTGCGGACGACATGCGGTATGGGCTCGCCATGAACCCATCGCTGCGGCTGTTGATCGCCCATGGTCGCTATGACCTTGTGACCACCTATTTCGCGTCGGCACAGACGGTGGCGACGACGCGTCTGCCCGAAGAGCTGCGCAAGAACGTGGAACTGACCGTCTACGACGGCGGGCACATGTTCTACACCTGGGATCGCTCACGAAAACTGGTTCAGGACGATGTCGGACGCCTCGTTCGCGGGATGAGCCGGTAGCCATCGCGTTCTTTGCACACGGGCGCATGGGGCCGTGGAGCCGCATGCAGCCGGAGCCGACGATCGGCGTCTGTTCGACTATCCTCGTGGGTCGTTTGGTACCTTGCACCCGATTCCTGGAGCCGACCGTCATGGGTTGCCGCAACTGTTCATGCCAGAAGAGCGAGCACGCGCACGCCGTAGATACCCAGGGCCCGAGCGTGAGACACGCTCAGCGTGTGCTGATCGGGCTGTCGGTGCTGGCGATCGCCGGCGCCGGGATCGCGTCGGCGCTCGCGCTGACCAGTTCCGAGCAGCCGACCACGGCCACCCCCCCACCCACGCCCGCACAGTCCGCACCCAAACCTTCGGCAACGCCCGGCCATCCGACCGCCGCGGCCCCGCTCGCGGCTACGCCCGGGCTGATTCGCCACGGTCGCAAAGACCCAATCGCCAAGCCCGCTGGTGCGATCCGTGTGGCGACGTACAACATTGAGAACTTGTTCGATGTCGAGCAACCTGGCGTCGGCAGCGGCACCCCCACGCCGAGAAAACCCGATGAGCACCGCAAAGCGATCGCGGCGGCGATCAAGGCGATCGATGCCGATGTTCTGGCGCTGCAGGAGATCGCGTCCAAAGAGGTGCTGATCAAGTTCCGCGATGAGTACCTGAAGGATCTCGGCTACACGTATGTGTCCTCACTCGACGCCGGCGATGGACGCCAGATCGAACAGTCGGTACTCAGCCGCTTTCCTCTGAAGGACGAGTTGAACTGGCCCGACACCAAGTTAGATGCGGTGCACCCTGAGAAACTTGGACGGCGTGCCAATCCTGATGCGGGAAAGCCGATTGAGATGGCACGATCGCCCCTGCGCGTGACGGTCACCGCAGCACCAAAGGACCCTGCGGGCAAGCCATACGACCTGACTCTGTTCGTGGTGCACCACAAGAGCGGCCCGTTTCACAGCTATCAGCGCGAGGCCGAGGCGGCCAAGGTGCTCTCACTCGCCAAGGGCTTTGAGAGCGAGCACGCTGGCGCAAACATCGTGATTCTCGGCGACTTCAACGCCAAGCCGGACGAAAAGGCCGTCCAGACCTATTTGACCAGCGGGTTCATGGACCCATTCGGAGACCTCGTCGAGCGCAATGATCCGAGTGTGATCTCGCACGTCTCCGGGCGCGTGATCGATCACGTGCTGCTCAACTCGAACGCCGCGGGCGAACTCATCAAAGAGACGCGGTTCGTGCTCGGGACCATGCAGCGGCCAGAGGGCATGGATTGGCGCTCAACACTTCCGCCCGAGGGATACGCGAGTGATCACTATCCGGTGGTGATCGATCTGATGCCGATCGATAAACCCGCGGCGGCTCCGAAGAACTGAGCCGAACCGCTGGTGTGCTCCATCCTGAGTCCGAAGCAAGACGTACCCTCACCGCGATGGACCACTTCAACTACGCCGACGGCCGATTGCGATGCGAGGGCGTGGACCTGACCGGCCTGGCATCGCGTGTCCGCACCCCAACGTACGTGTACTCCGCGGGGACGCTGCGACTGCACTACCAACGCCTGCGCGAGGCGTTCAGTGCACTCGATCCGCTGATCTGTTTCTCGGTCAAAAGCTGCTCCAATCTTGGCGTGCTCAACACACTTGCTGAGCTTGGCGCGGGGATGGATGTCGTCTCGGGCGGCGAGCTGGCACGGGCACGGCTCGCCAAGGTACCCGCGAATCGAATCGTCTTTGCCGGCGTCGGAAAGACCGAAAGCGAGATCATCGCCGCACTGGGTCGCCCGGGCGATGACGAACCCGCGGCGGGATACCAAGACCCGATCGCCCTCTTCAACGTCGAGAGTGCGGGCGAGTTTGAACTGGTCTCAACGGTCGCCGCGAACCTGCGCGTCAAGGCGCGGGCCGCGCTGCGGGTGAATCCCGATGTTGATCCGGTGACGCATTCCTACACCACCACCGGCAAGGCCGAGACCAAGTTCGGCGTGGACATCGCCCGCGCACGCGAGTTCTTCAAGAGCTATGACGGGCATCCATGGCTCAAGCTCTGCGGCGTTCATGTGCACCTGGGTTCACCGGTGTCTTCGACCGAGCCCTATGTGCAGGCGATCGCCAAGATCCTCACCCTGATCGATGAACTGGAGAGCGTGGGGCACCGAATCGACGTGATCAACATCGGCGGCGGCTTTGCCGCTGACTATACCAGCGGGCAGGCACTTCCCGCCAAGGCCTATGCCGATGCCATCGTGCCGCTGTTGCGCGATCGGCTGGAGACCAAGTGGGCCAAGACCGGGCGCAAGACACAGATCGTTCTGGAACCCGGCCGCACCATCGCCGCCAACGCGGGCGTGCTGCTGACGCGGGTCCAGTACATCAAGACCTCGGGCAGCAAGAAGTTCCTGATCTGCGACGCCGGGATGCACACGCTGGTTCGGCCCGCGCTCTATCAGGCGTTTCATTTCATTTGGCCCACGAGCGTCGCGCCGCAGCATGTGCCGATGGAACGCACCACCAAGCCGGGCGTTCCCGGCTTGGAAGAATGCGATGTCGTCGGACCGATCTGCGAGACGGGGGACTTTCTTGCTCGCGGGCGTGCCCTGCCGCCGGTCGCGCCGGGCGACGTGCTCTGTGTCTTCGGCGCCGGGGCCTATGGCATGAGCATGGCGAGCAGATACAACTCACAGCCTTTGCCTGCGGAGGTGCTTGTGGATGGCGTCCGCGCCCGAATCGTTCGGCGGCGCGAAACCTACGCGGACCTTGTGGCTCACGAGTTAGACCCCGAAGACATTCAGGGAGCGTGAGCTCATTCTGTCAGTTTGAGCCCGGAACACGGCATGAACCACCCTCGCAGCGCCGTCCGGGCAATCTCGGACGCAGCCACGCGAAAAGGCGGTAGATGGCATCGAACACCGGCCTAAGCACTGGCCAGCCGGTGGGCCTCAGAAGCCAGCCGTAACCGAGAAGGCCGTAAGCGGTTCGGAACACTTCCATCCCACTGACAATGCGGCCGTCTGGATGGACGCCGTGGATGGCCCCCATCACCTGCTCGTGCGTTCGCCCGAACCGCGCCGGATCAAAGCCCGGGGCGGCGATGTCGATGAAGGCCAACTGGCCCCGGCCGCGGTCCATCCGCTGCATGGCTCGGGCCTCGCGTGCGCAAAGTGGGCAGTCGCCGTCAATGAGAATGGTGAAGGGGGTGGACATCGTTCAAGAGGTAATTCGTCTCACCGGGGGCACCGATTCAGATTGCCCGATCGTTGGCTCACAATCCGTCGCGTTTCCCAGACTTCCGGGGGTTATCTCGCCCCCACAACACCCACTCGGCGATCAAGGACCACTTCACCCGCAATCACCGTCGCCACGGCTCGCCCGCGCACCTTCCACCCATCAAACGGGGTGTTTCGGCACAAGCTCAGGAACTTGCTGGCATCGATCGTCCACTCATGCTTGGGATCGATCACCGTGACATCGCCCGCTGCACCGACGTGCAATCGTCCCAGGCCAAGCCCAGAGCGGTGTACCCAGCCGAGCGCGGCGGCCCCGGGTCCACTGGGAGCATCGAGGCGATCCAAGCCGCAGAGCCGCGCGGGCTCGATGGTCATCATCGCGATCATGCGAGGCCAATCGATCACGCCCGGCTCGATCAGCGCCTTGATGTAGAGCGCAAGGGCCGTTTCGATTCCGACGATGCCAAAGGGTGCGGCTTCAAAGTCGAGCGCCTTGCGATCCCGCGTGTGGGGAGCGTGATCGGTCGCCAGAATCGTGATCGTGCCGTCGGCGACGCCTTCAAGGATCGCGTTGATGTCGGTTTGCTCCCGCAGCGGCGGATTCATCTTCGCATTCGTCCAGTATCCACCATGCTTCAGCACTTCTTCGTGGGTGAGCAGCAAGTGATGCGGCGAGACCTCCGCCGAGACGGGCAGCCCTTCCTTGCGTGCCGCGCGGATGATCGCCACGCTCCCGCCGCTGGAGAGATGTTGCACGTGATACGGACACCCGATGCCGCGATTCAGCCGCACGTCGCGTTCGATCACGGTCTCTTCAGCGACCCGGGGCCACCCGCCGAGGCCGAGGGTGGTGGAGATGCTCCCCGCGTGCATGCTCGCCCCGCGCGTGAGCGACATGTCCTGGCAGTGCTGCATAAGAGACAGCCCGGTGGGCTTGATGTAGCTGAGTGCGGTGCGCATGAGTCCGGCGGAGGCGACGCAATCGCCATCGTCGCTGAAGCCCACGGCTCCGGCCTTGGCCATGAGCATGATCTCGGCGAGTTCTTCCCCTTTGCGTCCCTTGCTGACCGCGCCGACCGGAAACACCCGCGCGCCGCGAGGCAGGCGGTTGCCCGTCTGCGGGTCCAGTTCCGCCGCCGTGTAGACGTACTCGATCATCGCATCATCATCAATCGCGGGCGTCGTGTTGGGCATGCAGCAGACGGTGGTGAACCCCCCGTCGGCGCTCGCCGCGGAGCCGGAACGAATCGTCTCGGCCTCTTCCATTCCCGGCTCGCGCAGATGCACGTGCGGATCGATCAGCCCGGGGGTCACAATGCAATCGCCAGCATCAATGATCTGATCGGCGCGTGATCGATCCAGCTTGGGACCGACCGCGGCGACAATGCCGTCGGCGATCGCGACGTCGGCGACCTGGTCCATTCCAGAGGCGGGGTCGATGACCCGACCATTGACGATGAGCACACTGGGCATGGCTCAGGATATCTCCCGAGCGGGCGGCGAGATACACAACAGAAGCGTTTCACCCCTGCACTTGGCACGTTCACCACATGACGCAAGCCGCACTATCTCTCCAGCCATCCCATCGCCCGCAGCTCGGCCACCGGCTCATCGAAGGAGCACGATCCGTACGACAACGCGAAGTTGTCGCGTGTCCGTTCGATCATCTCCAGATCGACGTGGAACTTGCCCCAGCGCAGCTCGTAGTCATCGAGCACAAAGGCCTTGGGATCGGTCTCTAGCAGCACGCGCTCGGCGGTCGCCGTGTCGATCCGCAAAGCATGCACCAGCGTCGCGGCGACGAACACGTTCACAAAGCCGTGCATCGTCCCCTTGGCGCATCCAGGCTCATACGTCAGCGGATACTCTGCCCGAATGGCGTGATGCAGGCCCGCCGTCGCCTTGATCGGCACCTCGGCCGCATGGCACGCGACGAGGAACGCAGCCACGTTCTTCGCCGCCGGAAACGCGTCGGCCGTCACGCCACCGGTGCGCACCTTGGCCCCGGCCTCTGCGCCAGCAAGCGCGGCGATCGCCCCACGCAGGTCGGTCGCCGCCTCACCGGCCTGCACAGCCAGCTCGAAAAATGGAAAGACCCCCTGGGCCATGATGTCCAACGTGTTCTCGATGAACGCCGCGCTGGGCGATGGGTCGCTCGCGCTGGTCGCGGGGACTTTGATTTCCATGGCATCGATCACCGCGTGCCCGGCACCTTTGCGAGCATGGCGATCGTTGAACGCGAAGATCGCGTCCAGGTCCTTGTCGACATCTTCGCTCAGCACCGACAGCGGCCACGGATCCTCCTCGCCGCTGCGGGGAAGAAGGGACTCCGCGGCTTTCTCAAACTCCGCGAGTCGGGCCATCGGCACGATAAACCGCCCGAGCATCCACGCCTCATCACGCGCAAGAAACTCGGCGTACGCCGCGACCGACTTCTCCATCGCCAGCTTCGCGGGCGGGAAGAGCCCGGCATAGTCAATGAGCCCGGACATCAGCCCGTGAACGGGCCGAATCTCGGGGCGATTCCGCTGGATCGGGGTCGTGCGTGCGGAATCCGCGTTCGGGGTGCTGCTCATGCACCGATGCTAGGAAGTCGGCCCGGGGCTTTGTCGCAGCGGCTCGCCAGCGACGCTCGCAGGGCCGCCGCCCGGCGAGGTCAACTCCGCATCGACGGGCTTCAGCGGGCCAAGATCTCGCAGTGCGGGAAACAGCTTGCTGATAAGCAGCACAACGCCGATCGCACCGCATCCGCCCAGAATCACCGATCCGATCACGCCGACCGACCGCACCGAATCCGCGGCAACCCCGCGCAGCGTTGCGACGTGCTCGATGATCGCCTGCACACCCGTGGACTGCATTTTGCCGAGCTCGTTGCTGGACTCGATGAACACACTGTTGACCGCCGACACGCGTCCGCGAAGCGCGTCAGGGGTGCGCATCGGCACAAGCTGGTGACGGATCACCACGCTCACATTGTCCAGCATTCCTCCGACAAACAGCATCGAGAGCGAGAGCCAGAGGTTTCGCGAGAGCCCGAACGCGATCGTCGCCAGTCCGAAGCCCGCGACCGACCACAACAGCGTGCGCCCCGTCCGGCGGAACGGCGGGCGATGAGAGAGCCACACGCCCATGACCACCGCTCCCGCATATGGCGCGGCAACCAGCATGCCGAGTTCGGTCGCCCCAACCTTCAATACGTCACTGGCGATCACCGGAAGCAACCCAACCGCCCCGCCGATGAGCACCGCGAGCAAGTCAAGCGCGAGCGCGCCAAGCACCACCTTGTCGCGCCAGACAAACCGCATGCCGTCGAGCATCCCGACGGCCACGGTGCGCACCGAGACGCCTCCCCTTCCCGTCCGATCGCCGTCCTGAGGCCGCATGAGCATCCCGCTCACCGCGAATGTAAAGCACGAAATCACGGCGAGCAGATACACCGGCGTCGCCGCGCTCGTGCCGCCGAGCGACGGGAGCCAGCGCGGTGCGTTCTCGATGATGATCCCGCCAAGTATCGGCCCAAGCATCGCCGAAAGATGGAAGACACTGCTATTCCACGTGACCGCGTTCTCAAAGACGCCCTTGGGAACCAGCAGCGGCAGCAAGCTCGATCGCACCGGCCCATTGAAGACCCGTGCACACCCGCTGAGCACCACGAGCACGTACAGCAAGCTCGTCGGCGCCTTGCTCCAGCATGCCCAGGCGATCCCCAGCGAGACGATGCCGAAGGCGACCTGCGTCAGCACGAGCACCCGCTTGCGGCTCACCATGTCGATGATCTGCCCCGCAGGCAGCGCGAGGATCAATACCGGCAACACGCGGCAGAGCCCGACATACCCGAGCGACAGCGGATCGCGCGTGCGTTCATACACCTCCCACGCCAGGGCCATCGCCTGCATCTGCAGGCCCATCGACGCGGGCAGCCATCCTCCGGCAAACAGCAAATAGTTCCGCTCGCGCAGCGCGGCATACGCGTCGTGACGCGCCGTTTCCTCCACACGCGATGTCGGCGACGTTGACAAGCGGCACAACAATACCGCGCCGTTGGGCCATGGCCTTCCGCCAACGTGCGACATCAGGAATTCTGGTACTCGTGACGGAAGATCGTCGCTCGTGCGTCCTGATCAGGTCCGGGGCGCGAGCGCCGTCACCCACGCGTGTACCGAGTCGGTCTCCGGGAGCGTGGCCAGATCCACGACGGTGCGATACAGCCCGTCGCCGTCGTATTCGCTGCGCTGCACAACCCCATAGAGCGCCACCGGACGATCGTCCACGAGATGCACCGCGATCATCAGCTCGCGCCCGTCATAGCACATGCGGCGCGATCGGAATGTCAGTTGCGATCGGCTGAGCTCCGTCGCCCGCCCCGCCCAAGTGGCCCCGGGGCGTCCACGCTCATCAAGCTCCGCGAGATCAAGTTCCGCCTTGAACGCGAACGATCCCTTGCCAGCGGTCCGCGCCGCGGGTGTGGTGCTTCCCTCGCCGCGCTGATCTGCGCCGCGTCGGGTCGATCCATCTCCAGACACGTACAGCCCCATGCACACTCCTGGCCGACCATCGGCTGGATATGTCCATCGGCTTCTGTATCCCGCACCTTGTGCCCGGGAAGATTCTCGGACCCCGCCCGAGCCTGCTCATTCGGGCAATCACTACCATCGTTCAGAACCCCGTGAGTCTCCTGATCTAGCGATGCCGCAGCAGCACGTCATTCTCTGCACACACACTCCGCTGCACCTTCGGCGGTGCCTGCTCGGTTTCGTCGCCCAGACCAGACGAGCGGATTCGATCACGCTCTCGTGCGACGTTGAAAACACAGAGATCATCCGAGTCGTTGAGGAAGTCGCTCGCGAGGCGTCGCTTCCCATCCGCGTCGTGCAGCGGCCCCACACGGGTAAGGCCCGTTGCAGCCAGGTCCGGAACAACGCCGTGCGTGATCTGTTGACTCGCATCCGTCCCGACCCCGGCGCCCGGTTGATCTTCCTCGATGGCGACACCGTGCCCTCTCCAGACATGGTCGCTCGGCACGAATCCCTTGGCGGATCACGCGGCTTGATCTCCACGTTCCGCGTGAATCTCACCGAGGAACAGACCGAACGCTTCAGTGACGCCGATCTGCTCGCAGGACGCCCGCCCGTCGAGCTCCTTTCTGCCCAATGCGATGAACTCAAGCAACGCCACAAGAGATATCGCCGCCAGCTCTTCTGGCGCACCCTCGGCATGGGCAAGTCGCACAAACCACGGCTCATCGGTGGCCACTTCTCCGTGCCGCTTGACGCATATGTCGCCGTCAACGGCTGCGACGAGGCCTACGAGGGCTATGGCCAGGAAGACGATGATCTCGCCCGTCGTCTTCACGCGGCGGGCTGGCCAAGCATCGTCGCCGTGCGCGAGATCGTGGTCTATCACCTCTTTCACCCGACCCGCGCACCTCAAGCCTGGGATTCTGCGCCCGGCGTTGCACGCTTTCGGGCACCCGCACCCACGCGGGCCGAGCTCGGGCTTGATCGCCCAGCCCCACAGGGTCCGATGACCATCATCAATTGCCCGAGTACACCCCCCGCATGAGCACCCCAGCGTCATCGCTCCGAGACACCGCCACCCGACTGCGTTCGATCGCCCTCGGCGTGATCCCGCCCGCGCTGCTTCGCGGCGACGCCGACGCAATCACAGCGTTTCGCGACGAGATGGGCAATCGGCTCGCGGTGGATGACGCACTGCTGGCAAGCGCGCTTGGCCGATCGCATCCGATACGCCACGTTGCCGCCACGTCTGGCGATCTTTCCATCTGGTCCGCGGCACTCCGCGATCCTCCGGCCCAGCCCGAACTCGCCGCCGGAAATAGTGCCCCCCTGCTGGTGCATCCACCCGACGCGACCATCGAGGTGTGGACCGAGTCCGAACTGTCTGCCCTGCATGCGCTCTGGAAACTCGCTCGACGCCGCGACGATGCCTCGCTGCGCGCCCGCTGCATCGCCGCCGCGATCTGGCACGCCGAGAACATCCAGCCAGACAACGCCACCAACCATCCCTGGGCCACCCACGTCTTCTACGCGGCAAGCGCGGCAACCAATCGCTGGGAACTCCAACACCACGCAGACTCGCTCGTGCACAACGCACTCGTCGGCGGACGGGTCCGTCTCCGCTCAGCCATCATTTTGCTCGACTCAGCGAACGAACTCGACGCGATTTGAGGCGTACCAGTTCAGGGGCCTAGGCCGTCGTTCGGCCAGAGGCGAAAACCAGACTCCTGTCCAACCGCCTCGCCTAAGCCGCCACACGCTCTCGGCCCGCAGTTTCTGGCTCAAGTTTCGCCACGACCCCCGATTCATCCACCTCAACCGAGCCGCCGTTCTCGCGGGCATGCATGTCGGCCATCCGCTGGGCGTAGATATTGCGTAGCTCTGCCGTGCGTATCCGCAGGTCATGTAAAGCCGTCTCTCGCCGCAGCCGTTTGGACAAAACGTGCAGAATCGCAACGATTCCGACCCCACATGTGCCGGCAAGTGCAACCCAGACCTCGGGCGAGAAGTACGCCATATCGCCATGATCGACCGCCGGAGCAACAGCCTTGAGCGTGTTACACTCCGACCCGTGAAACGACTCTGCGCCATCATGGTCGGGTTGGCGATCCTCGCGGCGTGGCTCGGCGGGCCGCCCCGCGCGTATGCCCAACCCGTCATTGAGCTCAATAAGCCCGAAGACGTCACCGCCCCAGCCGCTCCAACCCGCGCCACGGCCCCCGGTCGAGGAACCGGCGAAGTCCAGCTCAAGGTCCTTTCCTTTGGCCTCGGCAACCGCCCCCGCGCCGGCGAGTGGACGGGCGTACCCATCGAGGTCACCGATAGCTCCACAAAGGTCCGCAATGTCATGGTCCGCCTGGCCTGTGCCGATCTCGATGGCGACCTCGCGCTCATGCAACGGGTGATTGTCACCAATCCCGGCACGCCGCAACGCGTCTGGATCTACCTGCGTCTGCCGTTCTCCCGGCTCGACGACTCCACCTTTGAGATCACCGCCCACGAAGCCGAAGAAGTCGGCGGTGCGGGCGACACCGTCCGCTATCAGCCCGGTCGCCTGCTCGGAACGACCCGGTATCGCGTGCCAACGGGCGTGCCGGTCGACACCGCGATCGGCCTCATCGGCGTCGTCGGCAACCGTGCCGCCGGGCTTGAGCAGTACGCCAATCTCCGCGATTCCGGCACCGGCAACTACGCGATCACGGGTCATGAGCTCACCGAACTCGTGGGCGGGCTCAGCCCCGCCGCGCTCCCCGATCGCTGGTTCGCCTATTCGTCTCTGCAAGCGCTGGTCTGGGCTTCAGACCGTGCCGAGGACCAACCGACACAGCTCCGCGACGCCTGGGCCGAGGCCCTGCGCGAGTACGTGCAGCGTGGCGGGCACCTGATCGTGATCCTGCCGCAGGTGGGCCAGGTCTGGCTGAACCAGCCCTCCAACCCGCTGTCGGACATCATGCCCGCGGTGCAGGTCACGCGTCGTGAGGGCGTCGATCTTGGCGGATATCGCTCGCTCCTGACGCGCGATGCCGGCGCAAACATGCCCAAAGACGCCGTCGTTCACACCTTTGCCCCCATCGACGGCACCAACTGGACCAGCGACACCCAGCCCATCATGGCCGGGCCCGATGGCCAAGCCGTCGTGGTCCGCAGGCGCGTCGGGCTTGGCATGGTCACGATCATCGGGATCGATGTCACCAGCGCCAAACTGCAGAACCTCCAGCGGGCCGTGATGCCCGATCAGTTCTGGAATCGCATCCTCGGCAAGCGTCTGCGCGTGCTGACCACCACCGAACTCGCCGCGATGCAGCCGCCACGCAAAAAGATGCCCGACGGGAGCGATCCGCCGGAGTATGACCACTCCATCCAGGGCGTTGAGCACATCGACCAGCGCATCGCCGGGTTCGTCGCCAACGAAGGCCGCGCGGCCTCGGGTCTGCTCCTGGCCTTCGTCGTCTTTGTTGCGTATTGGCTCGTCGCCGGCCCCATCGGCTACATCGCTCTCAAGCAACGCAAGCTGAAACAGCACGCCTGGGTCGCCTTTGTTGCCGTGACGGGCGCGTTCACACTCATCGCGTGGGGTGGGGCCAACATCCTGAAACCTCGGCGTGTGCACGGCCAGCACTTCACCGTCGTTGACAGTGTCTATGGCCAAGCCGTCCAGCGCGCCCGGTCATGGCAAGGCATCTTCCTGCCAACATACGGCGAGCAATCCATCTCTGTCGCCACCACGCAGTCCACCGGCGGATCGTGGAAGAATCTCGTCACGCCGTGGGACCCACCGGGTCAGCGCAACGCCGGCGCGTTCAGCATGTTTCCCGATTCCCGCGGCTACGTCGTCGACGCACGCCAACCCGACACGATCACCGTCCCCGCCCGAGCCACCACCAAGCAGGTGCAGATCGAGTGGGCCGGCGGCCTCCCCGCCAACTGGGGCATGATCCGCCCGCTCGCCGACGCGAGCGTGCCCGTGGGCAAGGAGATCCGCATCGTCGATCGCCCCGGCGGCGGCGGCGGCGAACGCTCATGGTCGATCTCGGGCACGCTCATCCACACGCTCCCGGGTCCGCTGGAAAACGTCCACATCGCCGTCGTCCTCGGCCCTGCACCCAAAGTCACTGAACTCCACATCACCAGCGTTCCCTACACCACCGTCTTCACCTCCCTCGGCGGCGGTGGCACATGGGACCCAAACATCGCGCTTGATCTGGACATGGTGGTCCCCACCCAGATCAATGCACTCCGCGACGACCTTCTGAACAAGCTCGTCCCCGGTGCCGGAGCACTCAGCGTCGGCGCAATGGTGCAAGAAACCCGCAGCGCAACCGAGGCCGCGCTCGCCATGACGTTCTTCGACATGCTCAAACCGCCGGACCAGATGAACACCACACCCGGCGGGCGCGGACGCGTGATCATGCGCCGCGAGGCGACGCACGGGCTGGACCTCTCACGCTGGCTCACCCAGCCGTGCGTCATCGTCTATGGCGAGATTGGCGCGACCGAGCCCGCCGAGTGCCCGATCCCGGTGCGCGTGGATGATCTCTCTGGCGACGAAGTCCGCACCCGCATGAAGGGCCGCACCGTCGTGCGATGGGTCTATCCGCTGGAACCACGCCCGATGCTGCCCGGCGCACTCCGCCCGGTGCGCGAGAACCCCGCTGACGCACCCCTGCCAGCCGAAGGCGGCGCCGGCCCGGGCGGCACAGGAAACTCAAACCCTTGATCACCCGATCGACCGCAACCCCGAATCTCCCCCGCAAAGCTCCGGAGCGTTTCACGTGCCGATGATCGAGACGATCAACCTGACCAAGCGCTACGCCGACCTCGTCGCGCTCGACGCGCTCAACCTCTCAATCGAGGCCGGCGACTGCTTCGGCTTCATCGGGCCCAACGGCGCGGGCAAGAGCACCACGATCAAGATCCTCGCCACACTCCTGAAACCCTCCAGCGGCCAGGCGATGGTCGACGGGCTCACCGTCGGCTATCAGAACCGCCAGATCCGCCCCATCATCGGCTACGTCCCCGACTTTATGGGCGCATATGAGGACATGGTCGTCACCGAGTATCTCGAGTTCTTCGCCGCCTGCTACAACATCAACGGCATGCAGCGCAAGAAGGTCGTCGGCGACGTCCTCGATCTCACCGACCTGAACTACAAGGCCACGGCCGAGGTCAACTCGCTCAGCCGCGGCATGCAGCAACGCCTCTCCATCGCCCGCGTGCTGCTGCACGATCCCAAGGTGCTGCTCATGGACGAGCCCGCGTCGGGGCTCGACCCCCGCGCCCGCATCGAGATCCGCGAACTGCTCAAAGAGCTCAAGCGGATGGGCAAGACCATCATCATCTCCAGCCACATCCTGCCCGAACTCGCCGACTTCTGCAACACCGTCGGCATCATCGAACGCGGCAAGCTGCTCTTCAGCGGCAGCGTCCCCGAGGCAATGCGCCGCGCCAAACTCGGCAACGTCATCCACGTCGCCGTCGCCGACCGCACCCAGCAGGCCGCCCAGCTCCTGACCAAGCTCGTCGGCGTGACCAAGGTGAGCATCTCCGACTCTCCACCTGGCGTAAAGCCGAGCGCGGGCGACGGGCGGGTGATCAACATCAGCTTCGACGCCGACAGCAAGACCGATGTGAGCGACGTGCCAAACGTGCTCGTCAACCAGGGCTTCCGAATCGTGATGTTCACCGAAGAAGCGATCAACCTGGAGACGGCGTTCATGCGGCTGACCAAGGGTGCGGTGCAGTAAGTCCTATCGCACTTTCGGTGGCACAGGCGTCCCGCCTGTGCGATTGCCGTCCAGCGTGAGTATCGGCGGATACGCCCGCGTCGGCAGCCCATGCCGCGACTCGAGCGGGCTTTTCGGCGTCGCGTCGAAGATCATCAGCTCACCCTCAAGCATCGTGTCCCGCCGCGGATCAAAGTTTGCGCACCAGTGAAACAGTGCCTCATCGATCCCGGCCAGATCCACGCCCGCGCCCACGATGATCGCATATCGAACACCACCGCCTGCGCTTGCGATCGCCGTCCGCGCCTCATCCGCAATCCGATCAACATCCGCCCCAGCTCCCCTCTCGGCTGATTCCAGCGACTTGTCCACGCTCACCAGCAGCCATCGGCTCCCCAGCTCGCTCGGACACGTCGCTCCAAGCACACCCTCAATCTTCCGCACCGCCGCAATCACACGCTCGCCGTCGGCGACTCGTGCAACCATTCCAACATCCGGCCCCGCCATGCGCTCCGCATCACGCTTCGGCGTCGTATCAAACCCGATCTTGCCCCCAGCCCCCAGATACGGCGCCGCGTGATCCAGAATATCCAGCGGCCCCTCAACGATCGCCACGTCCCGCGCCGGGTGGCAGTGCTCCCCCACTGCTCGCAGCACGGCCGTCGCGTCGTGCACATCCACGTCCTGATCCACAACACAAATGGTCTTGGTCCACGCCATCTGACCCGCGCCCCAGATGCTGTGCATCACCCGCCGACCTTGAAGCGGATACTCCTTCTTGATCTTGATGTGCGCCGCGTTGTGAAACGCCCCATACATCGGCAGGTCATAGTCCGCGATGTCATGCACGATCGTCTTCAGCAGCGGCAGAAACAGCCGCTCCGTCGCCTTGCCCAGAAAGTAATCCTCCTGCGGCGGAAGCCCCACCACCGTCGTTGGATAGATCGGATCACGCCGATGCGTGATCGCCGTCACCGTTAGCAGCGGATACCGATCCGGCAGCGAATAGAAACCCGTGTGATCGCCGAACGGCCCCTCGAACACCGCCCCCGGCCCGATCGGCCCCGCCTTCGGATCACGCGGGTCATAGTCGATGAATCCCGCTTCGTTGGAGACATACCCCTCGATCACGATCTCCGCGTTCGCAGGCACCCACAAGGGCACCGTCTTGCCGCGCACCATTGGGATGCCGCCCTTGTTCAAGAACCCAGCCAGCAGCAACTCGCTGATCCCCGGCGGCAGCGGCGCGGTCGCCGCATAGGGCATCACGCTCTCGCCCCCGAGCGCGATCGCCACCGGCATCGGCTTGCCCAGTTTCTTCCACGATCGCCAGTGTCTGGCCCCGTCGTGGTGCATGTGCCAGTGCATCGCCAGCGTCTTCTCGCCGAGCAACTGCACGCGATACATCCCGATGTTGTGGCTTGGCGGCTTGGGGTTGTCTCGATCATCCGCGTGCACCGTATGAATGCCCGCCAGAGTGATGTATCGCCCCCGATGCGTCCGCTCCCACTCCGCGCCGCGCCCAAGCCCCGGCACATCGTCGTTCACGCCCGCCGGATATCCAAGGGCGGCGAAATCCCCATCCATCGGCCAACATCGAATGATCGGCAGACGCCGAAGGTCCACCTTTTCCTGCGGAATTACCACTTCCTGGCACAGCCCGCTCCCACGCTTCCGCCTCGGCGGAATCCGCAGCAATGGCAGAAACTGCTTGGCCTTCGCCAGCACTTCCCCAAACGACCGCGGCGGTTCGGGTTTGGTCAACTCACCAATGATCTTCGCCAGGGCCTCCAGCCCTCCCGGCGTATGCCCGCCGTCATCATGGCACCCAAGAGCCATCTCCATGCGGTGATAGCTGCCGAACTGATTGATCAGCACCGGCCAGTCGGCCCCCTGCACGTTCTCAATCAAGAGCGCGGACCCACCCAGTTGGTGAAATCGCGGGTCCGCCGCACGCGTCGCGGCACTGGGCAGCTTGGGCGCCGCCGATTTGCTCTCGCGATCGGCGAGCGCCGTGATCGAAAGCACCGGGCTGACGGTTTCCGTGATGCGTCGCAACTCGCCGGCGGCCGAGAGCGCGTTCAGATAGTCGCGTGTGGTGGGATACATCCTCACCCAGAGCGTACTCGCTACGCTGATGCGTCGTCACGAAGGAGCCGACTCGTGAGCGAGAATCAGCCCTACGAATGGTCCCGATACTTCGACGCCGTCCAGGGTCTTCCGCCGCGTGACACGCTGCTGAAAGCCATCGATCTGCACGAATCTGCCGAGCGTGCCGCGCAGATCATTCTTCCGCCGGGCCATCGCCCGATCGCCGCGGACCTCGGCTGCGGCGACGGTCGCGACACGCTCGAACTGCTCCGCCGCGGCTGGCGTGTGATCGCCGTGGATTCTTCGCCCGACGCCATCCATCGCTTGATGGACAAAGCCCCGATCGATCAGATGGACCGACTCGAACCCCGCACGCAGCGATTCGAAGACGCCAAGCTGCCGCCGATCGATCTTGTCAACGCCAGCTTCGCACTCCCCCACTGCGATCCCGCCGATTTTGATGATCTCTGGGAAGCGATCACCCGCCCGATCGTTCCAGGCGGCCGATTCGCCGGTCAACTCTTCGGCATCCGCGACGAGTGGGCGAAGAAGAACCCCGACAATCTCACCCGCACCTTTCACGCTCGCGCCGACGTCGAACGCCTGCTCGATCGCGCACGACTCGTTCCCGAACTGCTCGAAGAGATCGAGCGTCCCGGCAAGAACGCCTTCGGCGAACCCAAGCACTGGCACGTCTTCCACATCGTCGCGCGTCGTGTTCCCTGAACCGCGCGGAACGACGTTATCGCCCCATCGATGATGCGGATTGCCCCCAATTTTCTGAACGAGCAGCCGGTTTCACAAACTCGACCAAATGCACCGACGATGCACGCTCGACGCGGGCATTCCGCCCGTCTGCTCTCGGAGGCATCGCCATGGCTCGCAAAGTTCTTCGCGCTCTCACGTTCGCTTCAGCCGGCATCATCACCGTCGGGCTCGCCGGGTCTTTCTCGTTCGGCACCGACGATCATCATTCTTCACCGCCAAAGCCCGCCCCCAAGCCCGTCGCGACCAAGCCCATGGCAAGACCGGCCGCCGAAGAGCGCACCGAGTCTGCCCCAACTTCGCCCGCGCCGCGTGCAACCAAGGTCGAGTCCAAGCCCGCGGCTGCCGAGCCCGCCACGCGCCCCACCCCCGACGCCGCCCTCAAGCTCCTTCAAGATGGCAACCAGCGCTGGGTGAACAATCAGACCACCGATCCCAACACCGACTCGGCACGCCGCAGCATGCTCGCCGACAAGGGCCAGAACCCCTTCGCCATCGTTCTCACGTGCGCCGACTCGCGCCTGCCCGTCGAACGTCTCTTTGATCGCGGCACCGGCGACCTCTTCGTCATCCGCGTCGCTGGCAATGTCGCCGGCACAAGCGAAACCGGCACCATCCAATACGGCGTCGGTCACCTCAAGTCTCCCCTGCTCGTGGTCATGGGCCACACCAAGTGCGGCGCGGTCGCCGCCGCGGCTTCAAACGCCGACGTTCACGGCAAGCTCGCCGATTTGCTCACCAACATCGCCCCGGCCGTGGATCGCGCCAAGCGCGCCAACCCCGACGCTGAGGGTGCTGAGCTCAACGCCGCCGCCGTGAAAGAAAACGTCTGGCAGACCGTCTTCGACCTCATCAAATACAGCCCCGAGGTCCGCTCGGCGATCGGTTCCGGCGAACTCAAGATCGTCGGAGCCGTCTGCGACATCTCCACCGGCAAGGTCGACTGGATGGGCGAGCACCCGTGGCAGGCCGAGCTCGTCGCCGCCATGAACGCCCGATCAGACAAGAACGCGCAAGCCGCGGGCGAAGCCGAAGTCTCCAAGAACCACTGATCCGCGCCGCCGTCCCGCAGTGCGAGATACCCCTAGCATCCCGCCCGAATGGGCGCGGCCATCGACACCAATCTCGCTCTCAACCTCCACGACGTCGCCAAGACCTATCGCACCGGTCTCTTCGGCCGCTCCCAAGTCCGCGCCCTGCGCGGAGTCGAGATGCGTGTGCACCGTGGCGAGATCTTCGGCCTGCTCGGCCCCAACGGCGCGGGCAAGTCCACCCTCGTCAAGATCCTGATGACCGTCATCCGCCCAAGCTCGTGCAAGGGCACGATGCTGGGCCATCCCGTCGGGCACAAATCGTCGCTCCGCCGCGTCGGATACCTCCCGGAGCACCATCGCTTTCCGGAGTATCTCACCGCCTCGCAAGTGCTCGACTACTTCGGCGCGCTCAGCGACGTCCCGAGATCCGACCGCAAGAAGCGCTCAGGTGAACTGCTCGACCTCGTCGGCATCTCCAAGTGGGCCGACCACAAGGTCAAGGGCTTTTCCAAGGGCATGCGCCAACGTCTGGGCATCGCCAACGCCCTGATGATGGACCCTGAGCTCGTCGTGCTCGATGAACCGACCGACGGCGTCGATCCTGTGGGCCGAAAAGAAATCCGCGAGGTGCTCACCCGCCTGCGCGAGCAGGGCCGCACGATCTTCCTGAACTCGCACCTGCTCAGCGAACTGGAGATGGTCTGCGACCGCGTCGCGATCATAGTCCAGGGGCAGGTGACATCTCAGGGCTCGATCGAAGAGCTCACACGCGACAGCAAACGCTACGAGATCGAGGTCGCACCGCCAGAACTCTCGGGTGCCGAATCGCCGAACGCTCACCCGACGTCATTTCTCCCCGCCGCACTCTCCGGCATCGCCGCGATGGGCGCCATGCCGGAACTTCCCGGCGACTCGAACGCACCTCCCGTTTCGCAGGGCTCTTCACGCGAACTCGCCATCAAGGGCACGCTGTACTCCGGAGTCCCCGTCACCATCGACCAATCCGGCATCCGCGTCGGCACCGACGACCCAACCATCGTCCAGCCCATCCTCGACGCCCTCCGCGCCCGCGGCCTGGTCATCCGCTCCGTCCGCCCTGTGCGCGAGTCGTTGGAAGATCTCTTCATGAAGGCCGTCATGGATCCAAGCACGGGCAAGGCGCTCAAGCCGGGGGCGAATCTCGCCTCGTCACCCGAACTGCGGCCCGACTCGACATCTCCACAGCGCTGACACCACTCATGCGGCAAACCTTCGCCATCTTCGTCGACGCCTATCGCGAACTGAACAGCAAGAAACTGTTCTGGATCTCGATGGCCATCTCCCTCGCCGTCGTCGCCGCACTTGCGATCCCAACGCAGACTCAAGGCGGCCTCTCCATCTTCGGCGCCAAGCTCGAGAATGGCCCGTTCCAGCTCCTCGGCTCCAAGGGCGTCTCCCCTGCCGCCTTTTACAAGTTCATCTACTCCTGGATCGGCATCAACCTCTGGCTCGGCTGGGGCGCGACCATCCTCGCACTGATCTCAACCGCCAGCATGATCCCCGATCTGGTCTCGAGCGGCTCGATCGAACTCACCCTCTCCAAGCCCCTTGCCCGACTCCGACTCTTTCTCACCAAATACGCCGCCGGGCTCGTCTTCGTCGGACTTCAAGCCGGCGTCTTCGCCCTCGGCACAATCCTGGTCATCGGCCTCCGCAGCGGCACATGGGACGCACGTCCGCTGCTGGTCGTGCCGATCATGATCCTCTTCTTCTCCTTCCTGCACTGCATCAGCGTGCTCGTCGGCCTCATCACACGCTCAACGCTTATGGCACTGCTCGCCGTGGTGCTGGTCTGGCTTGGCATCTGGGCCGTGCAAACCACCGAGGGCGTGCTCTTCGATCAGCGTGTGCAATCCGAACGCCAGATCACGCGAACCGACGAGCAGCTCAAGGCCCTTCGCACTGGGCTTGATCAGTTCAAGGCCCAACTCAACCGCCTGCAACCCAACGCCCCCACCACCCCACAGGCTGACACTTCCACGCCTTCATCAACCGACGCGAAACCCGACGCGGCATCATCTTCAGCACCCGCCGCTCAGTCCGCAGATGTAAGCACCCCGCCCGCCCCACCCGCCCCCCCCGATCGCCGCGGCAACTCGCGCAGACAAATGCAGCGAGACACCAACCGACTCCTCGAGAACGGCAAGCGCATGTTCGAGGCCATGACCACGCAGGACCCTGAGCAGATCCGCGCCCAGATCCGAAGCTACGAATCCCAGATCGCCGCCGTCGAACGCATCCGCCCGGAACAGGAAACCTCCGCGACCAACATGCGCCGCTGGCACACGCGCCTGTACGTCGCGTTCACCGCACTCCCGAAGACCGGCGCGACCAAGGAGCTCTTTCAACGCTGGGTCATCGACAAGAGCGACTGGGACGGCTTCCTCAAAGTCCTCGACGAAATGGGCGGTGGCGGCGACGGGGGCCGAGACACGCAGGAAGAACTCAACAAGCGCCCCCTCTGGTGGATCCTCGGCACCTCGCTCGCATTCGAAGCGTTCATCCTCGCTATCGCCTGCTGGATCTTTTGCCGACGCGATTTCTGATCCAGCTACACTCCCCTCCCATGGCCCAACCTCCCCAACCCCTCGATCACCTCCGGTCGCTCATCCGCGACGTCCCCGACTTTCCAAAGCCCGGGATCGTGTTCAAGGACTTCACCCCGCTCATCCGCGACCCCGCAGGCCTCGCCCTCGCCGTCGAGCTCATGGTCAATCCCTTCCGCGGCCGATCCCTCGGCGGCAAGGCCGTCGGCGGCGTCGACCTCGTCGTCGGTGCCGAGAGCCGCGGCTTCATCTTCGGCATGGCCATGGCCCAGGCCCTCTCCGCCGGCTTCGTCCCCGTCCGCAAGCCCGGCAAGCTCCCACGCGCCAAGGCCTCCATCAGCTACGAACTCGAATACGGGCACGACACGCTCGAAATCCACAACGACGCCATCGAGCCCGGCCAACGCGTGCTCATGGTCGATGACCTTCTCGCCACCGGCGGCACCATGCACGCCTGCTGCAAGCTCGTTCAGGGCATGCGCGCCGAAATCGTCGGTGTCGCCGTCCTGATCGAACTCTCCGGCCTCAACGGCCGCGACCAGGTCCGCCAGTTCGGTCAGGTTCATTCCGTGCTCAAATACTGAGCCCAACCAAGTCCCCCCTACCCACCCGCGGCCCCCCGCCCCCACCCTATTTGGCCATTTGCCCATTTGCCCTTTGGCCATTTCACCCCACCC
>JAIEOW010000109.1 GCA_019750095.1 Phycisphaerales bacterium
CATGCACACGCTGCTCGCGCAAGACGAACCGCGTGCCGGTGTCAGTTGCATCAGTTGGCTCTTCTGGATGCGCGAAGCCCTCGAAACGTGCGCGAGCATCGCCGACCTCGAACGCTTCATCGCCGCCACCGATCGCGACCGCGGCGTCATTCTCTTCGCCGCCGACGGCAACACCCGCGAGGCCGCCATCTACGAGTGCTCGCGATCATCGTTCCGCCGCATCGATCCATGGCCCATCGCGGGTCGCCCCGCGCTCGTCGCGACCAACCACTGTCGCCACAAGCATCCCGCCGACGCGCTCACCGATCCACGCCGCGTCCGCCGCGCTGGCTCAACGGTCACGCGCTGCGCGCGCGTGCTGGACATCCTCGAACACGCCCACCCCGAGCACGCTCCTCACGATGTTGCAGAGATCCTCGCCGACGAGTGGGTCGAGATGCGCGACACCACCATGTCCGCCGACCTCCGCACGATTTACTCGGCCGTGGCCGACCCAGTCCATCGCACCATTCACTTCGCCTCCGGTGCCTGCCCCGCGGCCAGTTGCGGTACATGGAGACGCATCCCAGTGCAGTGGTGAAGTGCGTCCGCGACCGCCCAGAATCGTCCATCCTGACCGCCCCTTGACGTTCAAATCGTTCGTGGTATGCTCATCCCGCTCTTGGTGTCCGACCCCTCGTGCGGCCTCATCTCCGCTCAAAGGGTCGGCTGAAAAGGGAAGCGTGGTGCGATCGATCCGCCGAAAGGCGACCACCGGTCTATTCCACCGCGGACGCGCCGCCGTAATGGGCCTTTGTCCGCGGACTCCTCGCGTGCCACTGTCGGCCTGCCAAACATCGGCAGTCCAGATGGGAAGGCCGAGTCCGCGGCGTTGTGCAGGCCCTGAGCCGGAAGACCTGCCCTGAGCATGTGTGTCTGCCGCCCTCGCGTTTTGGGGCGCCGGCGCGGATCTTGGCTCGGGCACGCCGTGCGCTTTCGCACCCGCGCTCCGCTCTTATCCAGCCCGGCCTGCTCAACGTGAGACCCAAGCAAGGGCGGCTCTTTTCCCGCCGCGCGCGATCCTCGCGGCCTGCCGGAGTTCGTTCATGCGTTCCTTCCCGCCCGTCGGTTCTCCTTCCTCCCCCGCCTCTGGTGGCACAGGCGTCCCGCCTGTGTGCCTCGGCATCCTCCTTTCTCTTCTCACATTCTCCACCGCCCTCGCCGTCATCCCCAGCTACACCCCCGCCGGCTTCTTCTCCATCCCCTCCGCCTCTCTCGCCTATGACGCCCAGCCCGATGGCCGACTCATCGGCGTCAACTCCGCGGGCCAAATCCTCCGCCAAGACGCCCTCAACGCCTCCACGTTCTCGGTCATCGGGACCCTGCCAGCCGGCACCGTCCCCAGCTTCGGCGCGGGCTTCGCAAAGCTCAGCCCCAGCGGCAACCAACTCGCCGTCAGCGACAACGGCGTCGCGGGCCTCATCTCTGTCTTCTCCCTCGCGTCACTCAGCATCGCACCGCCCACGCTCGTCACCACCATCACCAGCTTCAACTACCAGGCCGAGTGGGCCGACGAAGACACGCTCTATGTCTCCGGTGCGCCTTCCTTCGGCGTTCCCACCAGTTTGTACCGAGCCAAAGTCAGCACCGGCACCAGCACCCAAGTCGTTAACCAGATCGGCGACGGCGCCGGCGGCGTGACCATCTCGGCTGGCAACGTGTACACCGCCATCGGCTTCGACATTCCAGACTTCCGAAATGGCGAGATTCGCGGCTTCGCACTTTCCATGCTCTCAACCGCCTCGGCCGCTGTCCCATTCATCTCCGGCCAGCTTGCCGGTCAACTTAACACCGCCGCCACGCTCGATGTCGATGCGCTGGGCAACATCATCGTCGCCGGGGCCGGCAGTGTCGCACTGCTCGATCCCGCCACCGGCAGCACCTTCACTCTTCCAGGGCTCAGCCCCACCGGCTTCTACTCCGCCGTCTATTCCGCAAACACCAGCGAGATCCTTGTTCAGGACTTCGGCTCCACCACCGTCCTGCGCTACGCCATTCCCACCCCGGCCGCCTTCGCCCTGCTCGTTCCCATCGGACTCTCATCCATCCGACGCTCAGTCCGACCTTCAATCCGAGGCTCGGGCGCAAGCCCGGGCACCGCAAACGCGTGAACCCCAACACGGTTGACATTTCGATCACTACAGGTGCCCGGGCTCGCGCCCGGGCCTCTGATTGCACTGCCCAGAGATGACCCGCACCCACACCATCACCACACTCCTTGGCGCAAGCGCGATGTTCCCCGTCGCGACTGCGATCGCTTCAACCTCCCCCTTCGCCTCGCGCGTCATCGCCTTTGATCCCGCACCCGGCCAGTTCGTCCAATCGCCCCTCTTCAACGATCCTTCCCGTGCTCTCGGTCCACCCGGTTCCGCAGGCGGCTTCGCCGCGCCCGACAACGCCAAGGTCGTCTCCCTCGGCGGCTTTTCCGGCTCCATCACGCTGGGCTTTGATCAACCCATCTATCGCAACCCCTTCAATCCCCGTGGCCTCGACTTCATCGTCTTCGGCAACGCCTTCTTCGTCAGCGCCGATCCGTTCCGCAGACACTGTGAACCCGGAGTGATCGAAGTCAGCCGTGACGACAACTCCAACGGCCTTGCCGATGACCCGTGGTTCCTCATCCCCGGCTCTCACCTCTCCGCCCAGATCACGCCCGCAAGTCGAACCTGGGATCAGTCGTCGCTCAATCCTGTCTGGATTCCCCCCGGCCGCAGCGGCACATGGTCCACCACCGGCTACGCGCTCCCGAACCCGCCCTTTGCATCCAGCCCGGTCCAGATCAACACGTCCGCCACCGAGACCATCTGGGGCTACGCCGATCTCACTCCCGCCCTCGCGCTCGGCGACACCGACGCCGACAACATCGTCGATGATCTCCTCGCCGATCCCGCACACTTCTACACCACGCCTGACGACCCATTCTCACCCGGCATCACTCCCGGCTCCGGCGGCGGATCGGCCTTCGCACTCGCCTGGGCCGTGAACCCCGCCACAGGGCTCAGCGCCAATCTCGATCGCATCGACTTCATCCGCATTTCCACCGGCGTCGACGCAATCAGCCCGATCCTCGGCGAGATTTCCACCGAAGTCTCCGCCGTCGCCGACGTCGCGCCCATCTACACCCCTGACGTCGATCACAATGCCATCATCGATGTCCAGGATATCTTCGCCTTCCTCAACCTCTGGTTCGCCGGCGTGGGCGAGCATGGCGGAGCCGACTTCGACGCCTCCCGCGCCACCGACGTCCAAGACCTCTTCGCCTTCCTCAACGCCTGGTTCACCGCCCCATGACCCCGAGCGCACCACCTCGCCGCAGTTCCTCCGATGCCTCTGGTGGCACCGGCGTCCCGCCTGTGTGCTCTAAATCTACCGCCTTCACCCTCATCGAACTCCTCGTCGTCATCGCCATCCTCGCCATCCTCATCGCAATCCTCCTCCCTTCCCTCGGTTCCGCCCGCGAATCCGCTCGCGCAACTGTCTGCTCGAGCAACGTCCGCCAGCTCATCCTCGCCGCCGACAACTACGCAACCGACGCCAAAGACCGCTTGCCGCCCGGCGCGCCGGACATGCTCACCAATCGCCTCCGATGGCACGGCTCACGCACCACCGCCACCGGCCCGTTCGATCCCGTCGGCGGCACCATGTCCGCATATCTCGGCGCGGGCGAAAGTGGGGGGGCGAGCCGGGCCGTACGCACATGCCCAACGTTTGCTCCGCTCGCGGATCGCCTTCGTCAGGGCGCCACGGGCTTCGAACGCTCCGCCGGAGGCTATGGCTACAACAACGCCTATCTCGGCGTCGAGCGCGCCGCCGCGGGTCTGGATCCCTCGGGCAAACCCGTCCATAGACTCGTGACCGATCGCCTCGGCTCGCCGCGTGCCCGATTCAACACCCCAGCCACCACGATCGCCTTCGCCGATGCCGCCTTCGCCGACGGCTCTCCCGCTGCCGGCGGCCTCATCGAATACTCATTCCTCGAGCCGCGCTTCTGGCCCGACGCTCCAGCTCAACGTGCCGACCCCAGCATGCACTTCCGTCACGGCTCCACCGCCAAGACATCTCAGCCCGTCGCACGCCCCGGCGCGGCGACCACGGGCTTCCTCGATGGCCACGTCGCGCCATCGCGCATGACCTTCACCTGGTCCAGCGGCCTGTTCTCAGCCGATCCTGCCGAACTCGGGATCGGTTGGTCCGGTGATGTCGACAACAACCAACTCTTCGGTGTGCGATAACACGCGAGCATGCCCCGGCGAGCTCAAAACAACGGTCTTGGTTTTCGGAGCGTTTCGTCTGTTGATATTCCTTATCCAAGGTGCTTGTAGTGACCGATCCCATGCCGCATACTGTGCTTTACCGCGAGCGCGTTGCCCGCGAAACCGAGGCGGACATGCCGGTCACCAGATGCGTCTGCCACAACCTCTCGTTCGATGAGCTCAAGCGTCGCGCCGACGCCGAGAGCCTGTCTTTGGACGAGCTCAAAGAGCGCACGCGATGCGCCACCGGCTGCGGCATGTGCGAGCCCTACATCCAGTTGATGCTGCTCACGGGCGAGACCCGCTTCCGCGTGCTCAACAGCACGATCATGAAGATCCAGATCCAGAAGCATCTCGCCCAGCGCGCCGCTCAGAACATGCTGAACGAAGCGAGCTCTGCAATGAACTCTTCACGCCAGACCGCCTGAGTGGCACCCGATTGATCTCGGTCAATCCTCGTGAGGACCGCTCGCCACCGCGCCCGTCGCCGCGTGCGCCGGCGTCACGCCAAGGTACTCAAGCGTCCGCTCCATGATCCGCCGATTCACCGGCCCCGCCACCAGCGCGCCGTAATACCGCTTCGTCCGCACCAGCTCCGGTCCCGGATCATCGACCACCACCAGCACCACCACGCGCGGATCTTCCGTCGGCCCGCCCGCGATGAACGACACGTTGTACTGTCCGCCGAAGTATCCGTCGGAGCCCTTGGGCTTCTTCTTCCCCTTGGGCGGCATGCCCAGCGGCGCGCGTGCCGTGCCGGATTTGCCGAACGCCGAATACCTGAACACCTCGTGCTTGTCCCCCGTCCGCGCCTCGAGAATGTTGTCCAGGTTCTCCGTCACGCTCGCCATCGTTGTCCGCGTGAGCTCCGCGATCCGCGGCGGCAGCACCCGAACCGGCGCGGCCTCACGCGTCGTGTCATACTCCGCGCCAGTCATCCGCAGCACCGGCAGCGTGCCCGCCAGATCACCCGTTCGGCAGAACGCGCTGAACGCCCGCACCATCTGCACCGGCGTCACACCGATCTCATACCCGATCGATACCGACGTCTGCGTGTAGTTCGACCACGCCTTGGTTGAGGTCACCAGCCCCGGGGTCTCGCCCGCAAGCCCAAGCCCGGGGCGACGCCCGAATCCAAACTCCAGGATCGAGTTCCGCGTAACGCCAAACGGCAGCCGCGCACCGCCCTGCGCCATGCCGATGTTCGACGAGTACACCAGCACCTCGGTCCACTTCAGAGTGTCCCGCGCTTTCACATCGCTGATCGCCCGCCCATATGGCGTGACCCAGCTCCCCTGGTGCACATTGAACGTCTCGTTCTCGCGCACCACGCCATGCTCAAGCGCCGTCGCCCAGATGAACGGCTTGAACGTCGACCCCGGCTCGTACACGTCCTCAACACACCGGTTCCGCGCCAGCGACGCGTGCACGTTCGCGAGCGCATCCTTCGGGATGATCCGATATCGCCGTCCATCCCCACCCTTCGGGATGATGCGGTTCCAGTCGTACTCGATCGCGTCCTTCGGCGCCCGCACCAGGTCGGCCATCGCCAGGATCTCGCCCGTCATCGGGTCCAGCACCACGCACCGCGCCCCCGCCGCGTCGGCATCGCGAATCCCGCGTTCCAGTTCCTCAACCACGATCCGCTGGATCTCCAGGTCCATCGACAGCCGAACATCACCGCCGCGTTCCGCCGGCTGATACCCGCCCGGAAACACCCACATCGGCTTGCCGAATGCATCGCGCACGTATTGCAGCGAGCCCGGTTCCGGATCGATCTGATCCTTGAACTTCAGCTCCGCACCACTCAACCCCTCGTGATCCGACCCCACCATCCCGACAAGATGCCCCGCGACCTCATCCGACGTGTACACCCGCGTCGGCTTGAACTCCAGATGCACACCCGGAATCTTGTTCTCACCCTCGGTGAGCGCGCGTGCCGCGTCCACGCGCCAATCCTCCAGCGGCTTGCCCAGCGACAGATACCGCTTGGGCTCAAACGTCGGCGCACCCGGATCGACTGAGTCCGGCACGCTCGTCATGTGTGCCTTGTCCACCTCCGGTCCGATGCGCTTGGCGATCTCCACCGCCGGGATCCCCGTCGCGTCGGCCAGCCGCACGATCGCATCCCCCGCCGGCACCGGAAACCGAGTCGGATCAACAAAGACGCTGTGCGCAAACCGAGTCGTCGCCAGCACGCGTCCGCGCCGGTCATACACGTCCCCGTGCGGGGCCTGCACCGGCACCTTCGTCAATCGCTCCGACAGAAACGGCCTCAGCTCATCGCTCGGTGCGGCCTGCAACTGCACCACCCGCCCAAGCATCACCGCCATCGTCAGCGTCACACCGCCCACAAGCCAATATCCCACCTTGTCCGCACGCCCACGCCACTCCGCCGACGCCTTCAGCGACCGCGCCGTCCGCCCCTTGCCCCTACGCGGCTTGATCTCCACACTCTCCGGTGGCGGCAGAGTCTCAGCAGCGCCGGAGCGCACGGTCGTATTCGAACTCACAGCATTCGTCGCGGCGTCCGTCTGCATCTGAAGATCCCTGTCCACTGATTCACCCCCGGCCCTCACCGCGTCACCGCGTCGCTCATTCACCGCGTCACCGCTCCATCCCCATCTTCCGCAAGCACCGTCGTCCGCTCGCGCTCCTCGATCTCCAGCCGCACCAGCGTCTCAAATCGCTCACCGCTCAGCGGCTTGAGCGCGCCAAACTTTGACGCCGACAGCTGCACCTGCGTCGGCGTCACCCGTCGCGCAATCTCTGATCGCAGCTTCCAGATCTCACGGTTCTGCTTCTCGCCGCGACGAACCACCGCCGCCGCCTCATGCGCGGCCTGCACCCGCAGCTGCCGGATTCCCAGCAGCGTGCACGCGATCACGCCCATCGACACCACCAGCACGCACAGCTTGGCGAACATGCTTTTCACCTCGTTGTGCTGGAGCCGCCCGAGCCCGCCGGAACACGCAGCTTCATCCCGACCTTCAACGATTCCGGATCGCTCAACGAGCCCTTGTTCGCGTCAACAAGCTCCTGCCAACGCTTGCTCGAGCCCAGCGTCTTCCGTGCCACCGCGCTCAGCGTGTCGCCTTCCTTCACCACATATTCCTTGAAGCTCTTCGTATCCGCATCCGCCACACGCGTCGCCGGCTTGCTCGGCACACCCGTCGGCGTCCCAGTCGGCATCGGCGCGGGTGCCGTGCTCGGCGCCACATACGGCTTGCCCAGCAGCACATCCTTCGGCGGAATCTGCAGCGTCACACCCACCCGCAGATCATCACCATTCACCCGACCCTTGTTGTACTCTCGAACCTTCTCCCACAGCTTCCCCTCGCCATAGTACTTCACCGCGATCCGGTACAGCGTGTCTCCTTCCTTTACCTCATGCCGCTGGATCGGAATCGTGACCACCGGCACCACCACCGCAGCGCCCGTCGGTGCCGCCGTCGGCATCCCCGGCACCTGATTTTGCGAAGGCAGCTCGCTCACCGGCGTCTGATCCATCTGCGCCAGCGCACCCGTATCCGGCCGACGCGCCGGCATGGCCCCAGTCTGCATCGCACCGAACTGCTCCCCAGCCGGCTTGCCCATCACGATCTCATTCTGCGGCACGGGCCGCACGTCCGGCCCGGTCGAGGGCACCGCCTGCGTCCCCGTCGGCAGCGGACCGCCCCCCATGGCGGCGTGGCCAGCCGTCGGCTGCACAAGCCCCGTCCCGCCCATGCCCGGCAGCGGCATCAGCCCGCCCGTCGGGGCCTCGTCCTTCATCTGCACCCCGGGCACGTTCGCACCCACCAGGCGCGACGACGTCGGCTGAATGTCCTCAGCCATGTCCTGCTTGCGGGCCTTGGAGAAGTGATCGCTGATCAAAACGCCCAGCACCAGCACGAGCGAAAAGCCAACGATCAACGCAAGTTTGTGTTCTCTCGTCACGGCGTACGCGTCCCTGCAAATGGCCGAACCGATCGCACGCTCTCCGCGGCGTCCGTGCCGCAAGCGACGATCGTTGATTTTCGTTTCAGGATACCAACCTCTCGACCCGCGTTCCCGCCTGATCGAGCCATTTCCACGATTCTTCCCGGTACCATCTCTCGGGTACCACCATGCTCCGCATGGTGTCGGTATTCAGCGACCCCCAACCACCCGAATCACCCGCAACTTCGCCGACCGCGACCGCGGGTTCCGCGCAATCTCTTCTTCGCTCGCCGTCACCGGCTTCCGCGTCACGTGCTCCGCCGTGCCGCTCTCCACCATCGCACTAAACGCCTGCTTCACCGGCCGGTCCTCCAGCGAGTGAAAGCTGATGATCCCGATCCGCGCTCCCGGCGCAATCACGCTCGCTCGCCCGTCTCGCGCATGCGAAGCCGCCCGCGCGATCGTCTCCAGAAGCCGCTGCAAGCTCCCAAGCTCGTCGTTCACACAGATCCGCAGAGCCTGAAACGTCTTCGTCGCCGGGTGCAACGCGCTCTGATGCGCCCGCGCCGCGGGCACCGCGGCACGGACGATCTCGGCAAGCTGCACCGTCCGCGATATCGGCACGCTCTGACGCTCTTGGACAACTTTCGACGCGATCCGCCGAGCCACCTCCGGCGGCTCTTCCCCAAGGTCTCGGATCAGCTCCATCAGCTCCCGTTCGGGCATCGTCTGGACCAGCTCCGCCGCCGTGATCGCCGCCCCCGGGTTCAACCGCATATCCAGCGGCCCATCCCGCATAAAGCTGAACCCCCGCCCCGCATCATCCACCTGCGTAGAGCTAAACCCCAAATCCGCCAGAATGACACCTGCAATCAGAGGCCCGGGCGCAAGCCCGGGCACCCCAAGCTCTGCGCCTCCCAAAAACTCCGCTCCCTCGGCCGCACCTCCAACCCCCAACCCCTTCAACCGCATTCCCATCTCCCCAAACGAAGCATGCACCCCCACAACGGATGGCCCACCCCCAAGTGCCCGCACCCGCGCCGTCGCCGCGGCGAGATTTCCCGCATCCAAATCAAACAAAACCACCCGCCCCCCAGCCCCGACTTTTTCGCCTAACGCCGCCGCATGCCCCCCAAGCCCCGCCGTGCAGTCCACGACCACGTCGCCGGGCCGCGGGTCGAGAATCTCAAGAACTTCTCGAAGCAGCACAGGCACGTGCCCGCCGGGCCGAGGTGGGGGGGGTGTTTCAGACATCGGGGCAGAGTAGCCGTGTGGGGCCGAAGTCGGAGCGGAGTTCATTCAGTCGCGACTGCGACATGATAATGCTCAGAAGAACCGCGAGAGTTCTCCACGCTCACGCCGAGCCCAAGCACTGTCTTCTAAACCAGCCATGCGTGAATTCTTGGGCGGATTGCGCGTTGCCAAATTCTCCAGCTCCGACGGGTATTGGAACATTCGGGCCTTTGGAGAATCGTGGCCTGCTGCCAGATCAGCCATCGCAGCGGATCGCAAGTCCAGGATCAACTGCCGGCGCTGCACCGCTTCAGGATGTGCCAAAAATACGCAGTCACGGAGCCAGGCTCCCTCCTTTGTCAATGCTTCAACCGAACCATCCTCGTTGAATCTTAAGTGGGTAGCCAAGGGCTCCTTAATGAGCCTTTCAGGAAGCGACTTGGCTCCCTTTTGCCGGTTGCATTCGTTGCAGCAGTAGCAGAGATTGTCATAGTTGGTAACTTCGTCAGGCGCATCGTGCTGCGAGCGCATGTGATCGACACCGAAACCGCTAGCAGCCGAGGTTGCATTTAGATCCCAAGCTTCCCGCGCAAGGCAGTAGACGCAACGGAAATCATACTCGTCACGGAGCCATGGCTTGTAAGAGGAATACTCCGAGTAACCTGAAGGACCATGTCTCCGGTCATTTGGAGCAAGCGAGCGGTTCAGCTCTGTAAATGGAAACGGTATCGAATGCACGCTAGGACTGTAGCAACTTTCGCAATAGATCGTTGCCGGCGTGCATACGAGCCCCAAACCTTGCTCCTTCAGAGATCTGGAGAGCATCAAGCTCTCGGGTCTCAGCGGTGCTAAGTGTCCGGTTAAGGCGCAGGGTGAGCAGTTCGACGCGGCGAGCATTCCGAACAGAGGATTCACGCGCCAAGTTCTCTGCGGTGTTCTCTGCACCATATGTCTCGGACAGCAGAGTCTGCCTTTGAGCTACGCGAGAAATCGTCGCTGGTAGGTCCGCATCCACATCTATGGCCACAAATGGAGATCGATCCTGGGGACGAGGCGCTGGAGTCGGACTTGCACTGCTAACCGCGATAACAAATCCTGTCATCAGCACCGAGGAGGATGCCGGTTGCGCCCTACGTCGCTCGCGCGGGAGTGTGGAGGTTCCTTGATCTTCAAGCTGGAGCATGTGGAGGGTCCATCTTCGTCAGCAGTTGACCGAACGTCCACCAGAACGCATTGTGTGAAATTTCTTTCAGCTCGTCAAGGCGATTTCCCACGTTGCCGGTTTCTGCAACAAGTGGGTCATAGCAGTCGAGATCGAGCACGGCTTCTCTGAAACTCGGATCCTCAGCCGTTCCCCACTTGAATGCACTTCGATAAGTCAGCGAGAGATTTTCCCTGATCGCAAAGGAGTGAACGAGCTGTCCTGCCTGTGGCAGCAAAGACTTGTCAAGTCGTCTCATCGAGAACAAGCTCGGCTCAATCAGATCGAACCAATCCGGCGGTAACGGGAGCTTGGAAGGTTTATCGGTCGCGAATCTGTCGATGTATCGCAGCCCTATCCGCGTCCTATTCGTGATCTTGTGGAGGTCTACCAGCCGCTTCCAAAGGCGGTCAAACCGATTACGGAACTCCGAGAAATGCTGATATCGCTTAAGCTCCAGCGCGAGGAATTCTGGAGTAAGTGTTACTGTCCACTCGCCGCTGAGGTCTTCAAACTTCCAAACTGGGGTGAGCGGGATTTCCCGCTCATTGCCGGAAAGTCGCTGTGGATCGATCGCGTGCAGTGGCGAGGCCCTCGGGTATTCCGCTCGAATCGCAGTCGCAAAGGGCACGTATCCATCGTTGCCATACAGCTCCGCGAGCGTGGGAAACCGCACTTGGGCCAGAATGAGCTCGATCGGGGGATCGATAAGGCCACGACGTTCGGCGTGCGGAAATGGAGTGTTGATTGGGGCCATGCCAGTACAGCCATCATACGCGATCCGAGCGGAAGTGGCCGGTAGGCGAGGACACGGTCGTTCTGGAGTCATCGGCTCGCCGTGGTCTACTTGGGGATTGAAGTGCCGGGCTTAGGCACTTCCCTGTCCTTTCGCATCGGCATAGCTCCTCAGTCGCTCTAGAACACCATCAGAAGCGAGATATCTGGTTCTTTGCTCGAAAGTTCTCCAAGAGATGTTCCAGGGGTGTCCTCTCACCCCGACCACATCGCGAGATTCATGCGGACGCTTGCACAGTAACCCAGTACCACAGTACCCAATGGCAAACCCTGTTACGACAAGTAGCCCATGACCGCACAAGAGCAGCATGCCTATTTGGCACCCATCTCCCCTTCGCCCGAGCACCCCTCACTTCCCCGCCAAATACCCATCCAGCAACTCCACAATATTCTCGTGCAGTTCCTTCGCCCGAGCATCCGCCCCCGACGGCACCTCGTTCACCAGCACACTGAACGCCGCTCGCTTGCCCGTCTCCAGGTTGGTCACATAGCCCGACAGCGTCCGCACCTCGCGGATGTATCCGCTCTTGGCCCGCACCTCGCACTTGAGCTTGCTGCCCTTGAAGCGTCGGCGGAGCGTGCCTTCTTCGCCCGCGAGCGCGAGTGATTTTACGAACTGGTCGCCGCCCGGTGCATCGCTCAGGACTTTCAGCCAGCGTGCCAGCGTGTTCGCCGACACCTTGTTCCCGCGGCTCAATCCGCTGCCATCCGAGATCACCACCTTCGCCGCGGCATCCGCGCCCAGCTTGTCCTTCAACTGCATCCGAATCACCGCCGCGCCCGATCCCCATGTTCCCGGCTGACCCGTCACCGAGTTGCCGCAGAGCTTCAGCAGCGACTCGGCGTACAGATTGTCCGAGTCCACATTGCACCGCTCCAGAATCACCGGCAATCCCGTGCGCACAACCACCGCCGCCCGCGCTTCCGGGCCGTCCTTTACGGGGTCCTCGGCGTTGGCCAATCGAACCGAAATGCCTTGATCCGACCCCAATCGCGCTTTGGTCAGCCGATCCGCGAAGTAGCGCCCGAACATCATCGAGGGTTCATTCACCGTCACCTGCACCGGCTCCACCACCGCGGTGCGCACCGTGCCGTGCAGCTTGAAGGTGAACGACTCTTTCTCGCGCTCCAGCCAGATCTCGGTGTTTCCTTCCTTCACCGTCCGCGCCATTCGGCGCACCGTCAGCCAGCTTCCGCTCGGCTCGGTCCGCACCGACGGCTCGCCGCCGGCCTGTCCCGGCGCAACGTACACGTTCAGCACGTTGGCATGAAAGTTCAGCCCGCTCACCTGCGCGCAATACGCTCGGCTGAGCTGATTCGCCGGCCACTCCGGGTGCACATACTCGCGATCAAAGATGCGATCATCGATCACCACCTCGCGGATCGCCGTCGGCGAGGTCTTCTTGACCGACTCCACCAGCCGATCGGTGAACTGCTCGATGCTCGTCCGCATGGTTTCGAGCAGATGCGGATCGCCAAACGCCGGATCGCCCGTGCCGCGCACGATCACGCGGTCGCCGTCGACCATGATCCGGGTCTGCAGCTCGTGGTCCTTGCCCAGCACCAGAAATGCTGCACCGGTGGTGATCAGCTTCATGTTGCTCGCAGGCATGAGCGCGTCGTCGCCCGATGGCGTGATGTCCACGAGCGTCTGCCCGCTCTGCACGTCGATGATCGTGACGCCGATCTTCGCGTTGCCCATGCGAGCATTCGCGATCGCCGCCTGCACACGCCGTTCCAGCGATTGAGCCAGCGCCGCCGGCGCGAGCATTAACGCACATGCGAGCGCGACCACAACCATCATCCGCGCTCGAACGCTTCCGCAGGCATCCATATCCCGCATCGACCAACTCCTCGCGGCCTCATGCCGCGCTGCGTGTGAAAAATCTGGGCCAACCCTATCGGCGTTCCGACGGCTTCGCTCTTCACCAGTTGCCCGACGATTACGCGGTCACCGTCTCGATGGACGCCGTCACCATCTTGTGCTTCCGCACGACGAGTTCCAGTACCTCATCCAGAGCCCCACGCGTCGGCACATCCCACGTCGGCCACCACACGCCGGCCACCGACCGGGCATGAACCACCCCGTCGCGGATCGACTTCTTCAGCCGCTTCATCGGCAGCTTCTCGATCTGCTCCTGGTTCAGCGGCACGCACATCTGCACACGCTGCGGATCCGGCACGAGATACGCAAGTGCCCGCTCCGTCGGCACCTCCGCCATCGTGTACACCAGCGTCCAGCGCCAAGGCACACCCTGCCAAGACACGCTCTCGCTCACGCCTTCCAGCCGCTTCAGCTCCTCGCGAGCGTCGTCAAAGACGCTCTGCAACGGCTTATTCAGCCCGCCACGCAACTGCGCGACCTCGGGCATGCGGAACTTGTCATTCCACGCACACTTGAGCGAACTGCCCCAAGCCATGATTGATCAACCCTTGCCCGCACCCGCCTCTTGGCCAATGGTGCGCAAAGAAAACACACCCGTTCAGCGCCACATCATCGGCGTCACGGCCGACCCGTTCCGCGTGTACGATACGCCCACGCCGCACACTGAGCCACCATCTCAGAGCGACCCCACCTTATGGCTGACCCAACTCCACTTGCACCCGTCGATTCCACTCAGGGCTCTTCGATCCTCGTGGTCGATGACAACCTGCAGAATCTCGAACTCCTCCAGGCCTATCTCGAAGACCTGAACGCCGAGATCCGCGTCGCCCACGACGGCGTCGAAGCCGTGGCGGCCGTGGAGTCCAAACAGCCCGACATCATCCTGCTCGACGTCATGATGCCTCGAATGTCTGGGTATCAGGTGTGTGTGAAGCTTAAGGGAAATCCCGATACTCGGGATATCCCGATCATCATGGTGACGGCGTTGAATGAAATCGCCGATGTTGAACGAGCCGTTGATTCGGGGGCAAACGACTTTTTGACCAAACCGGTCAATAAGCTCGAACTGGTCACGCGCGTCAAATCCTTGCTGAGCTTTCGGCACCTCAAGCGGCAACACGATCGGATTCTGGAACAGGTTCGGCGTATGCAGAAGCCCTAGGATTCATCCATTCATCCGGATATATGGCTGGACGATAGGTCGTCGGTCGGTATCCCTTTTCAGTCGATACCCGGCACACATGCACGCTCGAGACCTCTTCAACACGTACACGGCGACGTTCAGCTTTGAGTTCTTTCCGCCCAAAACCGCCGAGGCGGCGGAGCAGTTGTATCAGACGATCAGCGAGCTGCAAGCGCTGAATCCGCAGTTTGTGTCCGTCACCTATGGCGCGGGCGGATCGACGCGCGACCTCACGCATGATCTTGTCGTTCGCCTGAAGCGCGAGGGCAAGCTCGATCCCTGCCCGCACCTGACGTGCGTGTGCCACCAGGAGCCGGAGATTCGGTCGATCCTGGAGCGGTATGCGCAGGCGGGGATCAGCAACATCCTTGCGCTGGGCGGCGATGCGCCGAAGAACATGGCCGCGTTTGATCGATCGAAGGATGCGTTTCAGCATGCGAGCGATCTGGTGAAGTTCTTGCGCACGTTCAACGACGAAGTCGAGCGCAGCGGCGGGCATCCGGACAAGCGCGGCTTCGGCATCGGCGTGGCGGGATATCCGGAAGGACATCCGGGAACGCCCAATCGGGTGAAGGAGATGGATTTCCTGAAGGCCAAGGTGGATGCGGGCGCCGACTACATCGTGACGCAGTTGTTCTTCAGCAACGATGATTTCTATGACTTTCGGGATCGCTGCGGCCTCGCGGGGATCGATGTGCCGATCGTGGCGGGGATCATGCCACTGACGAGTTCGTCGGGCATTTCGCGGATGGCAGAGATGGCGGCGGGGACGCGATTTCCTGCGCCGTTGATTCGGGCGATGAACCGAGCGGCGGGCGATGTGGACGCGCAGCGGCGCGTAGGGATTCACTGGGCGACGGAGCAGTGCAGAGATCTGCTGGACCACAACGTCCGCGGGATTCACTTTTACACGCTGAACCGATCGACGGCGACGCGAGAGATCTATCAGAATCTCGGGGTGAAGGAATCGACGCAGTTGATGCCGGCGCGGCGGGCGGCACGCTGAGAACGATGGATGCGGGTTGTGCGTGCGTAACTTCAGCGAGTCCGGGGCGCGGACTTTTGAGAGGTCTGCCGAAGAACACGAAGCAGGCCCCCGCCGGGGACCAGCGGGCCACCCGAGACGCTATCCTTCGCGCAACCGGGAGCATGGATGCGACTGAGCCACTTCATTCCGAGCATGTTTCAGCGTCGGCTTCTGCTGCTTATGGCGGGGATGCTGGTGCTCGCGGTGTTGCCGCTGCTGCAGATGGCGCGGCTCACCGTGGTGAAGGGGGCTGGGCATCTTGAAGATGCCGAGCAGCGGTTGATCAGTGAGAGCTGGACTGAGACGGTGCGTGGACGGATTCTGGATCGCAAGGGGCGGGAGCTGGCGCGGGATCGGCCGAGCTTTGATGTGCTGGTGGATTACTCGGTCATCACCGGACGATGGGCGGAGTTGCGGGCGGCGCGAGCAGCGCGGCGGGCGGTGGAGCGGTCCGGGAAGAGCTGGCAGGCGATGGGCCCGGAGGATCGGCTCGCGGCGTCGGCGAAGTTTCGCGGCGAGTTTGACGAGCATCTGAAGAAGATGTGGACGGAGTTCAGCCGCCTGTCGGGGCTTGCGCCCGAAGAGATCGAACGCAAGAAGGCCGAGATCATCGAGCAGGTGCAGTATCTGTCAACGCTTGTGACGGAGCGGCAGCGCGTCGCGGACGCCGAGCGGCGGCAGCGCGAAGGCAAACCAGCGAAGGAGGTGGCCCCGGGCGCTCGCGTGGTGGTCCAGGAGCAGCGCGAGCCGCACGTGCTTTTGCGGGATGTGCCGGACTCGATTGGATTCGCGTTCGAGCGTGTGAAGGATCGCACGACCGCGGACGAGGATGAGCTTCTGGATGCGGGTGTTGGAGCGGGCGGAACGAGTGTTGTGGGGACGCTGCCGGTGATGCCGGGGCTGCACGTGCGGAACTCGATGCGCCGGGATTATCCGTTTGATGTGTCGGACGTGGTGGTGGACACGAGCACGTTTCCGCCGCCGCTGCGGGAGGGTACCAAGACGGTGCGTGTGCAGGGGGTTGCGACGCACGTGCTTGGGCGGATGCGGGAAAAGCTGTTTCGTGAGGATCTGGTGAGGCGGCCGCGGGTGAGAAGTGCGGGGCAGGGAGCGGCGGGCGAGATCGATCGCGGGCACTATCGGCCGGGCGACACGGTGGGGCAGGGGGGTGTGGAGCAGGCGAAGGAAGATGTGCTGCGTGGACTGCGCGGGCAGAGGACGAAGCACCTGGATACGGGAAAAGAGGACCTGGTCGATGCGACGGCGGGTCGTGATGTGACGCTGAACGTGGACATTGCGTTGCAGGCGCGGGTGCAGGCGTTGTTTGATCCGAGTCTGGGATTAACGGTGATCCAGCCGTGGCAGCGCACGAAGAAGCCTGATGAGCCGCTGAAGCCTGATGCGCCACAAGAGCTGCCGATGGGGACGGCATTGAATGGCGCGGTGGTGGTGATGGATGTGTTGACTGGAGATGTGCTGGCGATGGTGAGCCATCCGTCGTTCACGCATGAACAGATCGGGCGTGCGCCGGAGACAATTCCGAATGACCCGTATCACATGGCGTTTCTGAATCGGCCGCTGGGCAAGGCCTATCAGCCGGGGTCGGTGGTGAAGCCGCTGGTGCTGTGTGCGGCGATGGCGGCGGGAAAGTACGCCGAGAGCGAGCAGATTCCGTGCACGGGGCACTTCTTCAAGGACAAGCCGCTGCTGTATCGGTGCTGGATCTACAAGCAGTTCAAGACGACACACTCGGTGCGGCTCGGGCATGATGTGGACGGCGCGGATGGGATCAAATGCTCTTGCAACATCTTCTTTTACGAGATGGGGCAGCGGCTGGGGACGCAGCGGGTGTTTGATCTGTACACCGAGCTTGGTGTGGGGCCGAAGGCGCGGACGTTCAACATCTTTGACCTTCCCGAGTTGCCCGAGCGCGCGGAACTGCGTGATCTGGAACTGAAGCGGCGGAGTGCGCTGGTGGAGTCGGCGGGGGATGTGAAGGATCCGGTGAAGGCGACGATTCAGGAGGCGATCCTGATGGGCATCGGCCAGGGGCCGGTGACGTGGACGCCGCTGCACGCGGCGACGGCGTACGCGGCCATCGCTCGCGGGGGTGAGATGATCGAGCCGCGGCTGTATGCCGACGCGCCAACGCGGACGCGAGACCTGGGCTTCTCCGCAAGCGCGGTGCAGATCGCGCTCCGCGGGCTGTATGGCTCTGCGAACGAAGAGAACGGGACGACCCACGTCATTACCTACACCATGGACGATGGATCAAAGAAGGTCGAGCCGATCTTCAACGCCAAGGGGATCACGATCTGGGCCAAGAGCGGCACGGCGGACACCGGGCCGTTCAAGGCGGACTTGTCGCAGCAGGATGGGCGAGAAGAGTCGTACGACGGTGACCACTCGTGGTGCGCCGTAATCGCCGGCGTGGGACAGACGCCGCGGTATGCGATCGCGTGCGTGGTGGACTATGGCGGGTCGGGCGGGCGTGTGTCGGGGCCGCTGGCGAATCAGGTGGTGCATGCGCTGATTGCCGAGGGGTATCTGCCGGATCTGCGTGAGGAATCCGGCGATGGGCGGCAGGCACGCGGGAGCGTGACTGAGCAACGTCGAGCGGGAGTGGTGGTGGGGGGCGGCGGGTGATGCGATCCAACTGGGTCCGGGCGATTGTGGGGGGAGAGCTGACGCCTTGGCATGGCGCGTGGTTGTGCGTGCTGAGCGGGCTGTTGCTGTCGATGCTCGGGATCTATGCGATCGATCTGGGATCGGTGAGCGATGCGACGGGCGCGGGGCCGATCACGCCGAGCGGGCTGGTGCTTCGACAGATGATGTATCTGGGCGTGGGTATGTTGGCGGCGATGGTGATCGCGGTGCCGCATTACCGGTATGTGCGGCTGGTCGCGTGGCCGCTTATGTGGTTGATCATCGCGTTGCTGATCTTCCTGCTAGTACCGTTTGTGCCGACATCGCTGGTGAGGCCGCGGAACGGGGCGCGGGCATGGATCGAGTTTGGGTTCGTGGATTTTCAGCCGTCGGAGATCGCAAAGATCGCGTTTGTGCTGGTGATGGCGGACTATCTGCGGTTTCGAGGGAGCCATCGGACGCTCCTTGGGCTGATTCCGCCGGCGATCATGGCGTTTGTGCCGGCGATGCTGATCACGCTGCAGCCGGACCTTGGGATCGCGATGCTGTTTGCGCCGGCGATCTTCGCGATGCTGTTCGCCGCCGGGGCGCGGATGCGGCACATGGTCTCTGTGGCAGGGATCGCATCGGCGGCCGTTGCGGGCGTGGTGGCGATCGCGCTGATCACCGAGCCGGGGAACTTTCCGCTCTTGCGCAAGCACCAGCACGCACGGATCGTGGGTCTGGTGCAGATGATGCAGGACCCGACCAGCGGGGCCGAGGGCGTGAACTATCAGTCGTTGCGGGCGCAGATGCTCGCCGGTGCCGGGCAGTTGACCGGCGAAAGCGACGCCAAGACGCGCGTGCTGCACAGGTATAACGAGCTGCCGGAGCGACATAACGACATGATCCTGTCGGTGATCATGACGCGGTTTGGGTTGTTGGGCGGGCTCCTGGTGATCGGGCTGTATGTGGCGTGGTTCACCGGCGCGTATCTGACGGCCGCGCTGTGCCGGGATGGCTTTGGCCAGCTCGTGGTGGTCGGGCTCATGGCGATCATGTTCGCGCAGACGTTTGTGAACGTGGGGATGGTGCTGGGCGTGCTGCCAATCATCGGGCTGACGCTGCCGTTTGTGTCCTACGGCGGGACGAGCATGCTGACGGTGTGGCTGATGACGGGATTGGTGTTCAGCGTGGCGATGCGACGGTCGTCGCGATTTGCGCGGCCGACGTTTGAGTTTGATGATGAGCCGATCAGCTATGGGGAGCCGCGGCCACAGCCGAAGATTGTGCCGGGGGGTGGGAGGGGGAGGCGGGGGTAGGGGGTCTATCAGGCTTTCCGAAATGCTGCGACTGTCTTCAACTTGCTCTTGACAAAGACGGGGTTGCAGCAGATGAGCTTCCAGCCGTCGGCCGCCCGCTTGGCGAGCACGGCACCGAGATCGTCGCCAGTCTCCACGAGCTCGAGTTTCTTGGGAAGTGTGCCAGGGGGCGAGAGCAGGATGAACGCGGCGTAGTTTAATGGCTTCTCGCCATCTTTTTCTGCGAGTGTTTCAACGCCCGCGATGAGTGACGTCATCTCATAGCCGCCGGCCTCCTTGAAACGAATCGCACTGAGTGTTTGTGCGAGAGTCAAGGAGCCGTCAATGATCGAATCGTTCGGGTTGTTCGGCATGGCTGTCCCCTTTTCGTCGCATGTGACCGGTTCACTTGACGCCAGCGTCGTCAAAGATCTTTGAGATTCGCTGGAGTTCTTTGGTGAGGTTCTCCCCCTGCTTGCCCGCAACCAGTGTATTGATGGCCAGTTGGACGGAGACAATGGGACCCCGGCCTGGAACCTCGACCTCATTGAGTGCTGAGAGAATGGCCTTGGCTTGGTCGGGGGTCATCGAGAGGAGTCGACTTGTGAGGCGCTCCCTTGTGGTAATCTGATCGTCGGTGGCCGGCAGCAACAGACGCTGTCGTACGACGTCTCGCACCTCGTCCTCCGCTTTCTTGGCCGCGGCCCCTGTGTCGTTGGTGAGCGACATCAGCGCCATGATCACGGAGCCGGCGCGGAAATACCGATCCACATCGTGCAGGGCCTTTGACAGTGGGTAGTCAGCCGTCGGCTTCGCCCATTGGCCTTCAATCTCGAGGCGCACCTCCGCCCGGAGCGCCTGCATCTTCGGAATGATCACCTGCGTGGTTTGATCGAAAAAGTAGTTCTTCTCGAAGGAAGATCGTGTTCCAACCACACCTGCGGAGATGGCGTGAAGAATGGCCTTGGTCGACGCCGGGCCCACAAGCGTGCCTACGGCATTGAGAGTGAGTACCGCAGCATCCGAAGTGAATCCGATTGAGGACCGCGACTGCCGCAGTTCGTCTTCGAGTTGCGAGTAGTGCCAGTCAACAAACCGTATCCGGTTCGAGATCGCGTCATTGCGAATGCGCTTCCGAGTCAGTTCGTCCGTTTCAGGTTTATTGTATTCTTTCTCGAACTCCAGAGACTCGATCCACGTTGTTCTGATGCTCTGTATCTCAGCGCTCGATGGCACGGAGTTGGATCTGCCACTGGCGCATCCAACGGCAAGACACGTGACTGACAACAAAAGCGCCACGAGGCCAGTTCGAACGATCGCGTATCTCACATGTGCCTCCAGAGTATTACGGGTTCGTGGATGTGAGCCAACATCTCAAAGCTGTTGTCGCAACGGGCGGGAGCACCGAATCTAACCATAACCTCCGACCGTGTCAACCGGGCGGAGAAACCATGTCACCACGCCCACCCCTGTGTAGGGGGTGTGGGGTGCGAACTTCGAGTCATTTGCGAGGATTGCAGAACGCAACGTCGGCCGAAGGTGGCGTTGAACGGCGATCGCGGAGTGTTGAAGTGGTCTTCAACTGGAGTGCGGCGGAGAAACCCGCTGCGTGTGCCTACCCCATGTGCTTGATCACCGCATCCGCGAACTCCGAGCACTTCACCTTCTTGACGGTGGTATCGCCCTCGGCTTTCATCAGCCGCTCGAAGTCATAGGTCACGGTTTTGGCGCTGATCGCGCCGTCCATGCCCTTGATGATCAGGTCGGCGGCGTCGGACCAGACTTTGTCGCCGCCGGAGCCGAGGTAGCGGAGCATCATTTCGCCGGAGAGGATGACCGAGCCGGGGTTGACCTGATCGAGGTTGGCGTACTTGGGGGCGGTGCCGTGGGTGGCTTCGAAGATGGCGTGGCCGGTGGCGTAGTTGATGTTGGCGCCGGGGGCGATGCCGATGCCGCCGATCTGGGCGGCGAGGGCGTCTGAGAGATAGTCGCCGTTGAGGTTGAGCGTGGCGACGACGTCGAAGTCCTTCGGGCGTGTCAGCACTTGCTGGAGGGTGATGTCGGCGATGGAGTCCTTGATCATGAGTTTGGACTTCCACTTGCCGTTGCCGTGGGTGGCCCAGATGGCGTTGAGCACGCCTTCGACTTCTTTGACGAGCTTGGCTTTCTGATCGGGCGTCATCATGTCGTAGCCGGGGTCGATCATCTTGGCGTTGGCCTCGGCGGAAAGATCAGTGTTGGCTTCCTTGTTGCCGAGGATCCAGGATTCGCGCTCGGTGACGCACTGATCGCGGAAGGCCTGGACGGCGACTTCATAGCCCCAGTCCTTGAACGCGCCTTCGGTGAACTTCATGATGTTGCCCTTGTGCACCAGGGTGACGCTCTTGCGCTTCTGCTCGAGGGCGTACTCGATGGCGGCCCAGACGAGGCGCTGCGAGCCGTACTTGCTCACGGGCTTGATGCCGATGCCGACCGCGACGGGGAGGGGCATGTCCTTGACCTTGTCCATGCCGCCCATGGCTGCGGCGAAGTAGTCGAGGGCCTTTTCGCGCGAGCCAAAGCGGATCTTGTTGAACTCCTTCGGCAGCTTCTCGGCGAGTGCGTCGAGGATGATCTTGGCCTCGGGGCTGCCCGCGGCGAAGTCGATGCCGGCGTAGATGTCCTCGGTGTTCTCGCGGAAGATGACCATCTCGCAATCCTGCGGGCGCTTCACGGGTGAGGGGACGCCCTTGAACCAGCGGACGGGCCGGAGGCAGACGTAGAGATCGAGGAGTTGGCGCAGGGCGACGTTCAGCGAGCGGATGCCGCCGCCGACGGGCGTGGTGAGGGGACCTTTGATGCCGACGAGATAGTTTTTGAAGTCGGTGATGGTCTGATCGGGGAGCCAGTTGCCGGTCTTGTTGAAGGCCTTTTCACCGGCGAGGACCTCGTGCCAGTGGATTTTGTACTTGCCCTTGGAGGCCTTCTCGACGGCGGCATCGATGACGCGGACGGAGGCACGCCAGATGTCGGGCCCGGTGCCGTCGCCTTCGATGAAGGGGATGATGGGGTTGGCGGGGACGTTGAGCTTGCCGGCGGACATGGTGATTTGGGCGGGCATGGGATGCTCCAGAGGGTCAGGGGGAGTTGCCGGCCTGTCAGAGCGGAGCGTGTGAAGCGCTCGAGCCCAGGGGCGGGGCCAAAAGGGTACGGGCTGGGCGGGCGATTCTCCAGATGACGCTGAATCGACCCCCCTGCGGCGGCCAAAGCCGAAGGGGTGTGGTGCGTGCGGAGGGCTGACGGCTCTATTGCAGCGGGGGCTCGGAACTGGTCGATGCCTGCGTCATGGCGACGCGGCTGCACATATCGATGAGATACGCGTCCAGATTTGACCTGTTGTCGGCGATGGCGACGCAGCTTGCCGAGGGCATGCTCGACGCGGGCTTTGGGCTTGTGGATGACGAGTGTGTGGTAGATCGCGGGTCGGGCGCAAGTGAGCGGGTGGTGCGGGTGTTCTTCAACCATCCGGTGTCGTTTGGAGCGCTGAAGACGTGGGCCGACGGGGCGGCCGAGCGTGGCGCGGGGCGCGGGTTGGAGCACGACGATCTGGTGCAGGTGTTCGTGGATCATCCGCTGGCGATGGGTTCGGGGGTGATGGATGAGTTGGTGGCGCTGGAGCGGTTTCGTGTGCTGCTTGTCAGCACCGATGATGCGTCGCTGCTGAGGATGAGGTGGCCGCGAATGCGGTTTGCGCGGTGTCTGCACGCGGTGTGGCCCGGAGCGGTGGCCGATGAACGTGGGGTGGCGGCGTCGCAGCTTGGGTTGGATGGAGCACGCAACGAGATCGGGTGCGAGCGCCGCGATATCGATGTGATCGTGGCGGGGGGGATCGCCAGCGAGCGAGAACTTGCAAACGTGTGGTCCACAGTGCCCGAGGGGCTTCGTGATGCGGCGCGGGATATGCGAGACCTGATGATCGCCGAGCCGGGCCTTGGGTTTGTGGCTGCGTGCGAGGCGTGCATGCCGGGGTTCACGCGAGCCACGGACTCGTGGCGGCTGTTGCAATCAGTGCAGCGGGCGTGTGTGGCGGATGTGAACCGTCGGCGACGCGTGGCGGCCGTGGACGCACTGCGCGGGTTGAGGGGTCGTGACGGGCGGCGAGCACGGGTTGTTGTGATCGGGCCGGAGGCGTGGCGGGAAGTCTGTCCGGTTGATGCTGGCGAAGAGGGTGCCGTTGTGTACGGCGGCGAGGTGGCGTACGGTGCGCTCCCGGAGCAGTTTCGGCGGGCGAAGGTGTGCGTGGCGCTTGGGCCGACGCAGTTCACGACGGCGTACAGCGAGCGGCTGCTGCTGGGCATGGCGGCGGGATGCGCGTGCGTCGCCGAGGGGCGGATGATGGTGCGTCAGGTCATCGGCGAGGGCGTGGGGATGTTTCCAGAAGGAAACGTTGGCGAGATGCGGGCGCGGGTGGAAGCGATGCTCGCCGACGATCAGGATCGAGCGCGGCGCGGCGTCTGGGGCGTGCGAGAGGTGCTCTCGCGGCATCTGTGGAGACATCGGGCGGGGCTGATCGTTGGTTCGGAATGAGCGCTGGATGGGAGGACCATTGATCGATCGTCGCGTGCTACTGAAAGTCATGTTGGGTGCGCTTGGGCTTGCCGCGCTCTCGGGGCTTGTGGCGTTGTTCTTGCCGATTTCGGGCGTGTGGCGGTTTGCGGCGATGGCGATTGTGGGGGCGATCGCGGCGGCCGCGATGATGTCGATGTCAAAGTGGACGGAGAAGACCGAGACGCGGCTGGGCGGGGTGATCGGGATGGGCGTCTGCCTTGCGCTGTTTCTTGGCGCGTGCGTGCTGATCTGGGAGGGGACGATCGGCAGGCAACTGGTGGAGCTGGTCGGGGTCGGGATGATCGTTCTGGCGTTCACGGGTTTTCCGGCGGCGCACTTCGTGAAGCGCATCGAGCAGCCGGGATGGCGGTGGCCTGCGCTCATCGGCGCTGCTGGCGCGGCGCTGGTGTTTGTCATCGCGATGTGCGGTGCGCTGGTTGAGTTTGTCGGTGCGTCGTGGATTCGGCACGAGCGGCTGTACGGCGTCGCGGCTGCGATCGGTGCGGCCGTGCTCTGCGTCGCGCTTGCACTGGTGGGTTGGAGGCAGCGTGCAGAGGATGGTTCGGAGCCATCAGATCGCGCGCCTTGGCGGTGGATCGCGCTGCCGGGCGCGATCGTCGGTGCTGGCACGACGATCTGGGGAATCTGGTTTAGCACTGGAAACAATGCGTGGATTCCTGTGGCGGGGTACTGCGTGGCGGCGGTGGTGGCACACGCGGTGCTGGTCGGGCGGAGTCGATCGGGGCAGAGTTATGCGTGGCTACGGATCGCGACGATCGGTGCCGGAGTCCTGACTGGTGTATTGACGACTGCGGCGACATGGGTGGACGTTTCGTCATACGACAGCTTGTGGCGCATGGCCACGGGCGCGGGCATCCTCGCCGTCAGCGGAGCACTGGCACTGATCGTGATTGATCGCCTGAACTCGTGGCGTAGTGTGGAGTTGCACAAGGTGCGCGAGCCGTCAAGATCGGCCGCGACCGGGACCCCTATAAGCCCGCCGACACGGCCCGGCGCGGCGACGCTCTCACAGATCAAGCTGGAGTGCCCGCGGTGCGCGGCGGCACAGACGATTCCGACGGGAGAGAACGGGGCTTTGTGCGTGGGATGCCGACTGCACATCGCAGTGCTGGTGCACGAGGCGCACTGCGGAAAGTGCGGATATGACCTGACCGACCTGAAGGGGTTGGTCTGTCCGGAATGTGGCGCAGGTGTGGGGTGAGGGCGATCTCATGCGCGAGCGTGTTATTTGCCGCACTTTATTGTGGGCGGGCAGCAGTGCGTTGAACTTCATGGCTTGGGCTTGAGCTTCTCGGCTTCTGCTCGCCACTTCTCGGCGTCGTCGGATTTTCCCTGGGCTTCGAAAGCGAGAGCGATTTCCTGAGCGGCGCGCCGTGTTGCGCTTGGGATCGGTGGGCGGAGCTTGGTGAGCAGTGTGTGCGCGTTGGTCAGTTTGGCGACGGCCTCGTCGAGCTTGTTCATTCGGCGGAGGCAGATGCCGTGACCCAGAACGGTCATGACCGCGTGGGGGTGCTTTGTGCCGAGGACTTTTCGGTAGAGTGCCTCGCACTCCTGGAACATTGGTTCGGCGCGCTCAAACTGGTCGGTTTCCTGGTAGAAGCGGGCGAGGTTGGCCATGGAGATGAGCGTCTCGGGATGCTCTGCACCATCGCGTGATCGGGCGACCTCAAAGACGCGCTCGTAAAGCACACCGGCCTCTTCGTAGCGTTTCAGGCCGCGCAGCGAGTTGGCCAGGTTATTCTCGACCTGCAGCGTTTCCGGATGGTCCGGCCCGAGCACGCGCTTGCGTGAGGCCAGGACGCTGGCGAAGATCTCCACGCATTGATCGTGCTTGCCCTGCTGCTGGAGCGCCCACGCTCGATTGCTGCGATTGCTGAGCGTCGTTGGATGATCCGGGCCGAACTTCTTGTGGAGGGCCGCATCGACTTCGGCGTAGAGGATCTCGGCCTCGTCGTACTTCTGCAGATCCGAGAGGAGCACGGCGAGGGTGCCCTTGGCGCTAAGGATGTTCTCATCGTCGGGGCCTTTGGATGCGGTGAAGCCGTCGATGACCTCACGCGTCAGGGCGATGGCGTCTTCGGTCTGGGCGGCTTGCGCGTAGACATAGGCGAGGGTGTTGCGTGCCGTGAGAGAGACATCGTGCTTCGTACCGAGTTGGGCGTCGGCGTCGGCGATGACGCGCTTGAGATGGGCGATGGCCTCGGGGTACTTGCCGGTGCGGAAGAGCACCTGTCCGGCAAGCTCGTCGGTGCGGATGGTGTGGACGGAGTTCGGGCCGAACGCGCTGCGGGCGAGTTCGAGCGAACGGGCGATGTTGGTTTCTCCCTCGCCATACTCGCCAAGGGCAAGGTATGTTCGGCCGATCGCCTCGCGGACGCGAGACTCGACACGCGGGCGAGCCTGAATGCTCGGGTCAATCGTGCGCGACGCTTTGTCGATCACGGCGCGGACGGTGACGTCCTTGCCCATCGCGTTGGGGTCTGCGGAGGAGAGCACGCTCGTGAGGAACGTGGTGACGGCCTCGGCCTCGTCGCGGGCGCTGGTGGCCTCGTCTTTGGCGATGTTCGCCTGGTCACGCTGGCGCGAGGCGTTGATGAAGCCGAGCGTCGTGCCGATCGCGCCGAACACCAGTGCGGCGGCGATGAGCGTGCCCGCGATGACGGGCGCGCGATGGCGGCGGACGAACTTTCGAACGCGGTACGCCGTGCTGGGCGGCGCGGCGGCGATGGGCGAGCCGGCGAGGTGCCGCTCGATATCTTGCGCGAGCGCGGAAGGGGAGTCGTATCGGCGGGCGCGATCTTTATCGAGCGCGCACATGACGATCCAGTCCAGCTCGCCGCGGATAATCGTCGAGAGGCCGCGTGCGTCGGATTGGCGAAGCGTGGCGACATTTCGAACGGTCTCCGCCGAGAGCGCGACGCGCGTGCTGGGCGTAGGCGGATCGATCTCGCGGATGATCCGCTGGATCTCGCCCAATGCGGCCGATCGCAGCGTCGCGGAATCAAAGGGCGTCGATCCGGTGAGCAACTCGTACAGCAGGACGCCGAGTGAGTAGACGTCGGTGCGGGTGTCGATATCGAGCGAGCCCTCGGCCTGCTCGGGGCTCATGTACTCGGGCGTGCCGATGAGCTGCTTGTGCTCGGTAAAGAGCGTGCGCTCCGTGAGGTTGCGGTCCACCGCTTTGGCGATGCCGAAGTCGATCACCTTGGCGTGCGCCCGCCCATCGTGGGTGGCCACCAGCACGTTGGAGGGCTTGATGTCGCGGTGGATCACGCCCTTTTGGTGGGCGTGCTGGACGGCCTTGCAGACCTGCACGAAGAGCGAGAGGCGATCGCGAATGCGCAGCCGGTGGTCGTCGCAGTACTTGGTGATCGGCTCGCCGGCGCACAGCTCCATGACGAAGAAGGGGCGGCCGGTGGTGGTGGAGCCGGCATCAAGAACCTTGGCGATGTGCGGATGGTCCATGAGCGCCAGGGCCTGGCGTTCCTGCTCGAATCGCGCAACGACCTGGCGCGTGTCCATGCCGAGCTTGATGATCTTGAACGCAACCTTGCGGCGGACGGGCTGCTCCTGCTCGGCCATGAAGACGCGCCCGAAGCCGCCTTCGCCGATGAGTTGCAGCAGCTTGTAGTGGCCCACATGCGAGCCGACGTCTTCGGCGATGTGGACTTCGGTGGGCGGACTGCCGAGGGCGCTCGGATGAGCGAGGGTGGGAGACTCGCCGTGATCGGGCTGGAGGGCGGTGGGCTCTTTCAGAAAAGCGCCGGGGCCGTCCATGGCCTTGAGGAGTTGAAGGACGCGGGCGCGTGTGGCTTCGTCGCCGTCGGTCTGGAGTCGAATGAAGGGCTCGCGATCGGCCGGCGGGAGATTGGCGGCCGCGAGAAAGATCTCCTTCACGCGTTCGTGCTTTGGCAAGGGTTGAGAGGACGATGGATCAGGGTTCATGCGCGATCGCTCCGGTCATCATCAGCGGATCGACCTGTTGCCGAGGCAATGGCGTCATACAGCCATGCGCGGGCAAAGGCCCATTCGCGGTCGACGGTCCGGGGAGAGATGCTCAGTGCTGCGGCGGTCTGATCAACCGACAAACCCGCAAAGAACCGCAGCCGAACGACCTGCGCCGCCGAAGCGTCAACGCCCTCCAAGCGGGTGAGGGCCTCGTCGAACGCCAGGATTTCGTCGGATTCGACACTGGTGACGAGATCGGCCAGATCTCGGGCATCTTGCCAGTGGCGTTTGGCCCGTTCCCGCGAGCCGCGGGAGCGAGCCCGATCGATCAGAATGCGCCGCATGGCTTCGGCGGCGGCTGCGTAGAAGTGGGCACGCCCGGCCCAGGGCACCTCGCGCGGCCCGGCGAGGCGGAGATAGGCCTCGTGCACGAGTGCCGTGGCGCTGAGGGTCTGGCCAGAATTCTCGGACGAAAGCTGAAGTTGAGCGGCCTTGCGAAGCTGTTCATAGACCACGGGCAGAAGCCGATCGGCTGCCGATCGATCACCGGCGGCGGCGGCATGCATGAGCATGGTCGCCTGTCCGGCAGCGTTGTCCGAGGGGAAGTGCGACGTGGGCGTGTCGGGTTGAGGCGGCGGGGTGTGCTCACGCATGAGCGGAGGATATCGCGGAGCGGGTGCCCTCTCAGGGGAACTCCGGAGGGTGAGGTCCGCAACTTGGCGGCAAATCGGTCGTGCTCTCAGGGACCGGTCCTTGGATCGGGAGGGTCGCACAGGTGCGCGAAATACTCGCGATAGCGAACCGGATCGATCGTGCGGAGGACCGCGAGTTCCTGGCAGTACACACTGCGGTCCCCACGCTCAACGGCCCGCTGAACCAGTGACCACATTCCATTCATGCGAGAGCCGGGTCGGTTGAGCAAGTTGAGCATGAGATGTGCGGTGTTGGCGGTTTCCTCAGGCGACTGTCTGATGAGGCAAATGTACCAAACCCCGTGATACGCGACAACCCAGTCTGGGTGAGCCATGAATACCCGAATGACCGCTGGCATGGATGCAAGAACCGGAAGAGGATCATCGCGCTCGAACTTCACGCAGAGTGTTTTGGCCACCCATGGGTAAGAAGAAATCAGATCGGCGAGCGAACTGTCGATGCCAACGTCTCTTCGCGCGGCACGATGCAGCAGATCGATCGATACATCGAACTGCGGCGGCTTGGTCGAAGCAAACCGCAGCTTCAATCGCGAGACCACTTCCGTCGGCGCAACACGCCAGTCCTGCTGTTGACGATGCAAATAGTCGGCGGCATCGTCATGCAGTGTGTCGGAGAACGTCTGGCGGAAACACAAGACCGTTGCGTAGGGTTTCCAGAGATGAGGGAGAGCCGCCACGACCATCACACCCACAAGCAGCATGTAGGCCACCGATGCATAGACGAAAGAGCGGATCGCCGCTCGGCGTTGCCGAAGAAGCGACCATCCGCATTCGGTGCAGAGCGATCTCGTTGAACGGGGGTAGCGGCAGTGCACGCAGAACCCGCATGAGAAGCGAAGATCAAGGACGCGGAACCGCCAGAAGAGCATCAAGAAGACGACTGTGAATGGCGCGAGCGCGAAGATGACCCAGCTCGTCGGGATCATGGCTGGGCGATCTCTGGTGGCGCGGCCGTGGGCACGACGACAATCGGCACGTAATGTCCACAGTCGCTGCAGCGTGCCGAGGAATATGCGGCGTTGAGCGGAACGGGTGTGGCGAGATCGGGCTGGACGGCGAACTCGCAGAAGATGCAGCGGCCGGAGTGCACGCGGCGGGTGGCGCGATGAACAATCCAGAATCTTGCGCCGATGTTTGACACGACTACCACCCAGATCATCGGTGCGATATACAGGCCCGATGGCACGGGCTTGGATGGCACGGCCGTGATGAACACGAGGATGTACACATTCAAGAGCGTGAGAACGATTAGGGTCATCAAATACGTCCATGGACTCAAGATCATCCCGGAGTCGAGACTGGAATGGACGTGTTCGAGTTCATGCGACCTATCGATTCGTATGGAATAGCGAGCGTCGCGGAGCTTGCTGTTTCGCCAGAAGATCTCGACGGCGCACAACGGAACCGGGACCACAACCAGCAACCACCCAAGAACCGTACTCTCTCGAGAGAGCACGATCGCGCCGGCAACTGTGTAGAGAATCCCGACAACGATGATGATGATCGTCGTCGGCAGCCCCAAAATCCCGCCATTAGGCGACTCGGTGATCCACCGGCGCGTGTAGCACTGGGTGATGACTCGGCGGAGGCGCGTGTCGCGGTCTTCGTGTTCCATGCCGATCGAATCGCTCGGAGGTTCAGTCATCCGCATGCGTGCGTGATGCGCAACCAAGACCAACGCGGCTTGTCATCAGCTCAGCACACGCAGAATTTCCTTCTCATCCGTCAGCCCCATGGCGATCTTGTCGCGTGCATCGTCGGTCATGGTGCGCATGCCGTTCTTTCGGGCGACCTCAGCGATCGTCACGGCGTCGGCGTTCTGCGCGGTGAGCTTGCGCAGCTCGTCGCTCATGGCCATGATCTCATACGCCGCGATGCGCCCGAAGTAGCCGGTGCCCAGGCACTTTTCGCAGCGTCCGGCGTAGATGCCGGTGGTGTTGCCCTTGCCCGAGCCCTTGCAGGTCTGGCAGGTGCGCCGCAGCAGGCGCTGGGCCATCGCGGCCAGCAGCGTGGACGTGACGAGGTACGGCTCGATGCCGATATCGATGAGACGGGCGATGGCCGTCGGCGCGTCGTTGGTGTGCAGCGTGGCGAGCACGAGGTGGCCGGTGAGCGAGGCCTGAACGGCGAGCTGTGCGGTTTCCTTGTCGCGGATTTCGCCGACGAGGATCACGTCGGGGTCTTGACGCAGCAGGGCGCGGAGACCTGCGGCGAAGGTGACGCCGCGTTTGACGTTGACCTGGGTCTGGCTGATGCCTTCGAGGTGATACTCGACGGGATCTTCGATGGTCATCACGTTTCGGCTTGCGCGATCGACTTTGCCCAGCCCGCCGTAGAGCGTGGTGGTTTTGCCCGAGCCGGTGGGCCCGGTGACCAGGATCATGCCGGTGTTCTTGCTGACCAGCTCGACGAACTTCTGCTGCATGGGCTTGGTCATGCCGATTTCGTCGAGCGAGAGGCGGGTCTGCGATTGATCGAGCAATCGCAGCACGACACGCTCGCCGAAGACGGTGGGGATGACCGAAAGGCGGATGTCGATCTTGCGGTTGCCGATGCGGACGGTGGTGTGGCCGTCTTGCGGAGCGTGGCGGTTGGCGATATCCAGCTCGGTCATGACCTTGAGGCGCGAGCTGATCGCCGGCGCGAGCGCGAGCGGGGGCTGAAAGGCGTCGACGAGCATGCCGTCGATGCGCAGGCGGATGACCAGCTTGTTCTCCATTGGGTGAACGTGGATATCGCTGGCGCGGCGGCGCAGTGCCTCAAACAGGATCATGTTCACCAGACGGATGACGGGCGTCTGGCGGGCGAGCTGCAGGAGGTCGGTCGAGTTGCGGATGCTGCCCGCGGCCGACTCGATGGCGGCGGCGTCGAGGGGCATTTCCTCGACGATCTCGGTGACGAGGTCCTGGCGCTGTTCAAAGCCGCGGTTGATGAGGTTGACGACCGCGCCACGCGGAGCGAGCACGAGCCGAACGGGCATCCCGAGCTTGTCTTCGAGGATGTTGAAGACCGCCGGTTGCATGGGCTGCGCGGTGGCGCAGGTCATGGTGTGCCCATCGGAGCTGAGCCCCGCGACGAGGCGCTCACGCGCCATGGCCGGGGGCACAAGCTCATAGAACCGGGCGGCAGAGTCGGTGAATCGCGGTTCCAGATCGAGCGTCAGGCCCGTGCGCCGGGCGAGTTTTTCCAGCGCGGTGTGCTCGTCGATCGCGAGCATCGAGAGCAGCACGTCCCACGGCTCATCATCAGAGCCGGGAAGTTCGGGGAAGGTCTTGAGCTGATCGGGCTTGACCTCAAGCCCAAGGAGCACGCCGTCGGCGTCGGGCTCGCCGGAAAACTGCCGCGAGATCGCCGACCAGTCGGCACTGGTCGGCTGATCGGGCCGAGCGGGAAGTGGGGCGGGCTTGGCCCCGCGGGCGATGTCGGTTCTCTTGGCCATGCGTGGGTCTGTTTTCAGATGGTGGCGCAGGCGTCTCGCCTGTGTGCTTTTCTTGGTGTTTTCAGACATAGGCGGGACGCCTGTGCCACCACAATCACAAGGTCAGAATCACTCCGGATCAGAATGCTGCGGCGGATCGCGACGAACGGGCACGCCCTGCTCGGGTGAGACGACCGCGGGCTGCTTGTTCTTCTCGGCTTCTTCCTCCAGCTTGCGCTGAGCTTCCCACTTGGATGTGTCCAGGATGTCGATGCGCTCGGGCTTGGGCGGGGGGAACTCCGCGGGCACGCTCACCAGCGCCAGCGGCGCCTTGGTAAGCAGGCGCAAGTCAGCGAACGACGGATCGCGCATGATCTTTGGGGTGATGAACGCGTAGAGCGTGGTGCGACGCTTGGTCTCGGACTCGTCCTTGAAGAGTTGGCCGATAAGCGGGATGTCGCCCAGCAGCGGAACCTTGACCACGGTCTTGCCGACGTTCTCGAGGGTCAGGCCACCGATGACGATGGTGGTGTCGGTGGGGATGGTGACGGACTCGGATCGAATTTCGTTCTTCTGGCGTGGCGGGGGCAAGCTGCCGCTGGCCGAGCCGGTGAACGAGCTGAGTTCCAGCGTGTATTCGAGGCGGAGGTAGCCGCCGTCGGAGATCTGCGGCTTGACGGTCAGTCGGGGACCGGCGTCTTCGTAACCGCTGAAGCCCGAGACCTGCGCGTTGCCTTGCTGCTGGGTGGTGGTGCTGGTGGCCTGCTGCTCGATGGAGGAAATCTCGGCCTCGGTGTTGTCATCGACCAGAAGCTGGGGGCTGGCGACAATGCGCCCGTTGGTGTCGCGGGCGAGCGCGGTGATGATGAACGGGACGTCCTTGGATCGGATCAGGGCCGCGGTGATGCCCGGAAGCCCGGTCGCAACATTCTTCGGGTTGGTGAACCCGCCGGTGGTCGTCGGGGTGGTGCCGCCGGTGGTGGTGGTGAGCGAACCCAAACCGAAGTTCGTGTTGAAGGCGAACTGCCCGATGACCTGCTGCGCCTCGATCGCGAGCCGGAAGTCGTCGCCCTCGTTCACGGCGATGATCTTGGCGTCGATGTACACCTGCGGGCGACGCAGGTCGATGCGATCAATCAGGCGGCGGAACTGCGGCTGCAGCTTGGCCGGTGCCTTGACCACCACCTGATTGTTCGGCTCGTCGGCGAGCACGAACACGTCGGCGCCTTCGAGTGCGGCCACGCTGTTGTCGGGGGCGTTGCCCTGATTGGCCGCGGCTCGCGGCTCGTTCACGCCGCGGGGGGGCTGCGCGGTTCGACGGTTGCGCGTGCCAAGGTCGTTGCCCAGCAGTCCGCCGCGGTTGCCCGATGGCGCCGAGTTGGAAAGCAGGTTTTGCACAACTTCCGCGACCTCGTCGGCCTTGCCGTGGCGGAGCTTGTAGAACTCGTACGTGACGATCTCGTCGGCGGAGATGCCCCGCATGGATTCAACGAGTGCGGCGACGCGGCGATGCTGGCTCTCGGTCCCGCGATAGAAGAATCCGCCGGCTTCGGGATAGATCGTAAAGCCTGCGCCGGAGGCGACGTTGGACTGGCTCGCCGCGGCCCCGAGAATCTGGCCGGGTTGCTGCGCCTGGTTCGCGCGGAGGCCAGAGCCCCCGCGGCCGCCGCCGGATTCGCTGGATTCAAAGCTGTTCACGCTTCCAAGCTGTTCGGCCTGGCCCGCGGACGCGACGGCTTCGGAAGTCTTCAGCCCGACGGGATACCAGCGGGTGATCATCGAGTTGGGCACGTCGACGACGGCGAGCATGTCGTTGAGCAGCTTGCGCTCGTCCTCGCGCCCGCGGAGCAGGACCGCGTTGGAGGCCGGATCGATGGTCAATCGCTCGCCGAGATTGGTGATCGAGCCCGTCGGGCCGGCGAGCGGAACGGGTTGGCCCGGTTGCTGGGGCTGACCGGCGAATCGCTGCGTCTGCTGGCCCAGAAGCTCCAGCACGCGATCACGTGCGCTCGCGGCGGAGATGTTCTGAAGCTCGAATCGGAAGAACCGCAGATCGGCCCGCTCGGAAACCAGCGTGAGCACGAACTCTTCCACCAGCATCAGCACACGCGGCGACTCGGTGATGATCATCAGCCCAAGTTCGTCCATGTAGATCGGCTGCACGCCCGCGGTCTGCCCGCCGCGGTTGGCGTTGATCAGGCCTTGTACCGCGGTCTGCAGCGAGCTGGGCTTGATGTTCGGCGTGCGGATGATCCGCGTCGTCGAGAACTCGGCGGCCATGGGCTTGGAGCCGGTGATCTGATTCTTCGGCAGCACCATGTAGATGCCGGTGCGATCCTGGATGAGCGTGTACTCCTTCTGCTCAAGCAGCATGGTGATGAAGTACAGCACCTGATCGCGCTTCACGGTGACGGGAGAGTTCAGATAGATCTTCTGCCCGGCGAGCCCGCCGTCCATGAAGATGATCTGCAGATTCAGCGCATCGCGCACGTACGTGACCAGCAGCGTGAGATCGACGGGTTCGGTGAAGTTGAAGTTGAACGTGTCGCCCTGGATCGCGTTCGCGGGGTTGACATTGGGCACGTTCGCCGCCGCCGGCGCGGCGGGCAGCGGTTGCGGTGCGCCCACGGGCTGCGGCATGCCGGGCCGAATCGGCTGGCCCGGCATCGCGCCGGGTGCGGGCTTTAGGCCGCCGATGGGCGCGGGTGCGGCCTCGGGGGGTTTGCCGGGTGTTGCCGCGGCGGGCTGTTTCTCCGGCTGCTTCTCGGCGGGCTTTGCCGCGGGTGCGGGTGCCGGTGCCGGTGCAACTGCAGGGGCCGCGGCTGGAGCGGCGGGCGGGTTGGGCTTGGTCGTATCGACGCCCGCCTTAGCCGCTTCTTCAGCGAGTCGCCGCAGAATCTCCTTCGGGTCGTTGGTCGGGGGCTCCGGCGGCTTCTCAGGTTTCTTGGCTTTGTCATCCGCATGAGCAGCGGATTCGGTCATCGCCAGCGGTGCGGCAAGCGCGGTGAGTGCCAGACCCACCGCGCCCGCTCGCGCGACCATGGCCCAGGGTGTCGCCACGCGGATTGTGCGTGCCAGTCGGCGATCGGCAATCGAATGATCCGGTCGGTTCATGCGGTCCATCTCTCAGGCCGGGCGTGCGAAGCTTGGGTCTTCCGGGCATCCATGCCAGATACTCCGTTGCGTTCACCAGCCGGGCGCATTTGCGGGACTTTCAGACAACGCCAAGCGTACAGCGCCCGCGCATCCGATGCGCGGCCTGACGACGCTTTCCACGTTCACCACCCCACCTTTTCCACCCCAACTCTTCCGCCAACGCTCGGCCGCGTTCCGGGCCGAAGTTCCGACGTCCGGGTCCGACCCGGCGTTTGGGATACCGCCGACTCCGCCGTCGGATGCACGTCGATTCGGAATCCATGCACGAGGCCGCGACATCCGGGGTGCCGGGGCTCCTAGCGTCCGCCATGCGTGTTGTCTCACTCTTGCCCTCGGCGACGGAGATGCTGCTGGCGATCACCGGTCCAGATGCCCTCTCTCTGGATAACCGCGTTCGGTTTGTCGGGCGCAGCCATGAATGCGACTGGCCCGCACCGCCTGCAATGAAGCATGTGCCCGTCCTGACTTCAGCTCGGACAAAGTTCACCACATCGAGTGACATAGACCGTCAGGTGCGGGAGCAGCTCTCAACGGGAGAGTCGCTGTACACACTGAACGCGGACCTGCTGGCTGACTTGGAACCGGACCTAATCCTCACCCAGGACCTGTGTTCGGTCTGTTCGATCGATCTTTCGGCCGTGCAGCGGGCGGTGGAGCAATGTGCTTTGCGACAATACGATCCACCCGCCGTGTTGAGTTTCAACCCGCAGACGGTCGAAGGGGTGCTGGACGACATTCTGGCGCTTGGGCGAGCGATTGAGGAAGAGCCCGCGGCACTTGCTGCGGTTGTTCGGCTTCGTGAACGGATGGACCGCGCCGAGGCGTACGTCAGCCCGTTTGCGCAACGTGTGAATGTGGCGTTTTTGGAATGGACCGACCCCGTGTTTGTGGGAGGGCACTGGACGCCGCAGCTTATTGAGCGGGCTGGCGGGGAGCATCCGCTGAATCCCACGCGGGCGACCGAGCACTCTGGAGCGGCGGCGGGCCCAGTAGGCCAGACGCAGCGCGCCGCGGGAAAGTCGATTCAGGTGTCTCCAGCGGACATCGTCGCAAGTCGACCGGAAGTGGTGATCCTCTGCCCCTGCGGGTTGTCGCTCAAACAGGGGATTGCTGAAGCACGCGCGCTCGCTCAACAAGAATGGCTTCAGGAACTCCCAGCCGTGCGAAACGGTCGGATTGCGGTGGTGGACGGCAATCAGATGTTCAATCGCCCCGGCCCGCGGCTTGTGGATGCTCTGGAGTTTCTGGTCGGGTTTCTGAATGACCGACCGGAACTGATTCCAGAGGGCTTTCCCTGGCAGCCGTTTGTGCGTTAAGCGGCGAGCAAGAAAAAGGAATGGGCGGATGAATCAGGGGTGACTCTGAGGATTTGTGCCGTGCGCGCGTTTGGGGGGACGGATTGAACGGAAGAAAGGAGATTTTCGGACCAAGGCCCCCAGAACAGGGCTTGAGTCGGTGCATGTGAACGTCGATCTCATCGATGGTGAGTGACACCCCCGAAATCGGTGGGTGTTTCTGAGTCGATTTGGATGGGCTGATGTATTTGGCCCATCGCTCGAGCCCCATTGGTGAGGTGCCACATGCGTTCAACGGCTTCACGAGTTCGGTCTTCTTCGGTGCGTCGGCTGAAGCTGGCGGCGGGAACGTCTGAGCCGAGCCATCAGGTGGAGCAGCTTGAGCAGCGGCAGTACTTCATCGCCGACCCGGTGACGACGACGCATCCGATGTGGTTTGCGACCTATGGAGCGGCGACGGTCAACGGAACGATCGATGCGAACGAGTGGGCGAACACAACGCCGATCGTCCGGGCGGCTCCGAATCGCGTGAATAGCGCGGCGACGATCCGGATGATGTACAACGAGAACGGCCTGTTTCTGAGTGCGGATGTGCGTGATGAGTTCCTGTGGTCTGACGGGTCGGGCGGGGGCACGGGAACGCGATATGACTGGTATGACGATGACGCGCTGGCGTTGTTCTTTGATCCGAGCAACACGCGTCGGCGGTATCTGCCCACGATGGGTCGGATGCTCGCGTTCAACCTGGGTCAGCCCGCGGGCAAGGTTGAGGGTGCTGGGCGAGTGACGCGGTTCAACTACATCAGCGGCAACAACGATCTGATGGGGTTCCATGTGAATCCGTTTGGCGCGTTGTCGCCGGGGATGCGTTGGCAGACGCGGCTGTGGGGAACGCTGAACAACAACGCGGATATCGATCGCGGGTGGACGACGGAGGTGTTCCTGCCGTGGGCGAGCATCGGGATGACGGGGATGCCGAGCAACGGCTCGGGCATCACGATGAACTTCACGGTGAAGTATGACGACGACGGAGGCGTGCGGAATCAGTCGACATTCGAGCACAGCACGAACCCGGCGGAGCGGTTTGGCCCGCGGACGATCGACGACCAGATCGACGGAGTTCCGAGCAGCTTCAATGTGTCGCAGCCGGGGCTGGAGGGGCCGGTGAGCTATGCGCAGCTGGTGTTCGTGGACCCTCGCAACGCGGGGGATGTGCCGACGAGCGTGCGAAATCTGACGACGACAGCGACAACGGGCTTCGGCACGACGCTGGTGTTCAATGCGCCGACGGCCTCGCTGTCGGCGATGAGCATCGGCGGGGCGCGTCGCGGCGGTGTGGCGGGGTATGACGTGCGCTGGTCGGAATCGCCCATCGTGAGCGAGGACGACTGGTCCAACGCGACGAGCGTTCAGAATGCCTTCGTGGCGAAGATGCAGGGGCGTCTGGAGCGTTTGCGCATCGGCGGGCTGGAGCCGGGCGTGACGTACTACGTCGGTGTGCGGGGTGTGGATGCGGTGGGTCGCGTGGGCGCGCTGGTGACGACGACGCTGACCACACTGGACTATGCGCAGGATCCGTCGATGGGCTCTCGCGTGATTCCCGCTCCCGGGGGCGGCGGATTGCAGACCGAGAGCGGATCGCCGTTTGTGATTGTCGGGAGTCATGCGATCCAGAGCAACTTCTACGTGCGCAACCTGTTCAAGGGCGACGTGTGGAACGCGGCGAACGACACGTATGTGAACTTCTACCAGAACCCGGGCGGAGAGGGCGATCCGGATGGGTTCTTCCAGAGTCTGGCGAGCTATGGCGTGAACACGCTGCGCGTGCCGCTGGAGTGGCTGGCGATCGAGGAGGCGGGCCAGGGGCAGTTGCCACGCGGCACACAGTGGCTTGAGTATCCCGCCGGCAACTTCAACCCCGACATGCGGGACTATCTGCACGCGATGATGGGGTATGCGGCGGAGTACGGGATCAAGCTGATCCTGCACCCGTTCAGCACGTTCAACTATCGCACGTTCTTCAACACGACGGCGTATGCCGCGCAGAACGGTGGGCCGCTGACATCGATCGATGATTTCTTCCAGAATCCGACGGTGCTCACCATGGCGACAAACCGGGTGAGAACGATCATGGACTGGGTGAACGCCAGCCCGAACGCAGAGGCGGTGCTGGGGATCGAACTGGTGAACGAGTGGGATGATTGGACGTGGACGCTGAACGTGCGCGGCGAGGGCGATCCGGCCCGAATCCAGGAGATGCGCGACCGCTCGAAGTTCATGACTCGGCTGGCGATGAGCGCCAAGGCGTATGACGCGAAGATCAACATTCTGTCCAGTTCGATCGGTTTGATCCCACGCGGGCCGACGGCCCGGGCGCTGTTCATCGCCGACGGATTCGACATGCTTGCGCCGCACTATTACTCGGCGAGCACCGCGGAGCCGGTGAACAACCCGGACGCGAACAAGAGCATCCGCCCGGTGACGGACTATGCGGCCCTGGCGTCGTACTGGTCCACGCAGCGGCGCGACAATCGCCCGATCAACAACGGCGAGTGGGCGCTGGTGAAGTGGGCGTGGGATGGCGGCCGGACGTACTACACGGGCGTGTCGCCGGTGAGCAATCCGAGCAAGCCGTGGACGGTGCAGAACGACACGGATCTCTTCCGCACCACGGCGTGGACGCAGGTGGCGATGGGTCTTGGCAGCGGCCTGCGGCTTGGCGGGCAGGAGATGCGCGACCTGGTGCCTGCGGGGCTTGACGAGGCGGTGCATGGCTATCTGCCGCTGCCCTTGCCGACGAGCATGCGCGAGATCCAGCGTTCGATCTCGACGTTTGCGACGGACAATCGGCTTGGGTTTGATTTCAATCAGCACGACGCCACGCCGCTGTCCGGGCGGATTCGGTTCTCGGGGACCGACAAGCGGCTGATCGGCGTGGGTTCGGCGACGCGGACCCAGGGTATGGTGTACGCGATCCAGGATCTGAACCGCACGAGCGGTACGGTGAGCAACTCGACGATGACCATCGATGGTCTGACCGAGGGCATGGGGGTCGAGGTGGAGTTCTGGTCGACGGGGAACAACGCCGACCTTCTTGGGACGAATGCGATCGCGACGGTGGTGGGTGGTCGGCTGAGCTTTGTGCTGCCGAACTTTGGGGTGGATGTGATGGTGCGGTGGCGGGGGACGTGAGTGGGGGGGAAGTGATGGAGTGACGGAGTTTGTCAGTGACGAAGTGGGATACGGAGAGATGTACGCTGGGGATCAGCGTTCCACCTTGAGTGAACGAAATGAACAAGGGCCGTCGTGCGGTGCACGACGGCCCTTTGTTTATTGATAGAACTGGGTCAGGCGATCACTCGCGGCTGGCGAGGGGCATCTGCATGACGGTGTCGAGGCCGCGGCGGAGAGCCCAGGCCTTGTCGGCCGCGCTCTTGGAGTGCTGAGCGCTGTTCATGGCGGTGCGGAGCTCGCTCTTGGTGGAGCAGCAGACGGTGTTCATGGCGAGGATGGAGGTCATGGCGACCTCGTAGACGGCGACGCAGGAGGTGTGGTCGCCGTGGTTGAACATGGGCGCGCCCTTGTTGATGGCGAGGGCGGCGATGTCACGCGGGGTGGTCATCTCGTCGGCGTTCGGCATGCGCATCGAGAGCTTGGGCATGGTGGCCGGGAGGATGACGGCGTCGATGACGTGGATCACGCCGTTGGAGGCGTCGATGTCGGTCGAGACGATGTTGGAGCCGTTGACGGAGGCCTTGCCGTCCTTGACGGAGAACTTGACGTTCTCGCCGGCAAGCGTGGAGGCGGTGCCGGACTTGATGGCCTGATCGGAGTAGACGCGGCCCTCGATGACGTGGAGCTTGAGGATGGTGGCCAGAGCGTCCTTGTTCTCGGGCTTCAGGAGCTTCTCGAGCGTGCCCTTGGGGAGCTTGGCGAAGGCGTCATCGGTAGGAGCGAGGACGGTCAGGGCCTTGTCGCCGGAGAGGGCTGGAACGAGACCAGCGGCGGTGGCGGCGGCGAGGAGGGTCTTGAAGGAGCCGGCCCTGGTGGCGACGGCGGGGATGTTGTCCTCGGTGGGCAGGACCACGGTGTCGATGACGTGGATCACGCCGTTGGAGCCGAAGATGTCGGTCTTGATGACCTTGGCGCTGTCGACAGAGAGCTCGGAGCCGTTGAGCTTGAGGTCGAGGCGCTGGCCGTTGACGGTGGGAGCGAAGGTGGCCTTGACTGCGTCGGCGGCGGGGACGCGAGCGGGGACGACGTGATAGGTGAGGATGGCGGTGAGCTTGGCCTTGTTCTCCGGCTTCAGCAGCGACTCAACGGTGCCCTTGGGGAGCTTGGCAAAGGCCTCGTTGGTCGGGGCAAAGATCGTGAACGGGCCGGCACCGGAGAGCGTCTCGGCGAGACCAGCGGCCTGAACGGCGGCGACAAGGGTGGAGAAATCCTTGTTGCCAGCGGCGATCTGGACGAGGTTCTGCTGGGCGGCGGCGGGGGCTGGGGGGGTCGAGGTCTGCTGAGCGGTGGAGAGGGCGGGCGTCAGAGCGACACCGGCACCAGCGGTGAGGACGAGAGCGGACAGAACGAGAGCGCGGGACAGCTTGGGCATGGACATGTTCCTTTCAAAGATGGGTTTCGAGGTTCGATCGGCGATCGGCGAGGAGCCGAGGCCGAGTTGCGGTTGGAGCATCAACCCTGTGCTGATGACGCCAACAATCGCAAACAAGCCCTACACAGAGCGTTTCGGGCATGGAATCGATCGCGATTCAGGGACGCAATGGAAAAGTCGTGCAGATCGGTCATTGCGGGTGTGTTCGTATGGATTAGCTGCAGCGAGAGGGCGGGAAATTGGCGGGTCAACCCAGAAAGCGGGGAAAAGTGATGCATCGCGTGCACGTGATGGTCCGAAGGGTTGAAGTCGGCATGCTCGGGTGCCTAAGAACTTGGATCGATGGAAGATGATGCGGCCATATTGCAGCGACTGGCGGCGGGTGATCCGTCGGCGGTGAGCGCGTCCCTGGATCGATTCGGGTCCCTGGTGTGGACGCTGGCGCTGCGCATGTCCCCGACGCGTGCGGACGCGGAGGATGGCGTGCAGGAAGTCTTTACTGAGGTGTGGCGCGTGGCCGGTCGGTTTGATCCCAACATCGCTTCGGCCCGCGCGTTTGTGGCGATGATCGCCCGACGGCGGCTGATCGATCGGGCGCGGAGCAACAAGCGTCATCAGCGGATCGGGGCGCTTGGAGACGATCAGGCCATCGAGATGGGCGGGGGCGGGCCCTCGAGCGGCGCGATTCAGGATGAAGAAGCGACGCGGGCGCAGGCGGCGATCGAGCAGTTGCGGCCTGAGCAGCAGAAGGTGATTCGTCTGGCGATCGGCGAGAACTGGACGCACGAGCGCATCGCGGAGCATCTTGGGATGCCGCTGGGCACGGTGAAGACGCATCTGCGTCGGGGGCTGTTGAAGGTGCGCGAGATCTTGACCGGGCGGAGCGAGCCGCAGGAGGCGGCGCCATGAGCCAGGAACGTGGGCAGTTTCGAGAACGGGCGTTGGATCTGTTGATCGCTCGGTCGACGTGCGGGCTTTCGCACGCCGAGGCGGAGGAGCTGCGCGAGCTGACACTGATCGATGCCATCGTGGATCCGGGTGAGGATGCGGAGATCGAGCGAGCCATTGACGCGACCCGACGGGCGGTGATGGGTGGTGCGGCGGGCTTCGGGACGATGCCGACGGACGTGCGGGAGCGGGTGATTCGGGCGATTCCGGTGATGGCCGAGCGGGCGGGGGCGGAGCCGGCACGGAATGGGTCGGCGATTCCGATCTCGCGGGGCAATGAGACGCGGGCGAAGACCAACTGGTGGCCGACCATGGCGGCGGCGGCGATTCTGCTGCTGAGCGGGGTGTTGGTGGTAACGGCGTGGAAGCCGACGGGCGGGGGCGAAAAGTTGAGCGCGTCGGCGGTGGTGGCGCGGCTGGAGACGGCCGCGGACCGCGTGGCGATTGGATTCAAGCCGGGCGAAGGGGCCTTGGCCGGGGCGACGGGTGAGGTGGTGTGGAGTGATACGCTGCAGCGCGGCTATATGCGGATCATCGGGGCGAAGTCCAACGATCCGAAGGCGATGCAGTATCAGCTTTGGATTGTTGATCCGAGCCGCGACAAGAACCCGGTGGATGGCGGCGTGTTTGATATCGGAGCAGCGAGCAGCGCGGGCGGCGCGATCATTGTGCCGTTTGAATCTCGCCTGGCGGTGAACGGGCCGAAGGTGTTTGCGATTACTGCGGAAAAGCCGGGCGGCGTGGTGGTGTCGGCGGGGCCGTTGATCATGGTGGCGGCGCGATAGATCTTGCGAAACGCCCGCGCGAGTGCATTGATGGGCGTCGATCTGTCTATGCTGGCGTGTGACCCAGATGGTTGTTGAGCGTTCGGTTGGTCGACCGCGGATTGCGGGGGTGATCGCCGCGCACGTGGTGGTGCTGGGGACGTTGTCATCAACGTGGATGGCGACGCAGATCGTGCTGCCGGTGATCGCGAAGAAGTCGCTGGGGGCGAACGCGTGGCAGCTTCTGGCGATCACGGCGACGCCGACGGTGTTCTTTGTGCTGAGTGTGTTCTGGAACGCGGTGTTTGCGCGGCTGCGGATCGGGACGTACCTGGCGATCTATTGGGCGTGCACGGCGGTGCCGATCGCGCTGATGGGGCTGGCGGAGAGTTTCTGGTGGATGCTGCTGCCGCAGGTGGTGGCGAGCATTGGGTCGGCGGCGTATCACCCGGTGGCTGGGGAACTGCTGCGCGGGTTGTATAGCGAGAAGGTGCGCGGGCGGGTGTATGGAGTGCTGTACGCGTGCTCGCTGGTGGTCTCGGCGGGGGTCGGGTTTGGGTTTGGGCGATGGCTGAATGTGGATGATCGGGCGTATCGGCTCTTCCTGCCGATCGTGGCTGGGGTGCAGGGTGTTGGGGTGCTGGTGGCGTGGTGGCTGGCGCGATCGAGCGGGGTGAGTGCGGCGAAGACGGCGCGGGGTGGTGAAGGGGCGATCAGCGGGCAGCGGCTGGATATCAGCAAGGTGTTTGAGCCGATCGCGCACCTGCGGGCGGTGCTGAAGGCCGACCCGGTGTTCGCGCGGTATGAGGGCGCGTACATGACATACGGCGCGGGGTGGATGATCACCTATGCGCTCTTGCCCATACTGGTGGTGGACAAGCTGAAGCTGGACTATGCGACGATCATGGAGCGGACGCACGTGGCGTATCTGCTGGCGATGCTGCTGATGCTCGCGCCGGCGGGGTTCCTGATGGATCGGCTTGGGGCGATGAAGAGCGTGGGGCTGAGCTTTGGGATGCTGACGGTGTATCCCGTGATGCTGGCGTTTGCGCCGGATGCGGATTGGCTGCTGGCGGCGAGCATCGCGTATGGAATCGCCCACGCGGGGGCGAGCGTGGGGTGGATGCTGGGGCCGGTGACGTTGGCACCCTCGCCGGACAAGGCGGCGCAGTATGTGGCGATTCACGCGACGCTGGTTGGCGTGCGGGGGATTCTGCTGCAGTTTGCGGGGGTTGCGCTGTACAAAATGACGGGGAACTTCACGGTGCCGCTGCTGGTGGCGGCGGGGGCGTATGCGTGGAGCGCGGTGCAGAGGTGGCGGCTGGACCGGAGGGTGCGAGCGGGGCGGGCGGTCTGAGAGGATTACGGGATATCTCGGCCG
>JAIEOW010000036.1 GCA_019750095.1 Phycisphaerales bacterium
CAACAACAGCGGCACCCTCGAAGTCCTGGACATCTTTGACTTTCTGAACGCCTGGTTTGCCGGCTCCGCGGCGTGCTAACTCTTGCTTGCGATCTACTTTGCCGTGTCTTCGGGCGCCAGCTTCCCCCGAAGCTCCCGCGCCCGCTCAATCACCTCGCGCTCCCCCGCTTCCTTATCCGGATTCGCCTCCACCACCGGCAACAGCACATAGTGCCACTTCACCACGTTGTGCAGCTTCGCCGGCACCGCCTCCGCCGCGATGTCCAAAGGCGGCAGCTCATACACCGGCGCGTTCGCCTTCTGCTTCACGATGATCGGCTCATACCCCTCTCGCCGCACGCGCACGTCATACGTGCCATAGTGCGTGAAGTCCGTCTGCAGCGGCGTCCTTCCCACCTCAACATCATTGATCCACACCAGCGCGCCCGGTGGCTCGCTCGTCACATGGATCGTCCGCTTCAAACACCCGCCCAGCGCAAGCACAACCACCGCCATCACGCCCACGCCCGCCGCGATTGTTCTGCTCTTTGCCGCGTTCATCGCACCAGCGTATCAACTCCCATACGCTCCCGCCACGATGCGCATCCTGCACATCTCCACCCGGCTCATCCTCGGCGGCTCCCAGGAAAACACCGTCCTCTCCTGCGAGCATCAGGCCCGCCGCGGGCATGATGTCCACCTGGCCTTCGGCCCCATTTACGGCCCCGAGGGCTCGCTCCTCTCCCGCGTCGAGTCCTTCCAAGCCGCAGACGGCAAACGCATCACCACCCACGTCCTGCCCCACCTCCGCCGCGAGGTGCATCCGTGGCACGACCACTTCTGCTTCCACCATGACCTCAAACGGCTGATCCGCACCGTCCAGCCCGACATCGTGCACACCCACTCCTCCAAAGCCGGAATCCTCGGCCGCTGGGCCGCCTGGCTGGAATCCGCCAAGCGCGACGCTGGCCACCCCCTGGGCGTCGTCCACACCATCCACGGCCCGCCCTTCATGCCCATCGAAGGCGGCCCGCTCACCCGCCTCAAAGTCCGCCTCAACAACACGATCTACACCCACGCCGAACGCTTCGCCGCCAAACGCTGCCACGTCATCGCGAGTGTCGCCGACGCCATGACCACGCAGTTCCGCGCCCGCGGCATCGGCCGCCCGGATCAGTTCGTCACCGTCCGCTCGGGCATGGAGATTGGCCCGTTTCTCCACCCGGCCCACGGCCAATCCCGCGACGAAGTCCGCGCCGCGCTCGGCATCAAGCCCGCCGACTTCATCCTCGGCACCGTCGCCCGCCTCGCCCAGCACAAGGGCCACGACGACATCCTCGACGCACTCGCACGCGACTTTGCCTCGCGCCCAAACCTCAAACTCCTCTGGGTCGGCGACGGCTGGTGGCGCGATCGCCTCGTCTCTCGCGCTCGCCAGATGGGCCTCGACGAATCCCGCCTCATCCTCCCCGGCCTCGTCTCGCCGGACCGCATCCCCGGCCTCATGCGCGCCATGGACGCCCTCTCCCACCCAAGCTATCGCGAAGGCCTTCCAAGAACCGTCCCCCAAGCCCTGCTCAGCGGCGTCTGCCCCATCGCCTACGACTGCGACGGCACCGGCGAGATCTGCAAGGACATGCACACCGGCCGATTGGTGCCCACCGGCAATCGAGCGGCCTTACGCAGCGCGATCCTCTGGGCGATGGACAATCCCGCCGAGCGAGCACGGCTCGCAAGCACCGGCCGCGAAATGTGTACAGCAACGTTCAGCGCAGAGCACATGGCCGATGAACTCGCAGCAGCGTATGAACGCGCTCAATCCGAGGCCCGGGCGCAAGCCCGGGCACGCTAGACATCGCATCATTCACCCCGCTCCCCACAACAAAGGTGCCAGGGCTCGCGCCCAGGCCTCGGACGAGACACTTGACACCAAGACGCAAATACAACAAACTCTGCCCATGGCGACTTTCCGAGATTCGCCGCTTGCATATCTCATCACATGGTCCTGCTATGGCGCACGCCTGCACGGCGACGATCGCGGCACCGTCGATCACCTGCACAACATTCCCGATACCCCCCTTCTTCCTGCGAGCCATGCTCGTTTGAAACTCAACGCACACCAGATGGCGGAAGAGGCGCTCGAGTTGTCGGATAGAGAACGAGCGGTCGTCGAACAGGCCATTCGCGACCACTGCAAGATTCGGTGCTGGCCGCTACAGGCTCTGAACATCCGGACAAACCACGTCCACCTCGTGGCCGGTGCTGCAACGAAACCTGAGACCATGATGGGTCAGTTCAAGGCGTGGTCCAGTCGGCGATTGCGTGAGTCTGGTTTAGCAAGAGAAAAAATCTGGACACCACACGGCAGTACCAAGTACCTGTGGGACGAGCGTGCGATCGTCGAAGCCGTTCAATACGTTCTCAACCAGTAACGGATTGTGCGCTCAATCCGAGGCCCGGGCGCAAGCCCGGGCACGCTAGACATCGCATCACCCAATCTGCTCCCCACAACAAAGGTGCCAGGGCTCGCGCCCAGGCCTCGGATCGAAGGGATCACCGCTCCTCCCGTCCCTCCCACACTCCGCGTGCCGCCATCACGATCGCCGAGACGATCAGCACGCCGCCGATCATCTGCACGATCTTGTCCCCGCGCATCACCCCGGCCGAGACCACAAACAGCCCCGCCGGCGCGAGCACGATCACCAGCGTCCACATCCACCGCTTGGCCCGCGCATACTGCAACAGCTCCGTCGCCTCGGCGTCCTCGTCCCCCATCTCGGCCTCATCCCACTGGATCTCCCGGGCATCACGCCGGATCGATTCCAGCTCCCGCCGAGCCGTCTCCAGTTCGGCCTCAAACACCATCACTTTCACCCCCCCATCCGACCCCACCGGCACACCCCAAAGCATCGCCCCCGGCACACCCACCACCCGCGCCTCAACCCCCCGCTCGCGCAACGCCGCCGCGATCGTCTCGGCCTCGAACGCCGTCGCCGTCGTCGCCACCACCACCGTCCGCTCGTTCTCGCCGGTCATTGATGAATGGTATCAACCTCAATCCGAGGCCCGGGCGCAAGCCCGGGCACCCAAGCCACCGCAATCGCACATCGCGCCACTCTCCACAACCGATACAAGCACCCGCGCTCAGGCCGCGGATGAAAGCCCGATTCCATCGAACCCACGCCACCGCTTTGGCCGATACTCAACGTTGCATCATGCCACCACCCCCCACCCCCTCCTCCCTCGGCCTGCCAACCTCCGTCAGCGCCGCCCGCTGGGGCAAGGCCACGCGACACGTCGACGAAGGACGCTTCCTCGAAGGCCCGCGTTCTCGCCGCTTCGAGCTGCTCCGCGTATTCCGCATCTGCTTCGAGTTCATCAAGGGCTTCCGCGCTCTCCACTTCGTCGGCCCATGCATCACCGTCTTCGGCTCCGCTCGCTTCAAAGAAGACCACCCCTACTACCACCTCGCGCGCGACACCTCCGCCAGACTCGCCAAGCTCGGGTTCACCATCATGACCGGCGGCGGCCCCGGCATCATGGAAGCCGCCAACCGCGGCGCTCGCGATGAAAACGCCTTCACCATCGGCTGCAACATCACGCTTCCCATGGAGCAGCAGCCCAACCCCCACGTTGATAAGTTCATCGAGTTCCGCTACTTCTTCGTGCGCAAGGTCATGCTCGTCAAATACTCCTACGCCTTCGTCGTCTTCCCCGGCGGCTTCGGCACCATGGACGAGCTCTTCGAGGCCATCACCCTCATCCAGACCGGCAAGATCCAGGACTTCCCCGTCGTCCTCCTCGGCAGGGACTACTGGGAACCCATGCTCGAGTTCATGCGCAAAAGCATGATCCCCGTCGGCACCATCAGCCCCGAAGACCTCGACCTCATGCTCGTCACCGACGACCCCGCCGAGGCCGTCGACCACATCGTCGAGATCGCCCAGAAGAAGTTCGGCTTCGCCTGGAAACCCAGGGCCAAACGCCGCTGGTGGCTCTTCGAGCGCAACGGCCACTCGCGCGCGTAGCGGCTCATGCATCACAACATGCATCGATGCTCTGACTCCAGATCTTCAACGCGAAGCCCGCGATGATCGCGAAGAAGCACCAAGGTCCTGGTGAGGCGCGTTGGCTCCCGGCCTAATCTCCGCGCGACTTCGATATCTCCGCCTTCTCCGCGTTCCTGCCTCATCTCATCGCCGCCGACGGCTCGCGCCCATCGCCAGCATCGCCAGCACACCCACCGACGTCGGCGCGGGCACGACATCAAATGTTGTCCCGATGAGTGCTAGGTTGTCCGCCGTGCGCTGGTTCGCAGTGATCTGCGCGCCCCAGACCGAATCCGCCAGCGCAAGCTGCGAAAACGTCGAGATCGTTGTGCCGGCCCACGGGTTCACCTGCACCGTGCGCTCTGCCAGGTCGGTCACGGTGTAGCGGAAGCGGTAGATATCGACCCAGTTTCCGCGTGCGCCGAAGTACTGGTTCCCGATCGCCGCGGGCACCATGCCCCCGGGCGGCCCGATGGGATCGCCGGTGTTCGGATCAAACGTGAACAGTTCCGGCACGCCGGTGAGCGCATCGCCCGCGGAATACGGCGCGATGCCGACGATGTCCTGCATGGTGGGATCCTGCAGTTCCGGCCCGACGCTCGAGTTGATCCCGCCATTGAACCCGGAGTTGAGCGAGAACAGATAGCGATACTGGGCCGCAAGCCCGCTCACCGTGCCCGGCGCGCTGATGCCCAATGCGTTGGAGTACGTCCCGTCGCTGTTGCTGATGATCCCACGCGCGAGCGTGCCGCGCCCTTGTGCTTCGCCCGGCATCTGCACGCGGAGATTCACCCCGCCGAACATCAGCGTCGCGTCATTGGTCACCCGCGCCTGCACGGCGAAGTCCAGCACGTTGTCATTCGCGTCGGCCACCGTCTGCCCGGTGCGTTCGATCGTGCGCAGCTCGACTCGAAACTGCGCCATCGCCGGCGCTGCGAGGGCCATCACCGCTGCCGCCGCGCTCGCCGTGATCGCCGAAGATCCAAGAACAGTGTGCCGAACCATCGCTCTCTCCTTCTGCGTGCGACGCACGCTCGCTCCAATCTCCGCTCGCGCGGAGCGTGTGAATCAGACACCAACATAAATCACGCGCGACGCCGACGGATCACCAGTGCGCTAAAGCCCAGCGCGAGCGCCGAGGCCGGAGCGGGGATGACCTGGAACGTGGTGCCAAAGTTTGTGACCCTCGACGGCTCCACGTCGTTGCCGAGGGTCTGTGCGCCCCAGATGCTCTCGACCAGCGAGAGCTGGCTGAACCACTTGCCATTGCCGTCGGGCAGCGGGTTCACTGGCACGGTGCGCGGCGTGAAGTTGGTGACGGTGTACCGGAAGCGATAGATGTCGATCCAGTTGCCGCGAGCACCGAAGTACTGGTTGCCGATCGCCTGTGGGACCGTGTTCCCCGCGGGAGCGATCGGCTCGCCTGTATTGGGGTCAAATGTGAACAGGCCCGGCGTGTTGACGAGGCCATCGCCGCCCGGGAAGGGGGAGATGCCGACAATGTCCTGGATTGCCGGATTGTGGAGGGCGGGGCCGACGTTGGCGTTGATTCCCCCGTTGAACGCGCTGTTGAGCCCGATGAGGTAGCGATAGCTTGCCGCGACGCCGCTGAGTGTCCCCGGGGCCGAGACGCCCAGTGCGCTCGAATAGGTTCCATCGGTATTGCTGTTAATCCCGCGGGCGAGCATGCCACTGGCTTGCGATTCCCCGGGCATCTGAATCATCAGGCCCCCGCCCGCATACATCGCGGTGGATGAGTTTGTGACGCGGACGCGCACGGCAAAGTCCAGCACGTTGTCCGTCGGGTCCACGAGCGTCTGCCCAGTGCGCTCGACGATCTGGTACTCAAAGCGCACCTGTGCAGTGGCCGAGCCAGTGCACAGGCCAACGACACACAAACATCCAGGCAGGCCGAAGCCCGCGCGGGGAATCCGGGTTCTCATGGTCTTCTCTCTCACTCGCGGGGCAGGATTACCCCTGCACTAGTACGTAACGATGAACATTATCTGGCGAAATGGCGGGTATTCAAGGGCCATGTTGTCAATTCGCCAAGCCTTTGCGGCACGGAAGGATGCGAATGTGGGCTATGTGTTCGGAAAGTGTTCGCAACACCTTGACGCCGGCACGATCAGCTGTACCGTCGTTCCCCTTCCCGGAGTGGACCCCACCAGCAGCCACCCACTGGCACTCTCGATCAGTTGCTTGGTGATGCCCATGCCCAGCCCCGTGCCAACCTCAGCCCCCTCGCGTCGGGCAGTATTGCCGCGGGCGGCGGTTCGCAGATGCGGCGGCACAAAGAGCTGGGCGAGCTGATCGCTCGTCATCCCGCGGCCGGTGTCCCGAATCGTGATGACTACCCACGGCCCCGGCTGCATGCACGCGTCATCACTTTGCAACGCCGTGGGGGAGCTCTGCTGACGAGATGCGACCCTCTCCCCAAACCCTGTGCCCCCCCCACTGTTCCACGTGGAACATCGGCTGTCGATCGTGCCTGGATCCGCACCCGGAGGCGTCTGCACAATGGCGACGGAGATGTCCATCGCACCCCGACGATCGATCGCGTTTCGGGCGTTGATCAAGAGGTTCACGAGCGCATGCGTGAGCGCGTGCGGCTCGATTGCCGCGATCACCGGCGCACCACGATCGCTTTGGTCTGCTATCGTGAGCGCAATGCCGTCCTTCTCAGGGGATCGGCCCAGACAATCGATCGCGGTGCGCAGACAGGCGAAGACATCGGCTCGCGAGCGATCGGTGGCCGATGAGCCCTCAGGTGCGCCCGCACTGCGGACCAGCTCAAGGATCGCCGAGGCGATGCGGCTGGTCTGCTCACTGGCCACCAGACACCGTTGCAGTGCCTTCGTCGCCAGGGCGTGATCATCTGGCTCGGCCAGAGCCATCTGGGCGTAGGACGCGAGGGGGGTCAGGATGTTGTTGAACTCATGGGCAATCATGCCTGCGGCGAGCCCGAGGACCGAGAGCCGATGCAGCCGCACCAGTTCCTCGTGGAACATGCCGAGCTCAGAATCGCCAACATCCGCCAAGCGTGTGGATGGCTGGGCTGGGTGCGGACGAGGTTGGCGGGTCTGGGTGACCATGATTCGCCGCGGGCGTGGACGGCCGCGACGATGACGCGCATCGTCACCGAGCACGGCAGAAGCCACTCAAACAAGGGGAGTTGTCCCCGAATCGTCGCGACCAAGTGGCCTGTGCGGGCTATGCCGGGGCCGATCGCGGGTTCTCGGCACCCTGCTCCCGCCCGAGGCCCGCCACACCCACGGCGGCATGTTCCACGTGGAACATGGGGTGGGGAGGGTGGGCCTGAGGGGTGAAAACGGGACCTTGGTGTACGCCCAGGCGGAGATCACCAAAGCCGGCGCGTGGGGATGGCGGCAGCCGCAGGTGCACGGGCTTGCGCCCGCGCCTCAGATCGATGGATGTTCCACGTGGAACATACCCCCCCCTCCTCCCCCCGCACCCTCGACCCCGTGCCCCGGCACTTCCGCCGTCCCGCTTCGATCAGGGCATCTCCGAAACCCACTCCACGCCCTTGGGCTCGCCGCTGAGGGTCATGAGCCAGGCCTTGGCGGCAGAGGGGCGGATGTCGTGGTCGCTGACTGCGGCAAGGTCAATCCAATCAAACGCGATGTCGGGTTCCCGGCTCTTGATGGTGGGGGGCTTGCCGCCCTTGCCGGGCTTCAGTCCGACGGGTTGCACGTGGAACACGATGGTGATCTCGTGGTGGCGGTGCTTCTTGGTGCTGAAGGCACCTTCAGAGATCAGAGCGGCGGGACCGACCCGGATGTCGACGCCGCACTCTTCGAGAAACTCACGGCGGACGGCACTCGCGGCCGATTCATCAAACTCAACATGGCCCCCGGGCAGATAGGCGTAGCCGTGCTTCACGTTGCGGGTCACCAGGACGTGTGATCCATGGATCAGGCAGCCGCGGCTGATGACTTCAATGTGCTGGCCGGCCGCGGGCTTCGCAACAGAACGCGGTTTGGAACGACCCTTGGACTTGCTGCGCTTGGCCATGGTCAGACCCGAAATATGTGAATCGAACTTGTCCAGTTGACGCCAGAGTGTATCCATATGTAGAGTCGAACACGTGTTTGGCACAAGATCAAGCACGCGTCACGAGCGCGATCGCACGAACGAGGACCGCCACCATGTTGAAGAACCAAACAAATACCAATTCATCATCCGAGAAGCCCCGCCGACTTGGTCGCGGTTTGAGTGCGTTGCTTGGCGAGCCGGTGGCGGTGGCCGTGGGTGGGGGGGTGGGTGGAGCGGGCGTCGTGCCTCCGGCACCGAGTAGTCGGCCGGCGGGGGCGGAGAGTCGCCAGATCGTCGTGCCGATTCCTGCGGAGGAAGATCGCCGGGCGGAGGACGCTGGGCGTCGGGTTGTGCATGTTGCGTGCGAGTCGATCGTGCCGAGCCCGTTCCAGCCGCGGCGGGTGTTTGATAGCAAGTCTCTCGAAGAGCTCGCGGCGTCGATTCGCAGCGCGGGCGTGGTGCAGCCGATTCTGGTTCGGGTGCGCCCGGATGCACGCGATGGGAAGTCGTATGAACTGGTCGCGGGCGAACGGCGCTGGCGGGCGAGCATGCTCGCGGGCGTGGCGCATGTGCCGGCGGTGGTGGCGACACTGAGCGATGAGCAGGCGGCGGAGTGGGCGCTGATCGAGAACGTGCAGCGGTCCGATCTGTCGCCGATGGAGAAGGCCTGGGCGGTGCGCGGGCTGAGCGAGCGATTCGGGCTTTCGCATGCCCAGGTGGGGGAGAAGCTGGGGATCGACCGGTCGAGTGTGAGCAACCTCATTCGGCTGACGGAGCTTGAGCCGGCGATTATCGAGCTGCTCGAGACTCAGGCGCTTTCGGGTGGGCATGGCAAGGCGCTTCTGGCGTCGGCGCCCGGGGAGCATCGGGTGAAGCTGGCAGCGATGGCCGCGACACATGGATGGTCGGTGCGACGGCTGGAAGACGCGATTACGCGAGCGAGCGAATCGCCGACGGGGCCGGCTCCGGAGGTGCAGATTTCTGAGGCGGCTCTTGGTCGGGCGGCGGCGATGCGCGACCTTGAGAAGCAGCTTGGCGAACATCTTGGTACAAGCGTGCGGATTCGTGCGGGTGCGGGGGCCAAGCGCGGGACGATCGTGGTGAAGTTCTATGGGCTTGATCACTTCGATGGGTTGATGAGCAAGATGGGCTTCGTCTTGAAGTGACTTGCGAGAACCCTTCCAAAGACCGCACAGAGATCGGTTATTGTGGAATTTCTTCGGAGAACACACGCATGTTGTGTCCCGACGAGGCTTGTGAATCCTAATATCGTGTACAAGCCTTGAGGTAGATTGAAAACGGTAGATTCCAAGACGAATCGGCTTGAAAGGGATGCAACATGGCGAAGCGAAGCGGTTCACTGTCGGGGATATCTGTGTCGGACCTCCGGCGCGAGCTGGGGCGTCGGCAGAAGCGGGTGGGCTCGCTGATCAAGAAGCGTGACCGGCTGATGGGCAAGGTGCGCGAGCTGGATCAGGCGATCGCGGAGCTGGGCGGGATCGCCCGCGGCGGGTCGTTTGTCGGCGTTCGCAAGCGCCCGAAGAACGACTCCAACCTGGTCGATGCGCTCGCGAAGGTGCTGACGGGCAAGACCATGTCGGTGACCGAGGTTTCTGAAGCGGTTCAGAAGGCCGGGTACATGACGACCTCGCCCTCGTTCCGCACGATCGTGAACCAGACGCTGATCAACAGCGGCAAGTTCAAGCGCGTCTCGCGGGGCCAGTACACGGCGAAGTAAGATTCGCGGACCGACGATGACTCCGAACTGAAGCGGGAACGCGGAGGGTGCGGAGTGATCAAGGCAGCGCGGAGAAGAGCCCTGCCGAGAAGGCGGGGTCGGCGGACTTCGGTTCTCGGTGGCAACTTGCGCCCGCCGCCGTGACCTCGCTCCGGGTACCCGATTGGGCCAAGCGTGAGCACGCGCACGCATCGGCTTTGGCCGAGCCGAGCATGAAAGAAAGGACGCCGCCCGCGAGGATTCGCGGGCGGCGTTGGTTTTGTAATCATGTGAACCGAGCGGCGAGCGCTTAGCGCTGCGGGTGGGGCTCTGGGGTGAGGCGTGAGGGGCGGTTGACGTACATGGCGCGGCCGAGATCCTGCCAGAACATGCGGAAGTTCTCGTCGGCGGCGACGGTGAGCTTGTTGTCGATCTCGACGGGGCGCTGGTAGAGGGTGTCGAGTTCAGGAGTCGGATCGTCGCGGACGGCGTCGAGCTGGGCGTCGCCGGTGCCGCACCCGGAGATGAAGCCGCAGGCGGCGAGCAGGGTGGCGGCGAGGAGCGAAGCGGAGCGACGGGCCATAAGAAACTCCTGTGCAAGCTCGGCAGGGGTGCCGAGCGGTGGATCTGGGGGATGGGTTGTACCGGGTCTTGGCGCACGCGTCAAGCGACAGAGCGTGATGAGTTGATCGCGATCGGGTTTAGATCGGGTAGGGTTCGATGCGGTTTGGGTCGATAGAGGGTGTACGCTGGGATTGGGGCCGGGTGGCCAAAGGCGAGTGTGCGCATGAGTCGGTACGACGGCGGGGCACTTGGGGATGCGTCCTGGATGGAACAGGCCTTATCAGCGCTGACGCGCTCGATCAAGGCCGAGGGTTCCATGCGCTTGCGTGGCGGGGCGGGCGGCGAGGGTTCGGCGGGGTGGCTTGCTGGCCGGCGTGATGGATTTCGGGCGGCGAATGTCGAGCAGGTACGCGAGCTGGTGGATCTGACTCGGCGGGTGGTGTTTCCGGGGTACTTCGACGCGGACCCGCCTTGGGAGAGTGAGATCGAGCCGATGGTGGCGCGCGCGTGCGTGCGGATCGCGGAGATTCTGGAAAATGAGGTGCGCGCGGTGCTGCGGTATGGGCGCCGGCCACCTCAGCATGGGGGTGAGCGGATCGTGCCGGCCGCGATCGATGATGCCGGCTTTGTACATCTGGTGGTGCGTGAGTATCTGATGTCGCTCGCGGAAGTGCGCCGGTTGCTGATGCTGGATGTGCAGGCGGCGTTTGATGGTGATCCGGCGGCGGAGCACGTGGACGAGATCGTGCTGTGCTATCCGGGGCTGGAGGCGATCTTCGTGCAGCGTGCGGCGCATGTGCTGTATCGGCTGGGCGTGCCGGTGCTCCCGCGGGTGATGGGGGAGCAGGCGCACTCGCGCACCGGGATCGATGTGCATCCGGGTGCGGTGATCGGCGAGAGTTTCTTCATCGATCACGGGTCGGCGACGGTGATCGGCGAGACGAGCGTGATCGGCAAGCACGTGAAGATCTATCAGGGCGTGACGCTGGGCGCGCGGAGCTTTCCGAAAGACGAGCGCGGGAGAGCGATCAAGGGTTTGAAGCGGCATCCGACGATCGGCGATCGCGTGACGATCTACGCAGGCGCGGTGATCCTGGGCGGCGACACGGTGATCGGCGATGACTGCGTGATCGCCGGCGGCGTGTTTGTCACGAGCAGTGTGGCCCCGGGGCACGTGGTGCAGCAGACGCGGCCGGAACCGGTGCTGAAGCCGACGGGCGGCGCTGGGAACAAGGGTGCGCTGATGAAGGGGAGCGGGCTGACGGGAGAGCTTGGGTGGCTGGCGGATGGGGCGGGGATCTGAGGGTGGGTGATCAGGGGCGTGAACCTATAGTGTGGGGGTGACATCATGGTTTCTGTAGGCACGAATCGAGTGACAGGCACGCCGCGGTACGCTGGGCTGCGCATGGGCGCGGACGAGTATCTTGCGCTCGTTGACGACGGGTTTCGGTATGAACTGGTGCATGGAGTGGTTGTGATGTCGCCGAGTCCGACGTATGGGCATCAGCAAATTGCTCGGCGGGTGTTGCAGCAGATCGGCGCGTTCGCGGATTCCCATCGGCTGGGTGAAGTCGTCGGCGAGTGCGATGTTCGATTGGCGGGCGGCCTGGTGTATCGCCCGGATGTGATGTTTCACGGGGAATCAAAGCTCGCCCGGCGCGACGCTGCGGGACGGCCAATTGAACCGCCGGACATCGTCGTCGAGGTCGAGTCTCCGAGCACCAGGTCGATGGACCTGCGCACCAAGAAGGACGACTATGAGCGGGCCGGGGTGCGAGAGTATTGGGTGATCGGGCTGCATGCGGCCAGGCAGTTTGTGCTGGAGCGCGGGGTGTATGTCGAGCGTGAGGTGCAGGGCGAGCGGGTGGTGAGCGTGGTGCTGGCCGGGTTTGAGCTGGACCTGCAGGCGGTGCGGCGCGGGGTGGTGGGGGAGTAGCGGGGCGGGTTCGATCGCTGATTTCTTGAAGATGCTGTTGACAGGCGGCGGCTGTTCTGGTCTAATGCATAACGACATGGTTATGCAACGACGAGGTTCCGGAGTGGCTGGGGTGCATATGGACCGCGTGAGCCGGGTGTTTAGCGCGCTCGCTGATCCGGTTCGGCGGACGATCCTGGAAGAACTGGGCGCTGGGCCGCGGGGGGCGACGAAGCTGGGCGAGCGGTATGGGATCAGCCAGCCGGCGATCAGTCGGCACGTGCGGGTGCTGCGCGAGGCGGGGTTGATTCGAACGCATGTGCAGGGGCGGAACCGCTGGTGCGTGTTGCACGCCGCGGGAATGAAAGACGCGGCGGCGTGGGTGGAGCGGTATCGGGTGTTCTGGGAGGGTCAGTTGGACGCGTTGGAAGAGTTTGTGTTGGGCGAGACCGATCTGCGATCGGAGAAGAGTTCTGGAGCGCCCTCGCGGAAGCGGGGCCGAGCGGTTCGTCTGGGCCGCGGAGGGGCGGGTTCGAGAACCACGAAGGGACGGCGAGCATGAATGCACAGCAACGGCCGGAACATGTTGAAGTCCGGCGAACGATCGGTGCGCCGGTGGAGCGCGTGTACAAGGCGTGGACCGATCCGGCGAGTGTGCAGAGATGGTTTGCGCCGAAGCAGATCGTGAAATCGGCAGCGTGCGACGTGCGCGTCGGCGGAGCGTATCGCCTTGTGTGCGCGACGCCGCAGGGCAAGGAGTGCGCCTGTCACGGCGAATATGTCGTGGTTGAGGAGAACAGGGCGCTTGCGTTTACGTGGAATGTGGAGGGTTCGAGCGATGATGTGCGCGACACGCTGGTGACGGTGCGGTTTGCGCGTGTCGAGGGTGGCACCGAGGTCAGCGTTCGGCATGAGCGACTGCCGACGGAGAGCGCTCGGCGTGGGACCGATCAGGGGTGGACGGAGATTCTGGCGGTGCTCGAACAACTTCATGCGATCGACGCGGCGGAGCGGCGTGTGCAGGAAGAGAAGAAGCGGCTGGTGCAGATGCGCAAGGCCTTGCCGCGGATGCCGGTGTTGGATGCGACATTGACGGATGTGGCTTCGGGCGCTCCGGTGGCGCTGAGCGCGCTGTTTGGCGGCAAGCAGGAGCTGATGATCGTGCACAACATGGGCAAGGGGTGTGCGTATTGCACGCTGTGGGCCGACGGATTCAACGGGGTGCATCAGCACCTGAGCGATCGCGCGGCGTTCATCGTGCTGACGCCGGATGAGCCGAGCGTGGCGCGGGCGTTTGCGGCGTCACGCGGGTGGGGGTTTCGGCTCATCAGCGGGCACGGGACGGCGTTCATTCGCACGATGGGATTCGAGCCCGAGCCAGGTCGGGCGCATCCGGGGATCTCGACGCTGGTGCGGACGGCGAGCGGGGCGATCGAGCGCACGGCGTACACGCACTTTGGGCCGTGGGACGATTACTGCGGCGTGTGGGCGATGATCGAGATGCTGGAGAAGGGGGAGAATGCGTGGGCGCCGAAGTACGCGTATGGGTTGATGCGGTGATGGAGTGACGCGATGACGCGATGACGCGATGTGCTCTCCAGTCAGTTCAGGTAGTTCTTGAGCACATCGATCTGTGAGAACTCGGAGCGGATGGCGTCGATGGCGCCGTCGCCATCGAAGTCGCCGACGACGAAGTTGGCGTTGAAGGCGTTGATGCCGGGGTTCTGGTCGAGGAATCTTGGGAGCGAGGGGGCGAAGCCGGATGAGCCCTGATTGAGAGCGATGTTGATCCACGAGCGGGTGTAGGACTCGAAGACTTCGGGGTCGGCGTCGGCGAAGATGATGGCGAAGCCCAGGTGATTCATGCGGCTGCCGGTCATGATGTCGAGATCACCGTCGTCGTCGGCATCGCGGATGTCGATGATGCGGACCGAGATGTTGTCGCCTGGGGCGGCGCCGGCATCGCGGTTGGCGGAGAGGGTGAAGAGTTCCGTGGCGGCGTTGGAGAACTGAACGCCGGAATCGATGGCAAGGGAGAAGCCGCGGCGCTCTGGGTGGAGCTCGGCGTCGGCAAAGAAACTGGTCGAGCCGAGGAAGACGAGCTCGGGGCGCGCGTCGCCGGAGATGTCCTTGAGGACGAACTGCTCGTCGGCGCGGACGGGGGTCTGCACTTCGACGCGGGGCTGGAACGTGAACGTGCTGCTGGTGTTCAGGATGCTGCGGACGACGACGCTCGCCGGGAAGGGTGGCGGGAGCAGGGCGGTGCCGGAGGCATGTGGCCCGATGACGAATGATGGGTTGATGCCGGCGAGCACGATGTCGTTGTCGCCGTCGGCGTCGAGGTCGCCGATGTTGATACTGGTGGTGCGGCCCAGGCCGGAGAGGAGGGTGTCGCCGGTGCGGAGGCGCTGGGCGAGTTCGAGGCGGTTGCTCGAGAAGGCGTAGATGTCGACCAGATCGCGTCGCCCGAACTGGCCATCGGGCAGTGGAGTGATGCGTTCGCGGGTCATGACGAGTTCGAGTTTGTTGTCGCCGACGAGGTTGCCGACGGCGAACTGGAACGACTCGGTGGGGCGCATGATCTGGCGCAGGCGGAGGCGGCCGGTGGACTGGCCGAGGAGGATGAACAGGGCCTCGCCGCGTGCGCCGGAGCCGCGTGCGACGACGTCGGGGAGGCCGTCTTGGTTGATGTCCGCGACTTCGAATGAGCCGACGTTGCCGGGGACGACGGCGGCGCGGCGAGACTTCAGCACACCGGCGTCGGACCAGGTGAGTCGAAGGTCGGAGCGTGAGGGGTTGAGCGCATCGGAGGAGTCGATGGCGGAGAGGACGGCGTGGCCGCCGGGGGTGAGCCCCTGGATGACGGCGGTCGCGCCGATGGCACGTTCGCCGGAGTTGACGATGGTGATCTCGCGCGGGCCGATGAACGCGGGCGCGCTGTCGAGGAGCGAGCGCTGTTCCAGCGGCTCGAGGTCGAGTGAGGCGGCAAACTGGCGGCGGGTGCTGCGTCGTGACATGGCCAACTCCCTGTATGGGGCGCGGAAAAGTGAGGGCCCTCGTAGAACCTACGACCAGATTGGGCATGATCCTGCGACCCGACCCGGAAAACCGGGGGGAACACGGCAGATTCGCACGCGGGCGCAAGCGGCGGCTTCGGGGGATTTGTTGATCTTGGCGGCTGGAGGCGCGATGTTGCGTGATCGCAGGGGGGCGATGGGCCGATATCGAGGGCATGGACATTGCCGCACTGAGCACGGACATTTCGAAAGCGCAGCTGCAGACCCAGGTGGGTGTTGCGGTGGCGAAGAAGGCTCTGGATGTGACGCAACTGCAGGGAGACGCGGCGATCGCGCTGCTTGAGTCTGCGTCGCAGCTTCAGGAGCAGGTGGCTCGGCAGACGGGTGTGGGGACGAGCGTGGATGTGCGGGGATGAGCCCGCGACGCGGAGTGTGTGCGCCGCGGAGCGCACAATCTTCACATGCAATTCAGCGATGCTCACGCTGAGAATCGACGAAGAACGAGGATACTGATCGTGGTGCGGCGCTTAGCGCTGCGGGCGGTTGGTTCCTGGATCGTTGATTGGAGGCGTCATGGCGCGGCGCGCGTTCACACTGATCGAGCTGCTTGTGGTCATCGCGGTGATCGCGATCCTGATCGGGCTGCTGTTGCCGGCGATCGGCAAGGCGCGTGACGCGGGGCGTTCGGCGGTGTGCTTGTCAAACCTGCGCCAGATGGGCGTGGCGGCGACGGCGTATGCCAACGACCATCGCGAGCGGCTCTGGCCGCGGGATAGTCTGCGGCTGATGGACCTGACGACGAACTCGGAGCTGGTGGACCCGGACACCGGGCGGCGCGTTCCGGGGCGGATGTATGAGTATGTTGACAACGTGGACTCGATCGCCGAGTGCCCGGCGAATCGGCGTCGCGCGGCGGGCGAGGGTTCGACGGGCGGCAACATGTTCGGGGGCAAGACCGACCTGGACTTTGACTACACGTTCGTGCGTGCGATGGAAGGGGCGCGGGTGGGGCTGAGCGTGAAGATGGCGAGAGTGACGCAGCCATCGGAGTTTGCGGTCGACGTCCGTCCGCCGGCGCGATGGGAGCGCAGCGAGGGACTCACGAACTTCAGCGGGATGCTGCTGTATGTCGAGGAGAGCACGAACTGGTACAACGGGCGGATCCGCGACTTGCAGTGGGGGAACTGGGATCAGATGACCACCCGTCACGGCGGGCGGGGGAACGCGGTGTTTCTGGAAGGGCACGCGGAATCGCTGAGCGTGCCGAGAGGAAGCGATGAGGCGGTGCGCGAGGCGCAGGACTTTGACACCAACGACGTGTATGTCACGGCTCCATCGGGGTGGGTGCGGATGGAGAGCATGCCGGGAGGTTTCGGCGCGATCGATGTGCCGCGGGTGCCGTGAGATCGGCGAGGGAGCGGTTACCAGTGACTGCGGATACTGGAGCGCTCGAGCGGAGCCCTCTCGCGCGAGATGATGCCGATGTCCTCAGCCCGGTCCAGCGCGTTCAGCTCCCGCGCCGTGGACGGGCGATCGGCGCGATTCGGGGACGAGTCGCACCCCGCGAGCGATACGCCGGCGATCACGGCGATTCCGGCCAGGATGATTCGTGATCGCATGGACATGACGATGCCTTGCGGAACTCAGTCGGCGATGTGATTCGTCCCGCGCGATCGGCTGCCGGGGATCTTGAATGTCGGCGAGCAGAGCCCGGCCTGGATGGCGAGCTGCGCGAGGGCGACGCGGTCTTTGGTGTTGAGCTTGCGGGCGATCGCGCTGCGGTGCCACTCGATGGTTTTGATGGTGCGACAGAGCTTCTTGGCGATCTGTGCGCTGGTGAGGCCGGTGCCGATGAGCGCGAGGATTTCTTTCTCGCGTTCGCTGAGGACGCCGATGGGGCCCTGGTCAACGTGGCGGATCTGCGCGGTGTCGACGTCGGTGGGCTCAGAGTCGGAGGCCCAGTTGGGGATGTCGACCGGGCGATAGACGGCGAGGCAGAAGCCGGGCTGATTGGGGAACTGGCGGGCAGTGACGACCATGGCGCGCCCGCTGCGCATGTCTTTGAACATCTGCGCGTGCCCGTTGCGGATCACGTCGCGGAGGATGGCGAGGCGTTCCTCGGCCATGTCGTGTTGCAGGCGGTCTTCGATCGAGAGGCGGCGCAGTTCGTCCATGGTCTTCACGCCGGTGAGGCGCATGAAGACGGGATTGCCGAAATGGCACCACCCGTCGGCATCAAAGACGGCGACGGCGGCGCCGCTGTCATGGATGAGCGCGTTCCAGTTGGCGTCCGAGGCGGACGGGGCGGACCAGGATTGGGTTGTCGCTGAGGGCATGACTTGGTTCAAACTCGGGTACTAACGAAAATCTCGAACCGACGGCAAGTTGGTGCTCGGGTCGATATCTGCGATGGATTGCTTCCTGTTCTGTGGATTCAGAAATACGATAGCGGCAGAAGGTCCAGCACACGGTGTAGTCGGTTCTAACCAAACCGGGCGACCATTCGTGTGTAAGTTGAACGCACACCCAGCAAAGTGAATGTTCGAAAAGCACCCACCAACGAACAACCCCACCGTAAATTGCTCGCTCTCGTGAGAAACACCCGAAAAGGTGAGCCCCGATCCGCTGACGTTCTGACTCGACAAAATTCGAACTGATGGCGTCATTTGAGTAAAGGGAAGAGAATTGCTCTTCACTGTGTTGGCCACAAGAGCGAGCCCACTCAACACCACATCGACGCTTTCGATCAAAGAAATGCCTTCAAAGGCGTTGTCCAGAAGGCTACAGCCTGACATGTTCACTCGCTTGCTCTGATAGACAAGACAGCCGGGATGCGCTTCTATTCCGCTGCCATTCGCAGAGATTTCGCACCCAACAATCGAGGCGTTCTTGACGCTCTCAAGACGAAGTCCCGACCTGAAATTTGCATCGAATTGGCAGCAGGTCATCATGACGTCGGGGACAAACTGATTGTTGCTTTCGCAGTATGGTGTTGGGCCGGCACAAAGAGGCCCTTCTGTCACCACTCTTGGATGCCCCTTGCAGATTACGCCGTAGCCCCCCAAAGCCACGAGCGGATCGCCAGCCCGCGCCGGAGCGTAACCGTTATTGGCGGCAGAAATACCCTTGAAGAACAAGGTGCCGCGATCTCGGAAGAACGTTTCGATGACAATGCCCGATTGTCCGTTCAGTGAAAAATCAGAATCATTGAACTGCAAGCCGCCCCACGCCATCAGATGCAGACCATGTGATTTATTATTTGTAACCACGGAGTTCTTGATGGCCACCAGGGTCGGCTCGATGCGAAACTGCGATCCGTTGACGTACTCGCACCGAATGCCGACATTTTGCTTGGTAATGGCAACGCTCTCAATTGTAATGCCTCGAATCTCGTAAGTTTGGGCAAGAGTGCTGCTTGCAGCAAAAACAATCCCGTCACCGCCAACACTTGCGGAGGTATCAAATCCGGAAAGTGATTCATCCGGTGACTGTCGAGTAAGTTTTAGGTGGCGAATAGCTAAATCGTGTGGGAATGGGCTCCTGCTTGTTTTTGTAATCAGGAGTATCGATCGAGTAGATGATTTCGTGTCAGCGAAAAGCACAGAACCAGAAAAACTGGTGTCGGGGCGAGTATTGGTAGCGTCTCCGCGCAGCTCTACTGCGGGATAGTCGAGAATGAGCAGGCCCTCATACTCGGACGATTGACGACTGAGCCGATACTTTCCTGCTGGGATATAGACAACTCCGCCTCCTGCGGCACCCGCCGCGTCAATCGCCCGCTGGATCGAAACCGTGTCGTCTGCGACGCCATCTCCAACAGCGCCAAAGTCTCGGACGTTCCACTCATCGGCGAAAGTCGTCTGTGCCGATGTCGCGAGTGCGAGCATGGCGACAAGCGCCCAGAGGAAGTCGAAGTGGCTGACGCTTTTTGTTTTCGGAACGTTGAGCATATCGCTACGATAACGACTGTCTCGCAGTTTCGCAACCCCATCCTCGCAGGAGTGAGGCGTGAGCCAAGCCTGGATTGACCAAATCACCCTCCGCCCCACGCTGGGATCGCTTCCCGAAATCGGGCAGGTACGCGCATTCTCTGAGCAACTACCCTGGATCTCGATCCCGCGCGAACAGTTGCCGTATTCGCTCGAAGAGTGCATCGCTCGCGACTCATTCCCTCTTCCCGAAACCAATGATCGTGAAGGGTATTACGGTGAAAGGCACTTTGACTATTGGCTGAGCGGGCTTGATGATTGGACGCGACTGGCTGCCGTGGCACGCCGCCACGGTCGGCCCCTCGTCGGTGACTCCGACTATCTCGACCTTGGCTGTTCATCGGGTCGTGTTCTGAGACACGCCTATGCGATCGGTGGAGTTTCGTGTTGGGGGGCGGACATCAATCGGCGCAACATCGCGTGGATGCAGAAGCACCTGTCGCCGAAGCTGAAAGTGTTTCAGAATACCGCTCTCCCGCATTTGCCCTTGCCCGACGCAAGCATGGATGTGATTTCGGCGTTCAGCGTCTTCACGCACATCGATGACTTGGAAACGGCTTGGCTATTGGAACTGCGGCGCATTCTGAAGCCGGGTGGGCTGGCGTACATCTCGCTTCACACCGACCACGGCTGGTCGATCATGGGGCCGAATGTGCCGTTGTACTCCGCGCTTATCAATCGCGCGGCGGAAATTATCGAGTTTCCGATCACGCCAGGCGTGTTTAAAAAACCCCTGCCGCAAGAGCGATTGGTGCTGACGTTCAAGGGTCGATACACCTATCACTGCAACGTGTTCCACGCGCGGGAGTACATCCGCCGAGAGTGGGGGCGGTTTATGGATGTGGTTGAGATCGTAGAGTGCGGGGCGGACTGGCACGACGTCGCGGTGCTTCGGCGGGTGTGAGTATGGGCGCGGTAGAGAAACACAGGCGGGACGCCTGTATCGCCAATACCGGACTGGTTGAAGCGCTCGATTACTTCTTGGCGGCGTATTCGTTGTTCATGAGCGTGACGACTTCCTGGGTGATCTCCAGGGAAGGGTCGACGAACAGCATGCGCTTGTTGGCAATGCTGCGGAGGATGTCGCCGGTGGAGCCGCGCTCGGGGATGGGGTTCTTCTCGTCGGAGGCGAGGACGAGCTGATAGCCGTTCTGCTTGGCGAGGCGTTCGGTGGCGGCGTCGATCTTGAGGTAGATCTCGCGGATGACTTCGCCGGACATCTCGCCCAGGAGCTTCTCGGAGTACTGCTTCTCGAACTCGGCGCGGATGATCTTTTCGCGGAGGGCCTTGGCGAGGGCGGGCTTCTCGGCGGCGGTGGCCTGTTCGAGCTTGGCCTGCTCGTTCTTGGCCTCTTCGCCCAGTGCGGTGACGCGGCTCTGGAGGTCCTTGAGGGTGGACTGGAGGGCGGCTTCTCGGTCCTTCTTCTCGTTCAGACCCTGGAGCACGGCGTCGAGATCAACGACGGCGATGACCGGGGCGGCGGGGGGGCCGCGGAAGGCGCCGGTGGCCGAGGCCTTGGCGCCGACGAAGGCGAGGGTGGCGGTGCCGAGAATGGCGGTGAGGATCAGAACGCTGGAACGAGACGCGATGCGCATGGAGAGCTCCCTGGTCTCGCGGCGGAAACAGCCGCGTGTGAGCGGGACTGTATGGAGTCATCGGACAGAGGCCACGCTGGGGACCAGCGTGCCACCCAAACCATGCGGGGCCCAAAAAGGAAGCAGGCCGGTGCAACGCACACCGGCCTTCTTCCTGTCGTAGTGTGGAATCGGCTGCCCGATTCCTACTGATGAACAAGCACCAGCGGTAGTCGACGATCACCTTGATCGCCGGCCGCGGGCTTGGTCTTCGCGTACAAAGCGACCCGAGGGCCGCGAGTAATACGGTATCACATGCCGGTTTTGATGCAAGAGAAGATGTCGGTTCTGGTGCGAGGATTGTGTGAGTCTGTCGGCGTAGACGTTTGCCCATTTTGCCAGTTGCTGCCAAAAGATCAGTGGCTTCCCTGAGTGGGCGGGGGAGTGGCCAGACCAAGCCATGACTGCAGGGCGGGCAGGATGGTGGATGCGGGGTGTTCTGAGTGCAGGCGGGTGGCGAAGTCGGCGGCGTGCCGCGGCACGTCCGAGTTTTCGAGGACTTGGCGCAGAGCGCGGGTGAGGGTTTGGGCGTTGAGCCGGGTGCTGAAGACGGTTTCGCTGGTGCCCAGGCGTTTGGCGCGGGCGGCGTTGTCGAACTGATCGTGGGCGAGTGGCGTGATGACGGTGGGCTTGCCGGAGCGGAGGCCTTGGGCGGTGGAGCCGATGCCGCCGTGGTGGACGCTGGCGCAGCCGCGGGGAAGGAGTGTGCTGAATGGCGCGTAGGTCGCGGCGTAGATATTCGAGGGGAGCTTTGGGAGATGGGCGCGATAGTCGTCGCGTCCGACGAGCAGGACGCCGCGCCGATTGAGCGCGGTGCAGGCGGCGATGGCGTGGTCATAGAAGGGCGAGCGGATGTGCACGGCGGTGGTGCCGCGGGCGAAGATGATGGGCGGGTCGCCACCGTTCAAGAAGCGTTCGAGATTGGGATCTTCGTCGTGGTGATCGTGGTGGGAGTCGAAGAAGGGGAAGCCGGTGATGACGCTGCCGACGGGATCGCCGGGCGCGGGCGGGCGGAAGTGGGGGGACCAGAGGCCGAGGTTGAGTCCTGGGCGCATGAACTCGTTGATGAGGATGTCGCGCTGTTTTGGAAGGCCGAGGTCTTTGCGGACTTTGTTGAGTGAGCCGTCGAGCATCCAGCGGACCATGTGCCTGCCGATCCATGCGTCGAGGCGTGTGGCCCAGAGCTGGGGGTTGTGAGTGCGCCATGGGCCGAAGATGATTTTGTCGTGGGCGCGCATCCAGCCGATGGGCGCGAGGGTGGCGGTGGAGACGGGGATGTTGAGCTGTTCGCAGGCCCAGTGCGAGCCGAGGACGATGGGGTGGATGATGGCGGCGTCGGGGCGAAAGTCGCGGAGGATGTTCTGGGTGGCGACGAAGAGCTTTGGGACGAGGGGGAGCGTGAGCTCTTGCAGGACGACGCGCGGGCCGCGGGTGGCGTGCATGACGCCGGGATGCTGCATGATCTCGGCGACGTCGACGTGTTCGGTGAGCGCGACGAAGGGAATGTTTGCGCGCTTGGCCTGGGCTTCGAAGTAGGGGTTGGTGGCGACGAGGGGTTCGTGGCCAGCGGCGAGAAGGGCTTGGGCGATGGCGAAGAAGGGGTGGATGTCGCCGTGGGAGCCGAGGGTGAGGAGGAGGATGCGCATTGGGGGGGAAGATGCACGAAGGTGCGGAGGCGCGCAAGTGCTAGGGTTGCGGCGATGGCGGGATCTTGGTTTGCGTGTGCTGTTCAACTTCGTCGATGATGGTTCGGCGGAGGATGAGCTTGCCTTCCGGGGTGGTGATCTCGTGTTCTTGTGAGACTTGGCGGATGGCTTTAGCGGGTTGGTCGGGTGATGGGGGCGGTTGCGGGGGCTCGGCGTTCTGGGGTGTGGGCGGCGGAGGGGTTGGGTCGCTTCTTACGCCTTGCCAGATGTGCCCGACGAACGCGCCGAGGTTGCGGAGGAGTGGGTTGTTGGGTGGGGGGGTGCTCACGCTTGGGGATTGTTGGCGTGGAGGCCGGGCGTGGGGATGGTGCGGAATGAAAACGCCGCGGGGCGTGTGTCCCGCGGCGTGCGTGAAATGGAGGGCGTGTGTTGGGTCGATCAGCTTCGACGACGGCGAGCGGCGCAGAGGCCGAGGACGGCGAGGAGGGTTGCGGTCGTGGGGGCGGGGACGATGACGGAGAGGCCGTAGTCGATGAACTGGCCGGCTTGGCCGCCGCCGGTGTAGACGACCTGGAGGAAGAAGCGTGGCTGCCAGGCGAGGAGATCGCCGACGGAGGGGAGGATGGCGGAGTATGTGTAGCGATCGTTGATGAGGCCGTCGAGGTCGAAGACCTTGGTGTTCTCGTTGATGTTGGCGGTGGTGTAGAGGAGTTTGGCGACGGTGAGGTCGGGGCTGAAGGTGAGGCGATTGATGGCCGAGACGGGGTCTTCGGCGTAGAGGCGGAGTTCGAGATTGGCGAGGGGGTCGTAGGTGGTGCCGGCGGCGTTGGTGAGGGCGTTCCAGGTGAGGGCGGCTTTGAGGCCCGGGAACATGGGACGGAAGGTGCCGATTGTGGGGCCGTTTGGAGTCACTGGAGGCGGCGGGGTGAGGGTGGCATGGGTGGGCAGGGCGTAGTTGACGGTGCCGTTGACGAGGGCCTGGCCGGGAGCGGGCGGGCCGAGATCGGCGCGGCCCTGGACGCGTTCGAGGTCCCACCACTGGGTTTTGAGGCCGCCGGCGGGGTTGGTTGGGGCGGAGATGTTGTGCTGGGAGAGGGTGTTGGTGTCGGTGTCGAGGGCTTCGCCTGCGAGGTAGTTTTTGGCGGCGCCCAGGGCGTTGACCATGCCGGCGCCGAGTTGGCGATCGAGTGACTCGGTGACGGTGTAGCCCTGGTTAGGACCGGGGAGCGGGGTGGTGCGCTGGGACCAGCCGGCGCCTGCGGAGTCGCGGATGACGCCGCGGGTAGCGGTGTTGAGGAGGACGGCCTTGACGACGCGGCTGTCGTTGCTGGTGGCGTCGAAGACTCCGCCGCGGTCTTCGCGCTGGGCTTGAGAGAGCAGGGCCGCGACGCCGGCGACATGGGGAGCGGCGAAGGAGGTGCCGGAGATTGCGCCGGTGCGCGAGGTGGAGGAATCGACATCGGCAAAGACGCGGGCGTCGACGCCGGTGAATCGGCGGTCGAAGTCGTTGGCCATGCCATCGTTGTTGGTGTCGATGGCCATTGGGGTGAGGATGTACTCACCTGGAGCGACGAGGTCGGGCTTGCGGAGAGTGCCGGGGGTGGCGTTAGACGAGCTGAAACTTGCAATGGCGGAGAACGTGGCGTTGAGCGCGCCAACGGCGAGGCCGTTGTAGCTCATGCCGGGGTTGGTGATGGTGTTGGCGGGGTTGCCGGGAGCACCTCCCTGGCCGCTGTTTCCGGCGGACTTGACGAAGATGAGGTTGCGCCGTGTGTTGATGACCGAGTCGACATACTCGGGCGATGGGGTCGCGGGACCGGCGGACATGTTGACGACCTGCACGGTGGGATCGAGCGCGACGGCGTCGAAGGCGTTGCGACCGTTGCCGAAGGCATCGATTGGCGCGGCGACGATGCTGGCATTGTGGGCGATGCCACGCTGTTCGGCGTTGCCGACGGCACCGGCCATGATGCCGGCGACGGCGGTGGCGTGCTCGCTGCGGGAGTCGGTGAGGAACGGGTTGCCCGGACCCGCGGGATTGGCGGGATTGAGCAGGCCGCTGGGCAGGTCGAGGCGCTGGCGGAGCTGATCGATCTTGCCCGCGCCGGAGAGGGCGGCGTGGGTCTGCCATGCGCGGCCGGCCTCGACCTGGCCGATGCGGATGTTGGAGCCGTCGAGATTGAACTCGGATTTGGCCTGCACGGCCCCAACGGCGGCGCGGCTGTTCGGCAGGGCTTCGGAGGGCGCGTAGCCGAGACTGGTGAACAGCCCCTTGGAGAGCTCCTGGACGGTGGTCTCGGGGAGAACCGGGAACATGCTGCCTGTTGCGCCGGAGCCGATGTCAGAGCGCGCGGCGCCGACGGCGCCCACGGGGCTGGCGTTGACGCCGACTTCGAGGAAGGCGCGGAGGCGGTAGCGGCTGTTGACGCCGCGGTCGGCGACGGGGAGGGTGTTGTCGGGATCGTTGAGGTGGAGGAACTGGGTCTGGTTGATGTTGCCGTTGCCCTGAGCGGCGGTGCGGTTGTAGGTAAAGTCGATGCGTTGCGGTGCGGCCATGGAGACGTAGTTGACGCCGTCGAACCGCTGGAACTCGATGCGGCCGAAGAGGCGCACGTCGGCGAGATTGGCGTTTGGTGCGGCGGCATTCTGGAAGAAGCTGACGGCTCCCGCGAAGAAGCTGGGCGCCCAGAGGTTGACGCCGGTGCCGGGGCCGCGATTGGCGAGGCGGAAGTCCTGGTGAGCGACCATCTGGATGTTGAAGCGGTCTGCGTTACCGGCGCGATCTTCGGTGCTGCGGCCGCCCGCGGCGAGGCGAACGGATGAGTAGCTCTCGCCGATGGTGGCGTTGTCAAAGCCAAGCCCGGCGGAGTTGCCGCTGGTGAACGAGTTGGGCAGGGCGGTGGGGTTGCCAGCGCCGTTGGGGTTGGTCCAGTTGCCCGGGAATCCGTTGCCGAAGAGAACATCCTGACCGTGGGCCGTTCCGGCAAGCAGCATGAGCACAAGCACCGCCGAGGCGGTGCGGACCGAGGGCGTGCGCGCGAGGGTCTTCATGAGTCTCTCTCCTCAAGGATGTTCCGGCGAACCCCGGCACGGTGGACGGTCGGGGAGTGACAGCTTCGCAGGAGATGGCTCGGGTGTCAATAGGCGAGCTTGCAGTTGCGCGGCGTGCCGCATCGGCGAAAACCGGTGGCGCGTGATTCAGGCGTCGAGAGCACCCTATATTTTGGAGGTCGCAACGAGATTCGGAAGGCCTTGGAGCGCAAGATGTTGTGGCAGCCGTCGCTTCCTGATGACTATGTGAAGGCCACGCCGGAGCGGCTTGCCGAGCGGATCAGCGCGCGCCGAAAAGAGCTTGGCAAAGATCTTGTGATTCTGGGGCACCACTACCAGACCGATGAGATCATTCGGCACGCGGATTTCACGGGCGACTCACTGAAGCTCTCGCAGCTCGCGGCGTCAAAGGTGAAGGAGGCGGGGGCGAAGTATGTGGTGTTCTGCGGCGTGCACTTCATGGCCGAGACGGCGGATCTGCTGACACCCGAGCATGTGAGCGTGATTCTGCCGGACATGTCGGCGGGGTGCTCGATGGCGGATATGGCCGACTATGACGATGCGGTGAGCGCGTGGGAGACGCTGCGTGCGGGGCTGAAGGCGCGCGGGTGGAAGGGGCGGATCATTCCGATCACGTACATCAACTCGACGGCGGCGATCAAGGCGTTTGTCGGACGCGAGGGCGGGATCGTGTGCACGTCTTCGAATGCGCAGAAGATGTTTGAGTGGGCGATGGCGGGTGGCACGATTCCGAGGAAGAGCGGGGAGGACATCAAGGTGTTGTTCCTGCCGGATCAGCATCTGGGGAGGAACACCGCCGCGGCGCATGGGCTGGATGTGCGGACGCAGACGTGCGTGTATGACCCGCGTCTGGCGGCGAAGGGCGAGGAGTATGGGGGGAGCACGCTGGATCAGGTTGTTGAAGCGAAGGTGATTCTGTGGGCGGGGCACTGCTCGGTGCACAAGCTGTTTCGGCCGGAACATTGCGATCAGGTGCGCGCCGAGGACGAGCGGCGTGCGTCGGATGGTGCCGGCAATCAGCATGCGCCGCGGACGACGATCCTGGTGCATCCGGAGTGCTGCAAAGAGGTGGTGGACAAGTCGGACCTTGCGGGGTCGACGGAGTACATCATCAAGACGATTCGTGAGGCCGAGCCGGGCTCGCGATGGGCGGTGGGCACGGAGACGCATCTGGTGAATCGGCTGGCGCGCGAGGCGGGGGAACGCGACGTGCATGTGCGGATTCTGTCGGACTGTCAGTGCCTGTGCACGACGATGTTCAGGATTGACCAGCCGCACTTGTGCTGGGTGCTGGACAATCTGGCGGCGGGCAAGGTGGTGAATCGGATCGTGGTGCACCCGCATGCGCGGAAGCATGCGCTGGAATCGATCGATCGGATGCTGGCGATGTCGGCGCCGATGGGGGCGGCGGCGAAGGGTGTGAAAGCGCGGGCGGCGGAGCCGGTGACCGTCGATTGAGCGCGTCTTGGGGGGCGATAGAGATCAGATGAGATCGTCGGCGGTCAGCAGATCGTCGGTGGACTTTGCCGTGCGCAGGCGTGCGCCAAGGGCGCGGTCGAGGTGCGATGGGGGGAGACCGGTGCCGGGGCGCTTGCAGGTGAGGTCGGCGTGTGTCAGCACGTGCCCGGCGGGGAGAGCGCGGGTGAGGACGAGCGATTGGCGGCTGACGGTGCGCACGTCGCGCTCGATGTCGAGCACGCGCTTCAGCGGGGCTGGGGGGCGGGTACGCGTTTTCTGTGCCGCGGCGCGGGCGCGGCGAACGTACTCGGCGAACTGCTCGGGCTCGAGCGAGGCCGCGTGGTCGGGGCCGACGGCGGAGCGGGAGTAGGTGAGGTGCTTTTCGAGCAGCACCGCGCCAGTGGAGACGGCGTGCGCGCCTGTGTCGAGTTCGAACGTGTGATCGCTGTAGCCCACGGGCCCGGCAAAGACCTCTGCGAGCGCGGCGATACCGGGCAGCTCGGCATGCTCGATGGGTGTGGGATAACTGCTGACGCACTGCATGATGGCGGTGCGATCGAGTGTTTTGAGCGTGGACATCCACTGGATGCTCTGGCGGACTTCTTCGAGTGTGGCCGCGCCGGTGGAGAGGATCAGCGGGCGATTGGTGCGGGCGAGCGCACGGAGCAATGGAAGATGGATCAGGTCGGGGCTGGCGGTCTTGTATGCGTCCCAGGGGAGCGATTCGGCGACGGAGACGAGTTCAACGGAGAAGACCGTCACGATGGCGCGGACGCCGAGTGCGTGGGCTCGATAGACGACCGCGGCCATCTGCTCGATCGAGAGTTCGAGTCGTCGAAGCATCGCGATCGGATCGGTCTCGCCGGCGGCCTTCTGATACGCGGCGAGCTTGGCGGCGCGGCTCATGAGGCGGTCGGCCTCGAAGAGCTGGAGCTTGATCGCATCAGCACCGGCGTGGGCGGCGGCCTCGGCGAGCTGGATGGCGCGGCGCTCCTCGCCGTCGTGGTTCACGCCGAGCTCGGCGATGATGTAGACGTCTTGTGCGCCGGGTGTGATGAGGCGATCAGCGATGCGCATGGTGGGCGTTCTCGGCACGCTCGCGCAGCAGCGCGTCGGCAACAAGGGCGTCGGTGGGGGTGTCGATGTCGAGCACATCGCCTTCGCGTGTGATCACGCCGCGGCGGTCGGCCCCGAAGAAGGCGTGCGGGCCGGGCGCGACACCGGGGATCTGGTGAAAGAGCGCGGCCCGCGTGACGCAGAGCACGCCGCCATCAGGGATGAACGCGGGGGGAAGGTCTTGGCGGCGGAAGACGTTGTGGTTGAGCACATCGCCCTCCCACGGCGTGACGCGCGCGGTGCCGGGATCGACGCGAGCCGTCCACCAGGGGTGGAACTTCCCGACGCCGGCGTAGGACTGCACGCTGTCGGCGGACGTGTCGATGAGCGTGCGGATGGCACGGTCGATGAGATCGGACGGGCGGACGGGAACGTTGGCGTAGAGGATCACGATCGGAGTTCTTGCCGGCAGGGGCACGTCGCGCTCGACAGATGCGATCGCGTGGCGGGCGGCGGCGTCGATGGTGATCGTGTCGCCGGCGAGTTCGTGGGGTCGATCGATCGCGAGCAGCGTGGCGTCTTTGCGGGCTGCTGCGAGCATGGCCTTGTCGTCGGTCGAGATCGCGATGGCACCGACGAGTGACGCCGTGCGGGCGTGGTCGATGGACCACTGAAAGCATGGATTGCCCGCGATTGCGCGGGTGTTCTTGCCGGGCAGGCCCTTGCTGCCGGCGCGGGCGAGGATGAGGGCGAGCGCGGGGCGCGATGCGGTCAACAGGCCAGTGATCATGCGGACCACTCGCGGATCGTGGAATCGCCGAGCATCAGCACACGGCGCTCGCGCGCGAAGCGGCAGCGGGCGGAGTCGGGGATGGGTAGAGGCTCGATGCGACCTGCGCGGGGGCTTGTGAGCGGATCGAGCACGGCCCAGGCATGGCGCGACACTGCGGCGTTGATGAACGGCTCGACGATGGGCATGGTGGCATCGTCGCGTGTCAGTCGCGGCACGAGCCACGGCACGCCGAGGGTGTTCTCGGCGACGAGCGACGCTCGGAGCGCGGCGAGTCGATCGAAGGACTCTGAGCCGAGCGCGGGATCGATGTCGACGCTGATCACATCGGCGTGGGCGAACAGGATCGAGAGAGCTGATGGGCTGGCCGTGCGAAGGGGCGAGCGCACGTGCACGCCGGGGGCGGCGCGTGCCGCGGCGAGCAGACGCGCAAAGCCGGGGTGATCGAGCGGATCGATCGCGGGCGAAGCGCCGCGGATGGTCACGGCGAGATATGGATGTTGGGCCAGCAGCGATGCGAGCGCGGCGAGGGAGCCATCGATCGGTGTGAGCGCGTCGGGAACGGCGACATGCAACTCACTTGGCGGCAGCTTGTGTGCCGAAACGTTGCTGGCGATGGCGCGTGCGGCCAGAAGAGAATCGCCCGCGAGCGCATTGCCCAGCGCGACCACCATCTCGGGTGTGTCGGCGATCAGGCGGAGGCCCGCGTCGCGCTCCGGGCCATCGAGCCCGACGCAGATCGACTGGCCGATGAGGTCTTGTGCCGGAGCGGCGGGCAGATAGCCCAGCATCGCGCCGATTGAGCCGAAGAGCGCACCCGCGGCGAAGCCGGGGGCAAGCTCGCGGCAGACGTGCGCGGTGACCAGCATCGGCGCGAGCCCGGGGAGTGCCTGTGTGAAGGTGGCGCGGTGATTGGCCGGGTCGTTCTCGTGACGCTCGATGACGCGGTCGCAGAGCGCGGGGTCGATCGCGCACCAATCTGGGCCGAGCAGGAGGGCGGCGTCGCAGTTGGTGTGTTCGAGCGCGGCCTGTGTGGCGATGGGGTCAAAGACCTCGTCGTAGCACGTGAGATCGCTGAGCCCGCCGCGCCAGCAGGCTCTGGACCAGAGACGCCCGGTGGCGACGGCCTTGGATCTGCGGATGGTTGCGGCGGTGGCGCGAGGGAGGATGCGTACTCGCGCATCGTTCAGGAGCTTCTGCCCGAGCAGGGCGCGAACGCGCTCGGGGCGATCGGTGATGAGCACGACGTGCGAGACACGCCTGGCAGCGAGCACGCGGCGCATGGTGAGGGCGAGGATGCTCGCCTCGCCGGCGATGGGCGAGTCGAGTGATCGGGGCCAGCCGAGCGGCGAGTGATCAAGATCAACAGGGATCACAGCGGCGAAGGTGCGTGTGGAGGCAGATGGCGCGATGGCGGGGGGGGCATCGATGGATTTGCGAAGATCGCGGGTGATGCGATCGCCGCCATCGAGCATGAGCAGGGCGTCATCGAGGATCGCCGCGAGCTGGTCGCCAGCGCTGGCGAGGGTGCGGACGTTGTCAAGGTCGCGCTCCACGCGGCGCAACTGCACGGCGAACTCGTCGCGATCATCCTGGAACGAGATCTGGCGATCGGCGCGGACGCGGTGGAAGATCGCGCTCTGGCCCAGCAGGTTCACGAGCGCAAAGCCGGGACGCAGCGTGTCGATTTCGTTCTTGTGCTTCTCGATCTGTGTGATCAGGCGGTTCACCCGCGCCTGGTCTGCGTGGTGCTCGGCGATCTCGACCAGCAGGGCGGCGGTCTTTCGGCTGAGGTCGCTGACGCGGCCGGCCTGACGACGCACGAGGGCGACGCGATCGCGCACTTTGGCGCGGAGCGCGTTTGTTTCGGTCGGGGCTGCGATCGCAATCCCCAAGGGCACGGCCGCGAGCAGATCTTCTATGCTCTGGATGCTCGCGGTGGCCGCGAGACCATCCAGAAAGTCTCGCAGGGGCATGGGCTCGGCGTGCTGCTTGCGGACGCCGCCCTCGGTGCAGTCGAACGTGTGCTCGCCGCGCAGTGCGTACTCGCGGAAGTCCTGTTCGAACTGGCGCAGATAGCTGAGCATCTGCACGTCGGTGCGCATCGGACGGCCGAGATGGTCTTCGGCGGATCGCAGGTGGGTGCCCATGCGGGCGATGCGCTGAAACTCCAGCAGTTCGAGCGACTTGAACTCGTTGAGCTCGCACGCCCACACACTGTGGATGCTGGCCCCGGCGGCGTAGTACTGACCATCGGTAAAGCCGAGGTCTTGGCCGATCAGCGCGACGGGGTCGCAGCCCAGATGTCGCGCGAGCGTATGGGCGAGGTGGGCGACGGTGGCGCCGGGCTTGAGCGCGACGTTGGGTTGGGTGAGGTCGGCTCCGAGCAGAAGGTCGAGTGTGCGATCGCCAACGCACATGATGCGTCCGCCCAGACGTGTCCACGCCGTGGTGACTGAGGGGTTGACCTTCGGCTCCACGACGAGCGTGATGCCCTGGACATCGGCGGGGCTCAATCCCTCGTAGAAGCGCCGGTTGATCTCGCTGTAATCCAGCGCGGTGATGAAGTGCGGACGGATGCCCTTGGCCAGGAGCGTCTTGAGCACGGTCTGCACGGCGACGATGCAGACGCGCTCGCGCACGCCTGGTGAGCACAGCAGATCGATATTCCGTCGAAGACTCGGGCCCGCGCTGACGACGATCGCGGGGCGACCCTTGAGTGCGTTCTCCAGCGCGCCGATGCCGGGGGCCGAGGCGTAGATGTCGACGTTCTGCGCGAGATTGCGGATGGTGGTGCGAGCGACGTTGAGCGTGGTGATGACGGTCATCAGGAGCGCTTCGACCACGCCGTCGAGCGTGCGGGTGAAGCGATCCAGGGTCGGATCGATGTGCGGTCGGCTGGGAAGGTGGCGGATGGGTTCGAGCCGGTGCGTCAGGTCGACCTTGCCGGTCGGGTTGATGGCGACGAACCCCTCGCAGAGGTGCAGGGCCTGGGAGAGGGCCGCGGCATCGTCGGGGTCGGTGATGATGCGGAGGTGCTTGGACGCGAGCCATTCGGCGTCGGGCTGGTGCTCGAGCGCGGTGCGGAGGAGTTCGACGTCGGGCTCATAGACCACGACGACGCCACCGGCCGCGCCCGCCGGGCTGATTCGGCGGAGCAGTTCGCGGACGTGATAGCCCATGCCGAAGCCGGCGATGACATAGACGCCGCGCGAGGCGAGATCGATCGCATCGACAAACGCGACGGCTTCGGCAAGGGGTCGCTTGCGCGAGCAGAGGGCTCGGGCCGAGGCACCCTCGCCCATGACGAATGCGGGCACGCCCTCGGGGGTTTGGAGAATCTGAGCATCGGTGCGCGATCTGGCCGCGGCGACGGCGCGGGCGGCGTCGGGGCTGTGCGGGGCGATGGCCGCGAGGGCTTGGTCGAGGGCGTTGAGGGTGAGCTGGGGCAAGCGGAGGTGAATCGGCAGAACGCCCGGGTGCGCAGCAGAATTTGCGCGTGGATCGGCGATCTGGGCTCGCAAGCCCTCGGGTTCCGCAACGCGTCCGGGTCGATTGCGTAAAGATGTCTGATGATCACGATGCCGATCAGCTTCATCCTTGCCCAGATTTCCGCGGGTGCGACCGAGCCAGTGGAGCGTGGCGTGCCGCGGCTGCCGACGCCGGCCCCGGCGGTGTATTACACGCTGGAGAATCCCTGGCCGCTGGGCATCGCCCTGATCCTGGCATCGGTGCTTGCGTATGCGCTGCTGAACGCGCGGTCGCGGTTCAAGATGGCGAAGGTCGTTGCGGCGCTGCTGCTGCTCTGCGGGATCGGGGTGATCATCGCGGGGTCGATCATCACGACCGAGCGCGAGGTTCTGCGCGAGCAGACGCGGGCCTTGGTCGATCTGACAGCGAAGGCGGATACCACACAGTTACGCGACATGCTTCAGGAGACCGCGAGCGTGCTGGCCTTTGGCGTTGTGCCCGGGCCGCGCGGGCGCGATGCGATTCTCGATGCCGTGCGCGTGAATCTGGGCGAGCGCTACCCGATCGGCGAGCACAGCGTCGGGTCGGTGCAGGCCTGTCTCGACGGCAAGAACGTCGCGCGAACACAAGTCCGCGTGTGGGTGAAGCCCACCGAGGATCAGAAGCTGTACGACGTCTCGACCGGCGCGTGGTTCCGGCTTGACTGGCAACGCGACCCGCTCGCCGAACGCGGCCAGTTCGGCCCGTGGCGCGTCAGCCGAATCACGGTGATGCAGATCGATGGGTTGGGGACGCGGGAGGGGATGGAGTGACGCGATGACGCGATGGCGCGATGACGCGGTGACGCGGTGACGCTCGGATTCTCGCCTTTACTTCATCACTCCGTCACTTCCTCACTTCAGCACCAGATTCACCATCTTCCCCGGCACGGCGATCACTTTCATGATCTGCTTGCCGGCGATCAGTTCCTGCACTTTGGCGTCGGCCATGGCGAGCTTTTCCAGCGCGTCCTTGTCGGCGTCGCGCGGGACCATGATCTTGTGCTTCACTTTGCCGCCGATGGAGATGGGCACCTCGATCTCGGCGTCCACCAGCAGCGCGGGGTTGGCAATCGGGAAAGTGGCGTCGGCGATGCTGGTGGGGTGTCCCAGCTTGTGCCACAAGTCCTCGGCGACGTGCGGCGCAAACGGCGCGACGATGCGGATGAAGAGATCGAGCTGATCGCGCGTGAGCCCGCCAGTAGCGGCCGTCGCGCTGGTCGCGGCGTTCACAAACTCGATGAGCGCGGCGATGGCGGTGTTGAAGGCCAATCGCGGAATGTCCGCATCGACCTTGGCGATCGTGCGGTGGAGCTGCTTGTCGATCTCGGGCAATGCCGAGGTCGACGTGCGGAGCGCGCCCGTCTGCTCATCGACGCACAGCCGCCACAGGCGCTGCAGGAAGCGGAAGCATCCGATGGTGTCCTTGGTGTTCCACGGCTTGCTGGCGTCCAGCGGGCCCATGTACATCTCGTACAGTCGGAACGTGTCGGCTCCGAACTGCGCGATCACGTCATCAGGATTGATGACGTTCTTGTAGCGCTTGGACATCTTCGTCACGATCGGCGCGAGCTTCTGTCCGGTGGCGATCTCAACGAAGACGCCGTCGGACTCTTCGCGGACTTCGTCCATGGGCACGATGGTCTTGTCCGGCCGCTGGTATGCGAAGCTGGTGATCATGCCCTGGTGAAAGAGCGTGTCGAAGGGCTCGGGCGTGGAGACCTCGCCCATGTCAAACAGCAGCTTGTGCCAGAAACGCGAGTACAGCAGGTGGCCCACGGCGTGTTCCGAGCCGCCGATGTAGAGATCGACACCCGCATTGCTGTGGCCCATCCAGTAGCGTTCGGCCTCGCGCGAGACGAATCGCGTCGCGTTCTTCGGATCGCAGTAGCGGAGGAAGTACCAGCTTGACCCGGCCGAGCCGGGCATGGTGTTGGTTTCGCGCTTCACCAGCGTGTGCGGCTCGAGCACGTTCGGAGTGACCCCCGCCGAGCCGGCGGAGGTGTTGACCCACGTCGTCGCCTTGGCCAGCAGCGGCTGCGGCTCGTCGCTCTCGACTGGGGAATAGTCGGCAAGATCGGGGAGCACGACGGGCAGGGCGTCGAAGCTGACGGGGTAGTGTCGGCCGTGGTCATCGAAGACGATCGGAATCGGCTCGCCCCAATACCGCTGGCGGCTGAAGACCCAGTCGCGGAGCCGAAAGATGGTCTTGCCGGTGCCGATGGCTTTGCGTTCCAGCCAGGTGATGATGGTCTTCTTGGCGTCGCTGACGTTCAGGCCGTTGAGGGAGACTTCGCTGTTGGAGGAGTTGATGCCCTGGCCGTCGCCGGTGAAGCTGCCCTCTTGAACGCTCGCTCCCGATGGGTTCTTGATGACCTCGACGATCGGGAGATCGAACTTCTTGGCAAACTCCCAGTCGCGCTCATCATGCGCCGGCACAGCCATGATCGCGCCCGTGCCGTAGCCCATCAGCACATAGTCTGCGGTCCAGATCGGGATCTGCTTCCCGGTTGCGGGGTTGATCGCATAGAGACCGGTGAAGACGCCGGTCTTGTCCTTGCCGTCGGCCATGCGGTCGACTTCGGAGCGGTTCTTGGCGGTGGTGATGTAGGTTCTCAGGGTGGCCCGCTGGTCCCCAGCGGGTTGGTTCTGGTCGAGCGCGATGGCGACAAGCGGATGCTCCGGAGCCACCACCATATATGTCGCCCCAAAGAGCGTGTCGGGTCGCGTGGTGAAGACGCGCAGCGTGTCGAGGTCTCGGGTGGCCCGCTGGTCCCCAGCGAGTTCTTCCTGGGATTCAATCAGATCACGATGGCACGCTGCATGGGCAAAGGTCCATGCGTACTCAGACGGCACACCAACGACGCCCGCTTTCACCGGATTCTGAAGGATGTACTCCACATATTCGGTGAAGTACCGCGCATCGCGGATGATGTGATCGAGTGACTCGTCGTCCCACAGATGGCCGGTTCGATCGCGTTGTTGGTTGATCTCGCGTGCCGTGAACTTTTTGACGCCTGTCACCAGATCATCGAGCTGATTGTTCCCGAGCGGGCGCACGATCCAGTGAACATGGTTGTTCATGACGGTGGCCGCGAAGACACGGCAACGCTCGCCATCGAAGTGGGTCAACGCAGCCAACACACCCGTTCGCTCTGAATCGGAGAGCACTACACCGTCGGCCGTCTTCCAAGTCACGAAGTACGTTGCGTCCGGCAGTCGGTGATGTGGAAGACGGCGGCGATGTGAGATCAGGTCCGAAACCGCGCCGAGAATCCCCTGTGGGTAGGGGTCGCGCCCCACGAACTGTGCGGGGTTGAGAGCTTTGCCGTTGAGTTCAACAAGGGTCTGTGCGACGTCGGTGAGGCGGTTGGTTGAATGACCTTCTGAATGCGTAACAGATCCGCTGGGGACCAGCGGACCACCCGAGACAGATCCGCTGGGGACCAGCGGACCACCCGAGACAGATCCGCTGGGGACCAGCGGACCACCCAAAGCAGCAACCACCTCAAAGTCAATCTCCGCCCCCTCGCTGCGCCCGATCCACTCTTCCTGCATCGTCCGGGTGCTGCTCGGCCAGTTCACCAGCTTCAGATCATCCAGCAGACGCTGGGCATAGGTCGTGATGCGGAGCTGCCACTGCTTCAGCGGCTTGCGCAGGACGGGGTGTCCGCCGCGTTCGCTTTTGCCGTCGACCACTTCGTCGTTGGCGAGCACGGTGCCGAGCGCGGGGCACCAGTTGACGGTCATCTCGTCGAGATAGGCGAGGCGCTGGCCGTCGATGATCTCGCGCTGCTGGACTGCGTTCAGCTCGTGCCAGCGCCGCGTGCCGACGGGCTCAGCGCCGGGGATGGGGTTGCTCGCCGCGGCGCCGATGTGCACGAGCTCTCCATCGAGCCCGACGCGCAGATCGCCGGTTTCCAGTTGTGCGATCAGTTCGCCGATTGGCCGTGCGCATCCCCGGCGGCGCTTGCCGTCGGGATATGCGGGCGACTCGGCCTGTGGATCGAACCATGATTCGTAGAGCTTCAGAAAGATCCACTGCGTCCAGCGGTAATAGTCCTCGTCGATCGTGCCGACTTCGCGCGACCAGTCATAGCCGAAGCCGAAGCGCTTGAGTTGGCGGCGGAAGGTGTCGATGCTCGCCTTCGTGGTGATCGCCGGGTGCACGCCGGTCTGGATCGCGTACTGCTCGGCGGGCAGACCAAAGGCGTCCCAGCCCATCACATGCAGAACATTGCACCCCTTCATGCGCTTAAAGCGCCCGATGATGTCCGTCGCGGTGTATCCCTCGGGGTGACCCACATGCAGCCCCGCGCCGGAGGGGTAGGGGAACATGTCCAGGACAAAGTACTTGGGGCGCGTCGGATCAAACCCGACCTCGCCAGGGTTGGGCTGCACGAACGTGCGCTGCGCGTCCCACCAGTTCTGCCACTGGGTTTCGATTGCGCCCGCGAGCTTGGCCGTGTAGCGGAACGGCGGGGCGTCGTCAGAGGCAGACGAATGATTCAAAGGTTCGGAAGAGGGTGAGGTCATGCTGTGAGGATGATTGGACGGGTGATGAAGGACGGTCGGACCCCGCCGCTTGCCGGCAGGTTCTCGGACGATTTGCGTGTCGGTCTGGGGCGAATGTGGCCAATACGAGCCACCCGACAACGATCCAGATTGCCTATCCGCCCCAGCATCCAAACATACTATGAACAAACTTGGGGTGTGAGGGTGCTGATTGGCGGCAATCCGCTATGATTGTGGCTGGGTTCCAAGGGGTGATGATGATGCCGGACGATCGAAACGTGTATGCCTTGTCATGCAACGCGCCCCAAGCCCGTGCCGGGGTGGACGTGGAAGTTTGCTTGGACGACCACGCGGGGTTGTCGGTCGCCGAGCGCGAGGCCTTGGGTCGTCTTGCAACGCTGGCCGTCGGGGCATCGGGGGCAGTGGGGGGCGGCGAGGTTCGGGTGAAGATTGTTGGTGATGCCGAGATGGCCGAGGCCCATGTGCGGTACTCGGGGGTTGAGGGCACGACCGACGTGCTGACGTTTGATCTCGCTGAAGGAGCGTCGGCACGGGGTGGGGCGCTGGATGTGGACATTCTGGTGTGCGCCGACGAGGCCCGTCGGCAGGCGCTGGAACATGGGCACGACCCGGTGCGGGAGATGCTGCTGTACGTGCTCCACGGCGTGCTGCATTGTCTGGGGCACGATGACCACACTGACGATGGCTTTGCGCGGATGCACGCTGAAGAGGATCGGATTCTTGCCAAGATCGGCGTGGGCGCGACGTTCAAGAAGCTCGGCGTCGATGGCGGGGGTGAGCGCTGATGGACCTTGTGGCTTTGGCCATCATGGGCGTGTGCCTTGGACTGGGCACGCTGTTCAGCGCGCTGCACGCGTGTCTTGAGAACACGACCGGCGCCGCGCTGGAAGAGGCGGCCAAAGGCCCGCGTGGCGAGGTGCGGTCGCACGCGCTGATGCGGATCGCGCCATCGATTGATGCGCACGCGTATGCGGTGGCGCTGGTGCGGATTCTGGCGAATCTGGGCGTGGCGGTGAGCGCGGTGTTTGTGTCGGCTTCGCTGCGCGGGGTGGCGGGCTTTGATGATGCCAAGCCCGCGCCGGAACTGCTGGACGCGCTGCTTGGCGTGGTGATCGCCGGCGCGCTGCTGTGGATACTGGGCGTGAGCGTCTCAGAGAGCATCGGGCGTCACGCGCCCGAGCGGTTTGTGCGGGCGTTCGCGGCGGTTGTCCGGGGTGTGTATCTGCTGCAGAAGCCGCTGGCGCCCGTCGCGACCCTGATTGACACGCTCATCCGCAAGCTCGCGGGCGCGAGCGTGGTGAACAAGCAGCAGGAACTGTCGGCCGAAATTCTCTCGATCACCGAAGAGGGCGAGAGAGAGGGCGTGATCGACGAGGGCGAGCGGCGGATGATCGAGGCGGTGGTGAACTTCAAGAGCCGCACCGTTGAACAGATCATGACCCCGCGCAGCGAGATCGAGGCGCTGGAATACACCAACAATCTTGGGCAGATCACGGCGTTCGTGCGGCGCGTGCGACACTCGCGCGTGCCGGTGTATCGCACGGGCGGCGGGCTGGATGACGTCATCGGGTTCTTTTACGTGAAGGACCTGCTCCGCTGGCTTGCGGGCGATACGCGCGGCGGCGCGACGAGCGCGGTCGGGGGTGGTTTCGAGCTGAAGCAGATCCTGCGGCAGGCGCTGCACGTGCCGCACAGCAAGACCATCCGCGAGCTCGCCGACGAGTTTGTGGCGAAGAAAGTGCATGTCGCGGTGGTCGTCGATGAGTATGGCGCGATCGTCGGGCTCGTGTCTCTGGAGGACATCATCGAGGATGTCTTCGGCGACATCCAGGATGAGTATGAGAAGACCGAGGAAGAGCCGCGGATCGAGATCAAGCTCGACGAGGACATGATCGCCAACGGCCCGCGCAGCGGGCTGGCAGACATCGACGCCCGCGCGTATGTCCAGGCGGCCAACGAGGCGATGGAACCGCTAGGCGTGAACATTCCCGAGTCCGACGATTATGACACCGTCGGCGGATTCGTACTGAGCACGCTTGGGCACATTCCCGAGGTGAACGAGACATTCTCGCACGGGCGCATGACGATCACGGTGCTGGAAGCGACGCCGACGCGGGTGCTGCGCGTGCGCGTGCAGGCCAGACCGGAGATGCCGACCGACGAGCAGGTTGCGGCGCAGCGGATGCACTAGCGCCGCTACCTGTTCACCCAAATGCCGCCTCAGCCACATCGATCGCGCGGGCAAGTGCGGCGGCTTTGTTCACGGTTTCCTGAAACTCGGCTTGGGTCTCAGAGTCGGCGACGATCCCGCCGGCGGCCTGCAGGTGATAAACCCATTCACCATCGGCGGATCGGCGGGCCACCGGCACGACCATCGTCCGGAGTGCCAGCGCGATGTCCATGTCGCCGTCGAGCCCGACATAGCCCATGCCGCCGCCATATGGCCCGCGGCGGATGGGTTCGAGCTCATCGATGATCTGCATCGCGCGGATCTTCGGTGCGCCCGAGATCGTGCCCACGGGGAGTGCGGCTCGCAGCGCGTCCCAGCAATCCACGTCGTCACGCAACGCGCCGGTCACGGTGGACGAGATGTGCATCACGTGGCTGTAGCGCTCGATCGTCAGCATCGCGGGCAGCTTGATCGAGCCGGGCTTGGCCACCTGGCCCACGTCGTTACGCCCCAGGTCCACGAGCATCACGTGCTCGGCGAGTTCTTTCGGATCGGCCAGCAGATCGCGTTCGAGCGCAAGGTCTTCTTCGGGCGTCGTGCCACGCTTGCGGGTGCCGGCGAGCGGGCGGTTGGTGACGATGCGCTCTCCCTGCTGGCGACGCACGCGGCAGAGGATCTCCGGGCTTGACGCCACGAGGATGCATCCCTCGCACTGCATGTACACCATGTACGGGCTGGGGTTTACCGCGCGCAGGGCGCGATAGACATCAAACGGGTCGGCGCGGCTCCTGCGCTCGAAGCGCTGGCCCAGCACGACCTGAAAGATGTCCCCCGCCTTGATGTACTCCTTGGCCTTGGCCAGCATCTCCGCGTGCTGAAGCGGGGTGATGTTGCTGGTGATGGTGCCCTTGGCGGCCGACGCCCCGGGCATGCGGCCCGAGGTCATGGGCTCAGAGTGCGTCTGCATCTCCTGCAGGCGTCGGTCGATGGCTCGGCGGGCGTTCTCGTGAAGGGCGATGACCTGTTCGTCGCTTGCGCCCGGCGGAATCTCCAGGAGCTTTATGACGTGAACCAGCTTGTCGACGTGATCAAAGACGACCACGCCGTCGTAGTACGCAAGGTGCAGATCCGGAAGCTGGCGGTCATCCTTTGGGGCGTTGTTCCACGCGAGCTTTTCGGGCTCGGCGTATCGCACGGTGTCGTACGCGGCGAAGCCGACCCATCCGCCGAGAAAGCACTTGGGCAGCGTGCCGCGTCCCCCGGCGCCCGCGGTGGAAGCCGCTGGCATGACCAGCACGAGATTGGCCGACATGCGCCGGGCGACATCCAGCGGGTCGGTTTCGACGGATTGGCGCACCTCGGGCTGGTTGGTGGCGGCCCGATGATCGAGGATGCGTACCGTGTGCTGATGGGCGATGATCTCGAGCGTGGGCTGGGCGCCGAGGATCGAGTGTCGGCCCTGGCGATCGCCGCCTTCGACGGATTCCAGCAGAAACGACGGGGCCGTGCGCGCGTCGGGGGCGACGAGTCGCCGATATGCGAGCACGGGCGTGAGCTGATCGTCCAGCAAACTCACGCAGATGGGAATGACCAGCGTGGCGTCCGGGGCGTGTGTGCCGCCGGAACGCTGGGCGCGGACGATCTGAACGCACTGCTCTTTGTCGGGGTACGCCATGCGGCTCGATGCTAGAACACACGACGATGCCCGATCGGCCGACCACGCTTTGCGGCGCGCTCAACGCCGCCGATTGAGCGGTTTTCGGACCGCGATGGGGATCCTGGCCATGTGCGCTCAGGGCGCGATGGCTCAGCAGCCGGGCACGCCGCCGGCCCAGAAGCCGACGGGCAAGATGGTGGATCTGTCCACGCTGCCACCCAGCTTGCGTTTGGGGGCCCGGACGAATCTCATCCATCGCCAGATTGCGATCCGGCCGACGGTGGTGATCGTGCCGGATGCGGCGTCGTATGTCGCGGCGATCGCGCGCTGGCGGATCGCGGAGAAGGACCCGCTGATCTATCCGGTGCTGATCGATGACGGCACGTTCGCGGCGCGTGTGGCGATCGCGCGCTTCGTCCGCGCGTTCAAGCCGACTTCGATCGTGCGATGGAACGCGACGGGCGAAGACGCGAAGCTGCCCGAGTCGGCGACGCTGCGCAAGTCGCGGCTGGGCGAAGTGCAAGCCGCAATCTGGGGCGCGCCAAGTGCGGCGGAGTTGCCCAAGCGCTGGAAAGATGCGGGCTTTGCACCGCCGGGCGTGGTGGTGGCGAGTCCGGGTGATTCGGCGTGGCCCGCCGCATTTGCGTTGGCAACGGCTCGTGGTCAGGTGCTGGTATGGATCGATCCGCCCGCGTTTGGAGACGTGACGGGGTACATCCCGCTAGAGAACGCCGAGAGTTTTCGCGGGAGGTTGGATGCCGCGCTGGATGCGACGGGGTTCCGATGGAACGCGCTGGGGGATGATGTGGATGCGGTGACGCTGTGCTTTACGTCCCCATCGCGCGTGTTTCTGGGAGAGAAGGACAAGCGCGGGTACTTTGCGCTCACGGATGTCGTGGGCCGGTCATCGGAATCAACCGGCCGAAAACGCTGGGCGTGGTGCGGGCAGATCATGGGCAATGAGCCCGCCGCCGCGATGAGTGCGATGAGTGCGATTTTCCTGGTTCCCGAGCGGGCGTGGCTGCTGGATGGGTACGACTCGACAAGGCCGTGGAGCGAGTATGACGCGAGCGCGACGTCGGACCTGTTGGGCAAGACGACACTGAAGGTGGTCGTTGATGATGCGCCGGGTGGCGCGTCGCTGGAGATGTTGCGCAGGCGGCTTGCAGGAACACCAGAGATGCCGGGCTTCGGCGTCGATGCGGGGCTGATCGCCGTGAACTCGTCCGGGCAGGCCCAGTGGTTTGATCTGAAGCCGGGGCAGGGGCTGGTGGGCGATGTGCCGGTGCTTCGGCGTCCGGCGATGGTGTACTTCGTGCACTCGTTCAGTGCGTGGTCGCCGACGGAGCGATCGACGGTGGCGGGTGCGTGGCTGGATCGCGGGGCGTATGCGTATCTCGGGTCGGTGCATGAGCCGCTGCTGCAGGGGTTTGTTCCGACGCCGCTGGCGATGCGTCGGCTGCTGGAAGGATTGCCGTGGGGAGCGGCGGTGCGATTTGATGATGGTCCGGCGTGGAAGATCGCGGTGTATGGCGACCCGCTGATCACGTTTGGTCCGCAGGGGCCGCGGGTTGAGGGTGAGCTGCCGCTGCCGGGGTTGCCGCCGCGGACGATGGGTGATGAACTGGCGTCGCACCTGAAATCGCGTGAGCTGGCGCGGGCGGTGAGCGCGCTGGCGATTCAGGGGCGTGATGCCGACGCGGTGCGGCTGATCATGGCGACGGCCAAGGACCAGCCCGGCGCGCTCTCGCCAGAGTTTGGGCTTGCCGGGATCGAGAGTGCGTGTGCAATGGGGGATCTGTCGGCACTGCTGACATGTGCCGAGGCGCTGCGGCCGATCATGTACGACCAGGTCCGATTGAAGCGCGAGGGCGCGTTGGTGGTGAAGGACATGGTGTGGCAGGCGCTCGGGCCAAGGATCATGAGCGCGACGCTGAGCGAGCGTGAGGCACGGGTGCTGCCGCATTTCCTGCGGATCGAGACGCTGGATCGCGACCGGGCCGAGGCAATGCGGGCGTGCGGGCCGATCATGGGCAAGGACACCGAGGCGATCGTGGGCGAGGCGGCGGCCAGAGTGCGGGCGGGCAAGTAGGGGTTTCTCGCAGGCGGGACGCCTGTGCCACCATTCCGGAACGGGCACTAAGATACACCATGCCGACCTATGTCTATGAGCTGCTGGACGCCAAGGGCGAGCCGACGGGCGAGACCTTTGAGCATGTGCAATCGATGAAGGAGAAGGCCCTCTCGGCCCATCCGGAGACGGGCAAGCCGTGCCGAAGGGCGATCGTGGCGCCGAATATCGCCGGCAACTGGTCGCCGCTGAAGGAAAAGAGCATGCTGAGCAACAAGAACCTCGAGCGGCTGGGGTTCACGAAGTATGAGCGCAAGGGCAAGGGGTACATGGAGCGGGTGGCGGGCAAGGAAGGGCCGCAGTCGATCTCGGCCGACGATTAACGCAATCGTGGTGATTGATGACGTGTTGAAGGGCCGCTTTTCGGATTGGCGACACGATCGGGAGAAGTTCCGCCATGGCCAAGCTCATTCGTTTCACCAACAACTATCGCGACTGCTCGACGGAGAAGGGGTATCAGTTCGAGTTCAACTGCGACGGGTGCGGCGACGGGTTGATGTCGCCGTTCAAGCCCAGCAAGCTGGGCATCGCCGCGGGGATCTTGCGCAACGCCGGCGGCCTGCTCGGCGCGCTCTCGGGCGGTGCCGACAGCATGGCCAACACCGCCGACGACCTGATGCGCGGCAAAGAACGCGACACGGCTCTGGATGAAGCCGTTGTCGAGATGAAGAAGCTCTTCAAGCAGTGCGGCCGCTGCGGCAAGTGGGTCTGCCCCGAGGCGTGCTGGAACGAGAAAAAGAACCTGTGCGAGGCGTGCGCGCCCGATCTGGAAGAAGAGCTCATCAACATTCAGGAGACAACCAAGGTCGAGCAGCTCAAGCGCAAGGCCCGCGAGGCGAACCTTGTCGGCGACATCGATGTCACCCAGCCGGGCGGCAAGGCCGCGGCGGCCGGGGGATCTGCGGCCGCGATCTGCGAAGGGTGCGGGTCGAGCATCACCGGCAAGTTCTGCGGCACCTGCGGCATGCAGCGTGTGGAGAAGGCGGCCGAGGCGCCGAAGGCGGCGGGCGGGTTCTGCTCGGGGTGCGGGACGAAGTTCTCGGCGGGAGACAAGTTTTGTGGGGGGTGTGGGGGGAAGGTGGGGTAGGTGCGGCGTCTACGACGATTTGTTTTTCCAAATGCACCCGACCCGTCGGATTGACGATGGGTTGGGTGCTTGTTTGCGAGCTGAATCCGAGACGCGTGCGAGAGCTCACATGCAGTCGTCGAACCACTCGTTCAGGAAGAAGAAGATGTCGGCGACATCGACGCCGTTCATGCCGTCGAGGTTGGCGGAAGGGTTGCCTGCAAACCAGGCGTTCAGGAAGTCGAAAATGTCGAGCACAGTCAGCCCATCGACGCCGTTGAAGTTGCCGGGGTCGA